>JAGFJD010000180.1 GCA_024102975.1 Phaeodactylibacter sp. | reverse complement strand
TAGTTCTACCATGGGGCGGCGGTACAGCGCCCACATTCGGTTAAAAATATTCCATTGCCGGATGGGGATGATCCGGCGCAGCACCAACTGGCTGGCTAACAAGAGGCACCACATGGACGCCAGGCTGGCCAGAGCGGCACCGGTTACGCCCCAGAGCGGGATAAAAGCCAGGTTCAGTGCCCCGTTCAGCGCCAGGGCCAGAAGCAGCATCACAAAGTTCAGGCGCGGCCGGCCGATGGCGTCCAGGGTAATGCCGAAGAGGCGGCCCCAGGGTTTGGCCAGCACCGCCACCACCAGGATGTTCAGCAGAGGGGCTGCATCGGCGTAGGCTTCTCCGGCCAGGAAAACCACGATGGGCCGGGCCAGCCCCAGCACCAGGACGGCCATGGGCAGGAGCATAGCCAGCAACAGGCCTACCATGCGCTCGTACAGATGGGCCACCTGCCCTTTGCCCCATTCCTTGTTGGCCGCCGCCAGCCGGGGATAGGCTACCTGGGCAACCCCGGACATGGGTATTTCCATGTAATTGGTGATGCGGGCCGCCACGTTGTAAACCGCCACGGCCATCGGGTGCAGAAAGGCGCCCACCATCATAATATCCAGCTTGCTGAAAAACATGGAGCTGAAATTGGTGCCGAGCACATATTTCCCAAAATGGAAAAGGCGCCTCACCCAGCCCCATTCCAGGCGCCCCGGCTTCAGGTAATCTGTCCGGTAGAGCAGGGCCACGCCCAGAGAGGGCAGGCTGGCCAGTACCTGCAAGGCGGGCAGCGCCCGGAGGGGAACCTCCCCTTTCCAGGCCCGGAGGAGGAATATGCTCGCCAGGAAAACCAGCCCAAAGGCCAGCTTCGACCAGAAGATGCCCTTAAAGTCGCCATGTGCCATTTGAACATTATCGATGAAGCGGGCGGCGCCGTGGAGCAGGGCGAAAGCCGGGTACCACCACAGCAGCCCCATCAGTTCCGGCGCCGACCACAGGTACCCCAGGGGAATGCCCGCCAGCAGCAGCAGCAGGCTCAGGAGGAGGCTGCTCGCCGTGTTGAGAAAAAAGCCGGCGGTGAGGACTTCGCCGTAGGCTTCCCGCTGCTCTACGCAAAACTTGACCACCGCATTTTGCGTGAGGCCGACGCGGGCCATCTCGGCAAAGGAAGTGATGGTCAGGAAAAGCACCCAGACGCCGAACTCGTATTCCGGCATCATCCGGATGAGCGCCAGGAAGCTGACAAAGGCCAGCCCCAGCTGCGCCAGGTATCCCAGTATAGAGTAGCTGCCGGCTTTTACCCAGAATCTTCTTTCCCGTTTCATCTACGTTCGCTTTGGTTGTCGCCTTGCTCCTTCCGGCTGACGGCCGGCCAGGGATTTCCGGGCGTTGTGAAGGCCCAGGAAAAAACCCAGAAAAAAGAAAGGCAAAATGATGTGCCAGGGCATTCCTTCTCCAAGCATCGTTCTATCCGTTATCGCCGTGGGGCGTGTTGATGAAATGGCGGCGGGCATATTTTAACCGCAGCAATGACTGAAGGGCGTAGAAAAAAGCCCGGGGCAGGCGCAGGAAAGCCTGCCGGTACGGCGCCCTCCACATGTAGGCCGGCATCGCCAGGAGGAAGGCCAGCAGGTTGGCGGACAGGACGGCACCCCACCCGGCTGCCAGACCGTAGGCGCCGGCCAGCAGGTGAGCCAGCGTCCCCAGGGTTAAAACCCCCGGCGTGATCAGGCGGGGCGGAAGCAGCATCTGGACGGCTTTGTTCATGAAATCCCCATTGCCCTCCCGGAGCCAGGCCCGGAAAGCCGACGGGAAAAAGCGCCGGGCGTATTGAAACTGGGCGGCGATCCACCGGCTTCGCTGCCGGGAAAAATCTGCCTCCCGGCGCACCTTTTCGTCGTAAACGATAGCCTCGTCATCATAACCGATACACAGGCGGCGCTGCACGAGGCGAAGCTCCAGTTCCTTATCGAAACCGCCGATGGCGTCGACCTGTGGCATCACCTGCCGGAAGAGGGCGTAATTGAAGGCCATGGCCGAGCCGGCCAGGCGGGCGGAAAAGCCCAGGGCGCGCTGGCCCTTGCACAGGATGTGGTTGTTGATGGCTTCGCTGGCCCCGTCGAGCACCGCCATAGGCGTGTCTGCATTTTTGGGTGCCCGCCGGCCCTGCACCACCAGGAAGCCCCGGTCGAAATGATCGGCCAGGCGGGCCAGGAAGCCCGGCGCCATCACGTTATCGGCGTCCAGGATAACCAGCACATCGCAGGCATTTTCCGGCATCCGGCAGAGGGCCTGGTTGATGGCCCTGGATTTGGTGCTCTGCTCAAAGGCCACTTCCACCAGCTTCACCGGCAGGGCCCGCAGGGCATCCAGCGTTTCCCGGCGCAGCCCGTCGGCAATGACGGCCACCTCGAAAAGGTGGCCCGGATAGTCGTGGGCCAGCGCCTGCCGGGCCGTGGACACGATCACCGCATCTTCGCGATAAGCAGGGATGAGCACGGCGATGCGGCAGCGGGATGGCGCAATGATCCGGGCCTCCTGTTCGTAAAAAAGGCCGGCTGCAGCGAAGAGCAACTGGTAGCCCACCCCGAAGGCGAGATAGGCCAATGCCAGCCCGCTGATTATGGTAAATACGACCGTCATGTTTCTGCGTGTTCTTTTTCGTTTTGTAATTGCTGGTCATAATGAGGCGCCATGAAGATCATGGATAGGGCTACCGGCATGATGATCCCGGTCGGGAACTGGCTGTAGACCTGGTTCCCGTAACTGGCCAGCAGCACTCCGCCGAAGGCGGCCAACAGGGCCATGGCCCGGTAGCGCAGCGCCGGATTCCGGATATTCCAGACGATGAAGCTGCCTTTCCCCAGAAAGTACCCCAGCATGAGCAGGTGCAGGCAGACGCCGATGATACCGGTTTCCGCCCATATTTTCACATAATAGCTGTCGGTTGGCGTCTCTGCCAGCAGGGAGCCCGGGCGAAAGCGTTCTCCCCAGTAACCCGCCGAGCCTACCCCCCCGCCCAATGGCCGGGCCCGCAGGTAATTGCCAAAGGTCACCTGGTTGCGCAACCGCGCCTGCAGGGAGGGGTTATCAACCGATAAGGCCGTCCGCAGGCGGGCCACCGGCTGAAAAGAATGCAGGACGAAGGTGAACTTCAGCAGGTAAAAAACCAGCCCGATGGCCACCAGCCCGGCGGCCAGTATTTTGAAATTTTTGCTCAGGACGAGGTAGACGAGCACGCCGGCCGCCGGCACGGCCAGGGCGCCCCGCGTACCCGAAAAAAGAAAACCGAACAGGGTAAGCGCCGCCACAAAACCGTAAAAAAACTTTTTGCGCAGGGGCAACGGGCCGAGGATGAGCACGCTGCACATCAGGGCGATCATAGCCTGGGAGGCGCCGAACTGGCCGGCGTCGCTGTAAAAAGAAAAAACCCGCAGCACGCCGTGAAGGACGTGCTCATCGTGGTGGCCCTCATCCCATATCCAGTAGTCCTCGGCAAAGTCCAGGCCGAAGAACTGCTGGCGAAAACCCCAGAGCGCCCCCAGGGCGGAAAGCCAGAACACCAGTTTCAGGAAAAGCTCCAGGTGATGGGGGCGGCGCAAGTACACAAAAGCAACGGCAAAGACAAACAGGTTGTACAGGCCAATACCCCGCACGGCGTAGGCCCAGGCTACCGGCCCGGGGGCCTCGGGGTTCAGCAACTCCAGCAGGAGGTAGCCGAACCAAATGACGGCGAGCAGGATGGCGTCGTTCTTCAAAAGGGCCCAGTCCGGGCTTCGGATTTTTTGGAAAACGAGGCCCAGCACGCAAAGGGCCAGGATCAGGTCGACGCCCAGGCCCCAGGGCAGCGGCACGTAACGGCTCATTCCCGCCGCCAGGAAGGAAAACACCAAAGCCAGCAGCAGCCCGAACCCTGGCCAGCGGACGATGGCGGCAGACAGCAGCAACACAAGCGGCAGGCAGGCTGCCGCCAGGGCCATACTCAGTTCCAGGCGGCTGAGTAGCGCCCCGGCCCCTATGCTCAGGGCGAGGAGCAGCACGGTGCCCCTCCTGTTTCGTTGGGCGGCCGTTCCCGGCAGGGTATGGTAAGCTGCCCGGTTCATGAGGAAGCGGTTTTGACGCCCGGCAAGAGGCCTTCCGCCGGCGCTCCCGGCGGGCTGCCCCCCCCGGAAAGGATGCCGGCCAGCAGGCCGCCGAATTGGGCTGCCCGCTTTTCCCAGGAATTGGCCGACGCAAAAGCCCGGCGGACGTGCTGCCGCCCTACGGTATCGGAGGACAAGGCTTTTTCCAGAGCTATCCGGAAGCCTTCCCGGGTATCGGCCACCTCTACTACCTGTTCCAAATCCCGCATATCGCCGAAGCTGGTAGCGACTACCGCCTTACCCAGTGCCAGGTATTCGTTGGCCTTCAGCGGGTAAATGCCGGCGGTCAGCCGGTTTTTCAAAAACGGTATCATCCCTGCCGCAAAGGCCGACACATAGGCAGGCAGGCAGGCAGGCGGGCGCGACCCCAGCAGGAAAACGTTGGGCAGGCGCTCCAGGCGGCGGGCGCCGGCCTGATCCACGATACGCCCCACGAAGACGAACTGACGATGGGGCAGTGCGGCAGCAGTATATTCCAAAAGGCTGTAATCCAGGCGCTCATCCACCGAACCCAGATAGCCGATGATGGCGCCGGCGCTCCCGGGCGGCAGGTCCTTCGGACGGGGGCCCGGTTGCTGAAAAAAGACGGAAGGCGCTCCGTTCCGCACCAGCCCGCACCGGTTCGCCCCGGCGGCCTTTGCAGCCAGCAGGGCAGCGGAAGAAACAATCGTCAGGTCCGCCCGCCGCAGGAATTCCGCTTCATGCCTGGCGCCATGCTTGCCGATCCACCGGGCAGCGCTGATCTCATCGTAACAGTAATATACCAGTAGTTTTTCATCGAGCCGGCCGGCCAGGGCGTTGCCCAAAGCCGGGTTAAAGGCGTTGACCACGATGGGCCGGCTCAGCCCCAGGCGGCGCATGGCGCGCCGGATGAAGGGCAGGGCCAGGCGCACGTTCCAGCGAATCAGGTGGTCGTATGCGCCTTCGCCGGCCAGCCAGTTGGAAGGGATGAAGGGCGGCAGGCGAAGCAGGTGTACAGAAGCGCCGCCGGCCAGCCCCCTTTCTTCGAGCCTCGGCCGGAGGCCCAGGATTTGCAGGGCCGGCGTCCCCCGGAAAGAATAGAACCCGCCGGCCAAATCCTTCAGGGTGAAGGGGTAATCGACGTACAGCACCTGGTTATGGCGGGCCAGCTCCGCCATGAGTTGCACGGTGGATTTCATGTAATCCCCCTCCCATTTGGGGAAACCGACACATACGATCTTTTCTCCTTTCAACATCTGACAATTGTGTTCGTGGACAAATCAGGTTGTTATACTGACGCACGGCTACTCACACATTGATCGTTGCCGGTGGTTGGTGGACGGTTCTTCAGCACCCGCCCGCTGCCAACTATCGGAAACAACAGACAACAAACAACTTACCCCGTGCCAGACGTATCCCCGCCCAGATAATCCTCCAGCACGTCGATTTGCACTCCGTTGAGGGCCAGCTTCACCGGGCAGTTGAGCGCTTTCCGGAGGGATTGCAGGGCCTGTTGGTCGGCACCTGTCCAGGAGCGGTTGGCCCGGCAGGCCAGGAGCGCCAGGTTGAACTGTCCGAGGATATCCACGGGACTCCAGCCGCCCAACAGGGCGGGTGCCTCCAGGAGCAGGAAGTCATAATCCTGCAGGTGGGCACCGGTTGCCACAGCCCAGTTCAGTCCGTTGGCCCTTATCTTTTCCATGGTATCTTCCTCTGCCCGGTAGGGGCAGTTATCGGGATGGGCGGGTGCCGGCATTCTCTGGTGTCGGCTGTCGCCTTCGTGTATCGGATAGAGGTATAAGACGCGCTTCTTCTCCTGACGCAGGGCCCGGGAGAGCTGCAAAGCCAGGAAAGACTTTCCTTCCATCTGCCTGGTACTGGCCATGAGGAGGCAAACCGGTTTTCCGGGCGCCGCCAGCGTTTCAAACCGCACCATCTGGGCCAGCAAGGCGGAGGAGCGCTCCAGGGCCGCCTGCTGTCGGGCTTCCTTCCGGCTGCCCTTCGGAGGGCGGGCCAGCAAAGGGAAAGCAGCGCCCACCTCCTGCCCGGTTTGCAGGGCCGCCGTGCGGGGTTCCCTTAGTGATCCGTCCAGGAAAGCAGCGCCGACGAGGCCGCCGCCCGCCAGGAAAGCACCTGCCAGGAAGCCCGCCAGGATAAACAGCAGGCGCTGCCCGTCGTCATCCTGCGGAAAATAAGGGGCATCCAGGACCTTGAGGCGGCTGGACATCAGGGAGTTCTCCCGATGCAGGATAGCCTGGTTGTAACTATGGAGGTGCTCCAGGTAGGCGTCCTCGGCCAGGCCGATCTCCCGTTCAATCCGTTTCAGCTGGGATCCCCAGGGAGCATATTGGCCGTAGATGGCCTCGAATTCGCTTTGCCGTTCTTCGATCGCGCCCAGGCGCGCCTGCGACTGTTCCGTTTCCATCACCAGTTTCAGCCATTCGTCAAGCAGGTTTTGGGTGGCGATACCGTCGGGCGTCTGGTCAAAATCATACACCTCCTGCGTGTAGGCCTGGATTTCCTGCCGGGCCGTTTCGATTTGCCCGGCCAGATGCCGGCGTTCGGCGGAAGACGGCGCCTGTCCTCCTCCCAGCAAGTCGTATTTGGCCAGTTGGGCGGATACTCTGGAGAGTTGCTCCCGCTTTTGGATCAGGCCGGCATTCAGCTCCGCCAGGCGGGCCCGGTTGCCCAGTTGCTGCTCAATGCGGGACAGAGATGCCCGGCTGCTTTCCAGAACCATTTTTTCTTTAAAATACAATTCGTCCAGGTCTTCTTTGCGGTAGGCAATAGAGCGTGTTTGTTCGTAATAGTTGATGATGTTGTTCTCCGTATGGAATTTCAGCAAGGCCTCCTCCGCCTGTTGCAGGCGCCGGGCCGAGGCGCTGGCCGCGTCCGAAAAATAGTCGACGACCCGGGAGGTGTTGCTTTTTTTCAGTTCGGCGTGGCGCCGCATGAAAATATCGATCAGGATTTCCAGGCTGCGTTGACAGACGGCAGGATCGGTGGTGGTGTATACAAATTCCAGCAGGTCGCTGTTGCCTCTCCGGTATACCTTTATTTGTTGCTGGAGGTATTCGATGCCAAAGTATTCCTCGTCGGAATAGATGATCTCCTGAAGGGCATTGGGCTCTTCCCGGCTCCGGTAATACGCTGCCAGCCTCATCACCTGTTGTTCATCGCTTAGGGTGCGGAATTGTTCCGGGATGCCGTCCAGGGGCAGTTCCTGTATTTGCCCGAAAGCCGCAGGCGACAGCCATAGTTTCTGTGGTTTTTCCAGGATCAGGTACCGGGCCAGCAGGCGGGTGGATAACTCCTCCATGGTTTCATAAGCGGTGGCGACGGCAATGAGGTTCTCCAGCTCGCTGAGGGTGTAATCCCGGTCGACTTTGCCGTTGGCGGATGGGCTCTCAATGGAAAAGGCAGAGATCACGCCGGTGCTGACCAGGGCCCTGGAGGTGTATTGCTGCCTGGCATTCATCGTAAGCACAAAAACGGCCGCCGCCGCCAGGAGGGCCGCCGCCAGGATCAGGGGCAGGTTCTTTCTAAGCAGCCTTATTAGTTCGGAGGTAGTCATAGTTCATGGTTTCACTGTTGAGGCCCGTTACACACTTTCACACTTTCACACTTTCACACATCCCCCTCACTCTCCCCGGATATCCGCCCCGACGAGTTCCCGGAGCAGTTGAAAGGCGAGGGCAGCTTCGGCCTTTGCCTGGGCGAGTGCCTCTTCGGCCTGGTTCTGGGCGCCGGCGGCGCGGGTGTATTCTTCCAGGCTGAGGTTCCCCTCTTTAAAATATTTTTCCGCCATTTCGGCGGCTACGGCATGGAAGTCCAGGTTCCTGGACCGGATCCCGATCATGCTGAGCCTGAGTTGCAGTTCCTGGTACTGGGCGATGACCAGTTCGCGGATTTTTATCTGCTGATCCTGCCGCATCATCTTTTCCTGTTCGAGCTGATTTTGGAGCAGCTTCCGCCGGTCGTTTCGCGTGATGAGGTCGCTCAGGGGAAGCCGGGCCTGGATGCCGATCCCGTAGAAGGTATTCTCCCGGGTGATGGTCCGGACGTCTCCGCCGTTGGCCGATTCCAGGTTGTCGAGGTAGCGGATATTCCCCACCTGGAAAGATCCGATGGAGTTGAAGTAGCTGCTCCATTCTTTATCCAGCAATTTGAGCTTGAGGTAGGCGTTCTCCACATTGTAATCCTGCATTTTCAGGAGGGGCGAATGCTGCAGGGCTTCACCGATCAGTTCTTCCAGAGGACGGACGGACAGGGGTTCTTCGCCCGTTTGTTCCGCTTCGAAGCCGGGGCCGGGGCCTTCCGGCTGAGCAAACGGGCCGGCGCCTGGCAACAGGACAAGCACAGACAGGAACAACAATTTATACACGTACATCATGGATTTACTTTTATATAGCTCAGGGCAGCGCGCCCTTTGCCTTTAAACCAGTTGGCCAGCTTTGCCGGCCAGTATTTGTCCATAAAAGGTTTTTCCAGCAACAGGTAAAAGACGGCAGAGACGGCCAGGACGACGGGCAGTACGGCCGCTGCCTGCAGCAACAAATTGAGCCCGAACCCATTTGTCCATTTCAGGTGCCGGCTGAAGCGGATGATGCCTTCGATGAGCGGCAGGTGGATCAGATAGACGGTATAACACATCCCTCCGATAGCAGCGATCCAGGGATTGCGCAGGAAGGCGTTAAAGGCTTTTCCCCGAAGGCCTGCCCAGAACAAGAGGGCCAGGGCGAGCGCAAAAACGATGTTTTTACCCCACTCTTCCGACCAGGAAAAACAAAGGGTGAAGAAGGCCAGGACCGCCGCTGCATCCAACAGGCGGTATTGCCTTTCCGGCGCCGCCGCCCATCGCGTGAGGTACAGGTCGGCCATGAGGAAACCCACCAGGAAATGCTGGAGCTGGCCCAGCAGGCTGAGCCTGAAGGGCAACGCCAGCCAGCCGAACAGGTGCTGCAGGCCGATGAAGCCCACTATGGAAGCCGCCAGCAGGAAGCGCCGCCAATCCGCACGTTCGACCGAAAAGAAAAACGCCGCCAGAAAGGGCGCCAGCAGGTAAAACTGTATTTCGATCTCCAGCGACCAGGCCACGGGATTGATGGGGGTATGATCCGCGTAAGCCAGGTTGTGCAAATACACCAGGCTGTACCCCCAGTGGGAAAACAGCTCTTCGATACCCAGCGGATCGTAAGCCAGCAGCACCAGGAAGAAGAAGGTCATCCAGAACAAATAGGGGGGTTCCAGCCGCGTCACCCGCCTCCAGAGATAGCTCCGCAAAGGAACGCGGGGGGCACCCAGCAAGTGGTGTTTCGCAAAGGGCAGGCAGAGGATGAAGCCGCTGATGGCAAAGAAGATATAAACCCCGATGGTGCCCCGGCTCGCCAGGAAGGCCACCGGGTCTTCCGCTACCGGCCGGGCCCAGTTAATATCCGAATAGCGGTGCAGGCGCTCACTCAGGTGTTGGAGCAGCACAGGCATAATCGCTACGAAGCGCAGGCCGTCCACCTCGGAGATGAAGCTGCCAGAGCTGGTAACCCGGGACAACCGGCCCGGGATGCTGTTTATGCCTCGCATGATATTCATACCCCTGATTTTTACTTACCGGGTGCATAGTGCTCCGGTATCCTTCTCTTCCAAACTTAACAAGACGGCGGGCCGCAAAGCGGTTCTTTTCGGTGAGTGGTGGCAAAAGGCCGGTATTTTGCAGTTCAGGGCCGAAGAGTGGAATGGCCGGCCGGTTGGATGGGCCGGTTGGCCGGTTAACGGAGGAAACCGGTTATTCAACTGCCGCAGGGCCCCGTTCGCCAAAATAAAAAGCGAAGCCGGACAGCCCTCCGCTATTTTTACCGGAAAGCATTGCTCAAATGATGAAGCCCACTCTTCTGTTCATCGACGACTGCGAAGTGATGTGCCATTTCCTGGTGCAGTATTTCGACAGCCACTACCGGGCCCAGGCATTTCAAAGCGCAGCCAATGCCTGGCGGTGGCTGGATGCCGGCAATTTTCCGGACCTCATCATCCTGGACCTGAAAATGCCGGAAGTCTCCGGCGCAGAGATGCTTTCCCAGTTGAAATACTCGGCCTTGTTCTGCGACATTCCGGTCATCATACTGTCGAGTATCGACAACAGCCAGGAGCGGGTCCGTTGCTTGTATGCCGGCGCGGCGGACTACCTGGTAAAGCCTTTTAACCCCAAAGAGCTGGAATACAAAATACAATTTCACATCAGGCTGAGCAAGGCGCAATGACCGCCTACGCCTGACCCTAAGAGCATCTGCTGATGAATACGTTTCCCGTTAAAAGAATCCTCTTCGTTGGCGCCTCTTTCCCTCCCGGCGTGACACAGTACTTTGAAGAAGAAGGCTTTTCGTTGCTCTACACCTCTTCTCCGGAGCAGGCCATCGCTTTCCTGAATGAAGAAGGCCCGCCTTTCCGCCTGGTCCTGTTCAACCTGCGCCACGATTCCGCCGGGGCGTTTATGCAGCTGCGCCACTTCATGCTGAAGCAGCCCCGCCTGGCCGGCATCCCTTTCGTAGCTGTTTCCGGGCAGCCGTCCTCCCGCCTGAAGGCGCTTGCGAAGAGATTCCAGGCACTCGACTGCCTCGTGCCACTGC
Organism: Phaeodactylibacter sp.; assembly: GCA_024102975.1. Classification (GTDB taxonomy): domain Bacteria; phylum Bacteroidota; class Bacteroidia; order Chitinophagales; family Saprospiraceae; genus JACJXW01. The sequence goes on along the minus strand of JAGFJD010000180.1, from coordinate 20,339 downwards.
ACCCTGACCCGGCCATCGGCCGACGGCTTCGAAACCTGGCAGGGCAGGAAGCAGAACCGCAGCCACTCACTCCGGGCAGGCTTTCGGCGGCCACCCGCTGGCGGCGGCCAGCCTGGAAACGCCTCTTTGACATTTGCGGCGCACTGGTGCTGGTCCTCTTGTCGCTCCCTGTTTTTGCCATGGTGGCCCTGCTGATCAAACTAGAGTCCAGCGGGCCCGTATTTTATGTTTCCAAACGGGCGGGCCAGGGCTATAAGATTTTCGACTTTTACAAATTTCGCTCCATGCGGATAAATGCCGACCAGCGGCTGGCCAACCTGAGCCGGCAGAACGAATACCGGAGGGCCGCCGCACCACCGGAAGAGCACGCCTGGCTGCCCGGGCAGCAACAATTGTTGGTGCAGGATGGCGGTTATGTCGAGGAAGCAGCTTTCCTCCGGAAGAAATCTGAGCAGGGGGCGGGCACTTTCGTCAAGATCAAAAATGACCCCCGGGTTACCCGGGTCGGCAGGTTTATCCGCGCCACGAGCATCGACGAGCTGCCGCAGCTTTTCAACGTCCTCCGGGGCGACATGTCGCTGGTGGGCAACCGCCCGATCCCCCTGTACGAGGCAGAACGGCTGACTTCCGACCTGCACATCGCCCGGTTCTTCGCCCCGGCCGGCATAACCGGCTTGTGGCAGATCACCAAAAAAGACAAGAACAACCTGTCTGAAGAGGAAAGAAAGCTGCTGGATATCGAATATGCCGCCAGTTATAACTTCTGGATGGATATGCGCATTCTCCTGAAGACCCTGCCTGCCGCTCTTCAGCACGAAAATGCCTGACAACAGACAGGCCGCCAAACACAAAACTCGATGAATTTATTCAAGCTATGGAAGTGGACAATACTATTTTGGGGCCCGGGGCTGCCGGCCTTTGCCCAGATCACCATCACCCAGGTGGAGGCGCCGGAAGGGTTGGTGGCCTGCGGCCAGCCCGGATGGTTCCGGTTGCACCTGGCCGATGAGCAGCACGAAACGTTCAGCGGAGAGGCTCTGGCCGTCCAGTTGCCGGCCGGAATGAATTATGTGGAAGGGAGCATCGAAGGCGCCGGGGAAACAGCCGGCGGGCCGCCTTCCCTTTTGGAATTTACCCTTCAGCCCGTCGCCGGCCGGCCTTTCCTCGAGGTAAGCTTCCAGGTGGCTATTGACTGCAGCTTTTCCAACGTCAACCCCATTCGGTATATCGTATCGGCCAACGGGCAAGTCTTTACCGCACAGGCACCTTCTCTGGCCAATTATTTCTTTCCCGAAATCGTGGCGGTCTCTTCCCTGAACCAATCCATCTACTTGTCGGCAGGCCAGGCGGGCCAGCGCTCGTTTACGGTGATACAGGCCACCCCCGGCGCCCGGCTGGATTCCCTGTTCCTGGTATACCGCTACGACCCGGGCCTGCAATCCTCTTTTTTTAACGTGGGCGCCACGCCCCCGGGCGACACCCTGGCCATTACCGGCGCAGCGCTGCCGGGAGGCGACGGGTACTTCGATTTTGGGGACACCCTGTTCCTGCAGGAAACCATCCGGTTGCTGGGCTGTGCAGAAAGCACCTCCGAAATGGAATTGTTCTGGCGGTGTGACGGAAGGCTCTGCCAGGCTTTTTACACCGACGGGCTGGCCGCCCTGGCCAGCGGCACCCCCAACGTGGTGATCACGAACCAGAACGGGTTTGCCAGCCAGAACCAGGCCAACGACGCCGCCCAGGTGGGCGGAGGGTTCTGCCAAACCCTCAGCCTTCAGTACCGGATAGAAAATGCCGGAGCGGAAACAGCTTACGGGGCGGGCGCCGCCTACGGCCTGGCCGTCGCGTTTGGGCTCAACAGCAACCTCTATTCCTCTCCCCTTCCCGCCGATATCAGCCGCTTTCCCAACTGGAGCTTCAGCGCACAGGCCGGCGGCGCCCCGCTGCCGGTCTCCGCCTACCAATTTCCCGACGCTGATCCGCTGCTGGGGTTCAACATCCGGTTTGACAGCCTGGCCAGCGACCCCGACGGGGCCGGCGGGCTGGAGGACCTGGACGGGGATGGTTTCTTCGACGACCTGCCCGTCGGCGCTTCTACCCTGCTGACGATCCTGGTGGAATACGACCCGGCGGCCACTGCCGACTGCACCCTGCTGAGCGGCTTCCCCAATACCGGCGGGGCTCAGACCAGCTTCCGGATCGGCTATCGCCATCTGGATCAGTGCGGCAGCCCTTTTTCGTACTGGTACGGTGTCACCGACCCCGGCATCAATATCATAGAACTTTTCGTCCACCGGCAGGGTGGGTTCCTCTTCCAACTGGAGCCGGAAAACCTGCAGGCCGGCGCCTCGTCTTACCTGAGCCTGGCACCGACCGGAGACTGGAGCAGCCCCTGCGCGCCCACCGACTCCTTTGTCCTCCAGCTCGTCCTGCCCCGGGGCCTGCGCCTGGGGCCGGAAACCACCCGGGGGCCTGGAATACACTATGGCCTGGTAGCAATCGCCGGCGATACCGTCCGGATCGCCGGCAGCGAACGGGGAGGCATCAACGCTCCCTGGGAAATCCCCCTCGTCCCGGATTGTTCCAGCCCGGTATTCGATTCGCTGCTGGAGGTGAGCTTTATTTATTATTGCAGTTCCGATTGCCCAATCCCCAAAGCCATTGATTGCCAGGAAATCGAGCTGGATTATCTGCCCCAATGCACGAATTGCGAGGAAGGCGTCATCACCCGGAGCTTTGAAATGCGCCGGCGGACACTGGGATGGCAGGACGTTTTTCAAACCCGGAAAGTCAGCCCCGTTCAGAACCCAGTCATCAACCTTAAGGCGGCCCTCAACTACGATTCTGTGGAAATGCGCCTGACCGGCGTGTACAAAGGAGACGGCCCTTTCGACAGTTTGTATGCCCGGGTGCACTACAACCCCATCGACCTGATCTACATACAACCTCAGCAGCCTCATTTCATGCCGCTTTCCCTTTCGATGGCTTATTTCTCGCAAAGCGACGGCCTGCTCGCCTGCCCCGTTGACACCTGGGTCACGCGCTACGATGCCGCCGATGGGAAACACTATATCGAAGCTGGCCTGGAGGGCCTTTTCGGGCCCGGCGGGCGGCTGGAGGGCGTCGTCCGGCAGGATGGAGACAGCCTGGTCTTGTCCATCATGGCCCTGGTAACGGGCAACACCCCGATCAAGGCGTTGCCCGTCCCGGAATTGCGGGGCGGGTTTTATACGGTGTCAGAAGGAAGGGACTCCTTCTGCAATCAATTCCTGGAGCATTTTGTACTGGAAAACGTCGTTCCCCGGTCTCATGTATCCTACGGCGTACAATTGCATTTCGGGTGCGAGGAGATATTTTTCACCGGCAATTTCATCAATAACTTCGGCCATTTGCTGGACGGGGACCAGTTTCCGGACGAAATCCGCCCCCTGGCCGACGTTTCCGAGGTTCGCATTCTGCTGGAAGGCCACTGGGGTTTCATCCCCGGCAGCACCACGCTGCTGGCTAACGGTTCGCTGAACGGAGCCAACGCGCCTTCCCTGCTGGCCCCAGGCATAACCGCCCCTCTTCCCGACCCGGCGATCACCTTTGACGGCACCTTCACCGTCCTCACCTACAACAATCCCGGAACCTGGCCCGCAGGAGACCTGGCCATCAACGGCAACGAGGCGCAACACAACCTGCGCTTCCGGGCAAAGCCGGGCTGCACCGTCCCCCAGGGCGGCCCCTTCCGGATCAGGATGGAAACGGAATTTACCCGGTTCACACATGCTCCGCCGGAATGGCAGGTAGAAACGACAGAGGCCAGCATCACCACCGCCAAAAGTTATGAGGCCCAGCGCGCCAGGCTGTCCCTCGCCTCTCCCCAGGTGGCGACCCCTATCAACGACACCGTCAACTGGGCACTCCAACTGGACAATATGACCAATTACGCCGGCGCCGATAAGGTGATCTGCAACAACTGGATCGCCATTGAGGCAGACACCGCCCTGTCGATCCTGGAACTCCGGGATGTTTCCGATCCGGCCGCCCCGGTTTCCTACCTGCCGGCCGCTTATGGCGGCGGCAAGGCCTGGTTCCAGGTGGGCGCCCTGGGGGCTTTTGCCTCACGCCGGTTTCAGTTGGCCGGGCTGTTCGGAGAATGCCGGCTGGCTCAACTCATGCTTTACCATGGTTTTTCCTGCCTGGGCTACCCCGATCCCAACCCGGATGAAGGGTACCCCTTTCCCGGGCCGTCCGCCTATTTTTGTCCGGCAGATTCCCTGCGCCTGATGGCCCGGCCCGGCAACATCGCTTTGGCGGTAGAGGTGTCCCCGGTTGCGCAGCCGGTAGAGCTTTGCCAGACGCTGGGCGTGTGGCTGGACATCCGAAACCTGCAACTGCCTTATGCCTACGAGCTGGCCGCCAGCCTGGCCCTGCCCGAAGGCGTCCGCCTCCTGCCAGGCAGCAGTGTCCTGGAGTATCCGCCAGGCTCCGGCAACCTGATTCCGTTGAACGACCCGGTCCAGGCGCCGGACGGCCGGTGGAACTGGCATCTCGCCGACGCCCTGCCGTTCCTGCGGAGCGTCGCCCAATCGCCGGCCAACCAGTGCCGCCTGCACTTCAGCCTGGAGACGGACTGCGACTTTTTGTCCGGCCGCCGGATATTGCTGGAAGCCGGCGCCCGAAGCAGCTGCGGCCAGGAGAGCCGCCGCCGGGCCTATTCGCTGCCCATCCGCATCGAAGGCATCCCCCCCATCATCAACGACTACGCGCTGGAGGTGGCCTGGCCCGGCGGGGGGCTGCACAGTTGCTCCCCTTCGCGGCTGGACTACAAACTGACCAACCTGGGGCCCTTCCCTACCTCTGCTATTGAATTTGGCGCATTCGCCCTTCCGTATACCCTGGATTATATCGAAGGCTCCCTGGCAGGAGTTCGCAATGCCCCCGGCGGCATCGCCGAAAACAGCATCAACGGCAACCGCCGGCTGCTGGCTTTTGCCCTGCCGCCCGGCGTTCCGCCCGGAGATTCCATAGTGTTCAGCATCGAGGTGCAAAACCAGCTCCTGGAAGAACTGCCCTGCGATTCTCTGGGCCTGGAGGCCTTTTCCCTCCTGCGGGCCAATGTAGCTTGCGTCAATGCCGGGGGCGGAAGCTGCGATATCTTTGCGATCTCTGCCAACCGCCTCTATACCGCGCCGGTACTGGGAAGCCGGCTGAAGATCACCCCCGGCACCTGGGACAGCAGTCCTGCCGGCGCTGCCGGGGAGTGGGTTGCCGGCCAGGCCATCATCGAAAACATCACCGGCGCGCCGATCGTCAACGACAGCATCCGTTTATCGGTTTATTACGATGAAAACGGGAACGGAATGCCCGACGGCCCTGCGGAAGAACTGCTGGCCCGACGCCACATTCCACTCCCCTATCTGGAGGCCGGCGGCATTCTTCTGGATTCCATACAGTTTTTTGCCCCCACCGCTCAGGCCTGCCGCCTCCTTCTGGCGCTCGACGACCCCTGGCACACCTGTTCCTGCGACACGCAGTATGTGCTTGTCCCCCCTCCGGCCGTGTTCAATGCCGGGCCCGACTTGCGGACCTGCCACCGGGATACCGTAACTCTGGGAACCGACCGCCGGCAGGATGGGGTTTCTTTCGAGTGGCTGGGGCTCGGCAGTGCCCCGATCGATGCTCTTTCCCACCCTGATTCGGGTATTACCCAGGCTTATTTTTTCAATGCGGCCGACACCGCTGCCGTTTACCGTTACGCCCTCGCCACTACCCGTGCCGGCCAGTGCGTGACCGCTGATACCGTAGCCATTACGGTACTGCCGGAAATACAGGCCACGGTTGCGGTGGCATCCGACTACCACGGAGAGGATATTTCCTGCTTCGGTTTTTCAGACGGCGCGCTGGAAGTGACGGTGACGGCAGGCACGCCGCCCTTTATCTTTGAGTGGAGCGGCTTCACGCAAAGCTCTCCGGTTTTCGGAGGCCTGGGCGCCGGGGCGTACACCTTCGGGATAGAGGATGCCGACGGATGCACACAGGCCGCCGCCGGTACACTCACCGAACCTCCCCCCCTGGAGTTGTCCCTGGAAGCCGATTCCGCCACCTGTGCCGGCGGTGCCGACGGGCGGGCTGCCGCCCTGGCTTCCGGAGGCAGCCCGGCTTATGAATACAACTGGGGGCCGGCAGGACTGGCAGGCGAGCCGTTGGCCGATATGCTGACCCCTGGATTATACTACCTTACCCTAACGGATGTGAACGGGTGCCTGCTGGCCGACAGCATAGAGGTAGAAGCCCCCGCCCCTCTGGAGGCTGTGGTCCTTCCGGAACCGGCATCCTGTGCCGACCGCTCCGACGGCAGGGCCACCCTACAGAATATATCGGGCGGAACCGACCCGTATACCGTAAGCTGGGACGACGGGCGCCAGGGATTTTCCAATGCATGGCTGTCGCCCGGCCTGCACCAGGTAACGCTGACGGACGCCAAAGGATGTACGCTGACACAGGGTTTCGAAATTGAAGCGCCGCCTCTCTTAACCCTCGCGGACTATAGCGTCAGCCACCTGCGTTGTTACGGATCCGGAGACGGAGCGGTCCGGCTTGAAATAAACGGTGGGACAATGCCTTACGCCTTTTCCTGGAATGATGGAAGCAGCGGCCCGGGCATAAGTAATCTCGGCGCCGGAACTTATCGGGTGACGGTTACCGACGCGAATGGCTGCCTTCTGGCCCCTCCTCCTTTCCTGGTCCGCCAGCCGCCGCCGCTGGCCCTTTCCGTAGTTTCCGCAGGAGCGGTTTCCTGTTTCGGCGATGAAGACGGGAGGGCGTCTGTGGCGGCGTCCGGTGGCATCCCTCCCTACACCTATTCCTGGGGCCAGGGTGGTGCCGACAGCCTGGCAATCGACCTGGCGCCCGCCGCTTACGGGGTGAGCGTGACAGATGCCAACGGTTGTCAGGACAGTGCGCGGGCAATCGTTAACGAGCCGCTTCCCATAATTCTAGAATACCAGTCCGTCCCCCCCAACTGCACCGGACGGCTGGGTATGGTCAGCCTGCAGGCATCCGGCAGCAGCGGGACGCCGCCTTTTCTCTACTCCATCGACGGAGGGGCGACGTTCACCAGCGACAGCACCTTTCACGGGCTGGAAGCGGGGTTCTACCCCCTTGCCGTCCAGGATGCCCGTGGTTGTATGATTGGAGAGACCATCCAAATAACCGATCCATCGCCATTGGCCATTCGCCTTCCGGAGCTGCTTACCGTCACCTATGGAGAGCCGGCCGGGCTATCCGTAGAAGTAGGCCAGGCCTATGGCCATATCCAGGCCAGCTGGTGGCCGGCGGATGCATACATATCCTGTCATGATTGCCTTGACCCCGTTTTTACACCTGTTCATTCCACCACGTACCGCCTGTCGGTTGTCGACGAAAATGGCTGCCGCGCAGACACAACGATACAGGTGGTCGTGAATCGTCTGCGGCGCGTTTTCATTCCCAACGCCTTCAGCCCGAACCACGACGGCAGTAACGATGTCTTTCTGGCCTACGGCGGCCCGGAGGCAGTCCGGGCAGAAAAAATGATTGTCGCCGGCCGTTGGGGAAACATCGTGTTCAGCCGGGAAGGCGCCCCCCTCAATGACCCGCGATTCGGCTGGGATGGAAGGTTCAACGGACAGCGCATGCCGGCCGGAGTCTATGCATACCAGATAGACGTCCTGTTCTCTGATGGCGCCGTGATCACTTATAAGGGAGATGTGCTGCTGATGGATTGAACTTTCGTACTGTCGGCTGTGCCCTGAACGGAAAACCAACAACGCTCCGGGTTTCGCGCCGTCCCACAACCAACAACACCCCCACCTTGCTCACCCTCTTCCGGTTACGGCTTGCTCGGCATAAAGCCCACAGCCTCGCCCACACACTGCACGGCCAGCTTCAGGGCCTTCTGCTGTTTTTTGGAAAGGGGGATGGTACGTTTTTTATTGTCGTAGCGGATGCGGATGGCCAGCACTTCGGAATACGTCATGCGGTAGAAGACATCGAGCGGCACGATGCAGGTGTGCTGGTACATCCGCATGTTGGTATCGGAGTTGAAGGTGCCGCGGTCGGGAAAGTTCAGCAGGGCAACGACTGTGGAGTCGGCAAAGGCGAGCAGGACGTTTTTTCCGGATTCGATGGGGTGATAATTGTATTCCGGCGCTACGATGGTGAGAAAGAAAGAATTGATGCTGTCCCGGTCGCTTTCGGAATGGCTGAACACCATTTTTGCCTCATCTATGATTTTTGGCCCTTTTGCCGTTTCGAAGAGGCTGGGAATGTAATTGCCGATGGACATCGGTTGCGACATGACCAGGCGGGTGCTGTCGAAGGGGTCGACCTCGTCGACGGCAAACTGGCACTGGGCCGGCGACAGCAATGGCAAAGCTGACAATAGCAGGGGCAGTAGCAATTTTCGGATCATAGCATATTTTGATTGGCTCTGAAGCGCAAAGATAAAATGTTCTTCGACAATTCGGGGCACCCCATAAAACGCCGGAGCAGGTGGAAAATTGCAAAAAAAGAGCATGATCCCGGGATCGGAACCATGCTCTTTAGGCTGATCAACCAAGTTAGCCTAGTACTTAATTGAAATCTCGTATTGGTCGTTGTTATCGGTGCCGGTCTCCATGATATCGTCGATGCGGATGAGGTAGTACTTTTCACCCCGGACTACGACGAACATGTCGCCAATCACCAGTTCGTCCGTAACATCGGTAACAGGAGTTGATGCGCCGCTGCTGCAGCTTACGGCAGCCCCGTCGGCAAAGGTTATGCCGGTTTCGTACGCGCCAACGATTTCTTCGATCGTGGTGACTGCATCGAAGGTGAAGCCTTCCACCTTGGTGAGGTCCACCTGGCGCATATCTGCGCCGTTCATCGTACCGATCTGGCGACGCCAGTTGAAGCCAGGAGCAGGCACGTCGCAGTCCAGCCCGAGGTCACGAATTTCCGCATCAGCGGGGTTAGCGTTGGTGCCCGGAGTCGTAACGCCGGTGCCATAGCCTTCGTCCAGGTCGAGGGCACCTCTGCCGGAAGGGCCAGCCTGGTTAAACAGGATGCCTTCCAGGGTGCGCGAGGTCGGCGTACCCGGAGGAGCAACGATGGTAACTTTGAAGGAAACAGAAGCGGACAGGCCGGACTCGTCGGTTACTCTGAAGGCGAAGGTGGCGGATTCATCCACCGTTAGCCCGGCGGGTTCGAGTTCGTATTCCCAGGTGCTGCCGTCTTTGGCGGTGCCCGTGATCAGCTGGGGATTCTGCGCCGTTTGCGCTGTGCCGTCAATTGTAAGCGAAGTGACGTAGCCGCTCAGTTCCGTGCCTTTGGGTTCGACGCCATCGACCGTCATCGACAGCGTTTGCAGGGGATTGTCGCCTTTCTCCAGCGATAATTTCACGCTAAAAGCTTCTCCTTCCAGCAGCTCTACATCAGAAGACACAAAGCCGGACTCGGAAACGAGCGTGATATCCGGGCCGATCGGGTCAACAATGGGGTCATCTTCCTGACAGCCCGTGGCGATCATGATGACCAACAAGAGCGCTATGCCTGAGAATTTCAGAAAAAACTTCGTCATAAGGAATTGGATTTTGTTAGGTAAATTGTTGTTGTGGTTTTTTGAATATTGTGATGTTGTCTTTGACGTCAATTGCTGCAATAGGTAACGGATGAAAACCCCAAAACGCGGTCAGCCGCATTTATTTTTTTCCTGCGGCGCCACATGTGCCTGAAATTCCCGGAAGGCAGCGGCTTCCCGGTGTCCGCTGTATGTGAATTAATATTATCGGGCAACAGAGATGAGACAGACAGTTGGCAAATTGGTTTTTTCTTTGTTCGTTCGATCTTTTCAATTATCTGAACCGAAGTACCGCTTCGATGTTCGACCCTTATACTGACGCATGGCTGATTTTGTCTTTACTGGTGTCTTTGTAGTAAAAAACGGGTCAGGCAGCAGGCCAGATAGCTGCGATTTTCGCCGCTTTGGCAGGCCCTTAAAAAAAGAGCCCCATCTCGCGGACAGGGCTACCATAAAAATATAAAGCTATGAAAACTAAAACTTTAATCTTACTACGGAGCCCTCTCCTTTGATGTTGTTAGCTTAACGCCAGTGAATATCCAAAAATTTTGGCGCCGCCAAAAAAATTATCGTTTGAGGGCTTAGCTTCTCGCAATATCCGTATTATTTGATAAATCTTCAATCCGGAGAGGCAAAATATATTCCGGCCACTGTTTATCCCCTGACAAAAAGCAGGTTGCCTTCCCGGTCAAAAACCAGGATGATGCGCCCCCGTGGATGAGAAAGCCAGACGGCGATCTTCCCGGAACGGGCACAGGCCTGCCGGAAAGTTGCTTCGCTGTAGTTTGCTTCGATATACCGCGGTATGCCGCCCGGCAGCTGGTCGTAACGCAGTGGCCGACAAGCCTGCTGGCAATGGCGGATCGGGCTGAGTTCTTCCACGAACGCGCCCCGCTCGTTGAACAGCAGCAAGGCGGGAAGGTCTATGGCTACGATATAATAACCACTTCGCACAGAAGCCCGGCGGATTTGATTCCCCGGATAATTAGCTGTTATGTACCGGACGACGGCATCCGGCAGGCGCTCCACAGCGACAGGGTTGCCTAAAGCTCCGGGGCGGTAACAGGGGCCATGCGGGCTATTGGTGCCCAAACTTGGGCTCTCCGGGCCGCTGAATTCCAGCAGGCGGTTGTCCATCCCGAAAAACAGGTTTTCACCGCTGCCCATGTTGAGTTCATAACCTTTGGCCGGCGCCAGGAAAGCGGTTTCGATATAGGTATCGAAGTAAACATCTTCAACGTAAGCCGCAATAAGGCGCGGCAAATCAGCCGGCTCTACCATCTCCCGGCCGGAGGCGCTCGCTATTTCGAGGATCAGCGCGTCTTCCGCTACCGGTTCTTCTGCTTTGCTACAGGCGCTGAGCAACATGGCAAAGCCTGCAAATAGTATCCAGTGGAGCTTTTTCATCTGAAAGCGTTTTTTATGAGTAAAAATAACCTGCGGTACAAGATAAGAAAAAATCCCCATCAAGCTCAAGGCCCCAATTCAAGTTCAAGGGCAAGTATCAAAATCAAGTTCAGAGCGGTGCCAGTCTTGAACTTGAACTTGGTTCTTGCACTTGAACTTTTAAAGATAGGAGGCAGGGTGTTCAATACATCTGCCTACTCTCGAACAACCCTGTAAGCTGCCTTGTTGCCGCCATTCCGCAATTCCAGCAGGTACAATCCCGCAGGCAGGCCGTTCGTCGGTATTTCCAGCGTCCACCGCCCTCCACGCATTTCGGCATTCCAGGTTTCGCGCCCGGTAGCGTCGAAGAGGCGCAGGGAGACGGTGCCATTGAGTTCGCTATCCAGAGTGACCGTCAGCCGATCGCCGGCGGGGTTGGGGAACAGGCGGACATGCGCCGTGCCCAGCGGCCCGTCCAGGCCCACCACAGTGGTAAAGACGAAGGCCCGGTTGCTGTAATCAGAAGTATCCTGGCTATTGGCGGCGCGGATGCGGTAATAATAGCCAGACTGCGGCGTCAGGCCGGCGTCGTCATAGGAGGTGGTGTTTTCGCCAACTGAAGCGATTTCCGTATAGGTGCCGTTGAAGGACTGGGAGCGTTCGATGAGGAAGGCCGTTTCGTTGTCCGAATTGTCCTGCCACTCCAGCCGGGCCTCCGTTTCGCTCAGGGCGGTAGCTGTAAGCTGCTGTGGGGAGGCAATAGCGGCGCAGGAAGTGGCGATGTAATCCGCTACAGCCAGCCGGACGCCAGGCAAAAGCGGATAGAACAAGTCGCCCGGGCAGGCCGTGGGGCAACCATCCCGGTGGCCGGAAATATTATCCAGGGTAAGCCCGGACGAAGGGTGAAAGGCTTTGCCGAGCGGGTCAATATCGTTGTCGCAGGCTTTCCAGGCCAGGAGTTCCGTCAGGGCGTCCAGGGCTTGCTGCGCAGGGGTGATGTTGGTGAAGTCCCCCAATACGCAGGTGCCCATCGTGCTGCCGTTGGTGCCGCAGAAATGGGCGCCCAGGATGCCGTCGCCGCGCCCCTCATAGATGACGCCGTTGGGGTCGACCAGCCAGTTGTACCCTATGTCGGACCAGCCGCGCGTAAAAACGTGAAAGTCCCAGATGGAACGCACGACCGCCGCCCAGTCGGTAGCCGTGTTTGTTCCGGCAGAGTGGTGGACGATCAGGTGGGTGGCATTGGTGAAATCCGGGTTGGGGTTGGGCGGGCAGCTCCCGTTGGGGCACCAGTCGTCGCGGTCCTGAAAACCGGGTTGCGGGCAGGGGCAGTAGTCCGGCCCCCGAAGGGTTACAGCCTCTTCGGAAGGCACCGCTTCTTTTTCTGTAATGCCGGGGTTGTAAAAATGGGCCTGCAATGTTTCTACCGGACCCGTTGCCCTGAACTGCACGTAACGGCTGTCCGCATCGGCGTAATACAACTCGCCGACGTAACGCTCCGGCCCCTGTTCCCCGTGGGGGTCGAGGTGCAGGGTGACCCAGTCTTTCCACTGCCGGCCATCAGCAGAGAACCGGACATCAAAACTCTGGCTTTCGCCCGTCCAGGCCAGCGATACCGCAATGAACGGCTCAGGTTCCTGTAATGGAATGGCGATGGGCGAAGACTGCCAACCCGGTGCCTTCTCCGGAGAAAAGTAGAGGTCAGCACGGGCAGTTTGCGCCCACAGGTAGTGTGTTGAGAATAGAATAAGTACCGATAAGCAGATTGTCCTGATTCGCATATGCAGCTTTTTGGGCTGCAAGTTATTAATTTTTTTCGGGGGGCGGCAACAGGGGGGCTTAGCCTTTTAGATGACCCATGACAAGGGATAAGGTTTACAGTCCGCTTCTGTCTCCTTTTATTACGGGCCACCTAAAGGTAGCCCGTCCAAAAAGGAGGGCGGCGCCTCATGGCGCCGCCCATCCGAAGAAAACAAATTATGTGCGAATTTTATTCCAGGTAGATCATCTGCCTGGTTTCGATATAATCTGCCGTGCGCAGGCTGTAGAAGTACATGCCGTAGCCACGAAGCTCTTCGGGTTTCACCTCAATTTCGTGGAAGCCGGCATCGTAAAGCCCGCGGTAGCGTTTCACTGCTTTTCCGGTCAGGTCGGTCACCACGATCTCCGCCTGGCCTGCTTCCGGCAGCCAGAAGCGGATCGTCGTGTTCCGGAGGAACGGATTGGGCTGGTTCTGGTAAAGTACCGGGTTTTCGCCGTCCGTGACTTGCGGAAGCGTTGCGCCTCCGCCCTGTCCGCGGCCAAGGCCGCAGGAGACCGACTTGTTCTGCAGGGTGACCGTCGTCGCGCACGGGCTGTAGTTCCGCCCGCCTATGGAGCCGTCCGGCTGTACCGCGTAGGGATTGTTCGCACTATCCCAGGCGTACACTTCAACCGGCAGGATGTCCGGATCGTCACAGGTAACGTATATACTGTCCTGTAGCATATTGGGTTCTTCCCCGACCCGGTTGATCGAGTAGCGGAGCGGCATGCTGCAATCATCGGCAATGAGGCTTTCCAGCAGATAGTCCACATGGACCAGCATGGCTGCGGCATCCTCGTCTCCGTCGCCGTCAACATCCGTACCATCCGGCAGCGGCATCAGCTGTACGATCAGCCCGTCGAAGCAGAGGGGAGCTTCCACGAAGCAATCCACGACCTCAAACGGCAGGCTGTCGATGCTCGAATTGCCGCATCCGTCCTCCACGTGCAGTTGCAGGGCGTGGACACCGACCGGGAAGATTCCCCTGATGGCAAAGAGCGGATAGCTGCCGATGAGCTGTACGTCGTCGGTAATGTCTCCGTCCAGCAGCCCGTCGGCACCCTCGTCCAGGAAGACGGTGAAGGACAGGCTGTCCGCCGAGCAGTGTTCTTCCACTGTGAACGAATAGGTGAGCTCTGCTTCGCAGTCGTCATCCATGGCGCATACCGGAGCCGGCGGGGTGAAGTGTACCACCGGCGCCACCGTATCGTAGACATAGAGGATCTGGGTATACTGCCAGGCGCCGACTGAGTTGGCAAGCCTCCAGTATCCATCCGGGTTGGACGTGCCATCGCAGGCCGTATCCTTCGTGCCGGCCAGCGGCCAGAGGTTGTAGGCCAGGCTGTCGGCGTCGACGAAGGTGGAGTCGAGGCGATACAGCACCCAGACGTCTTCTTCGCCGGCCAGGCCGTCGCAGTCTTCATCCCGGCTGATGACCATCGGGTCGGCGATGCCGTCCCACTCGCACCAGTTGGTCACGGTGTAGGTCCGGAAGACCCTCCGGCATTCTCCGTTCGAGGAAGCCGCCAGGCTGTCCACATAGCTGACGGTGATCGAATCACAGCCGTTGTGGTATACCCGGACCGTATCCGGGTTGGCTTCATTGCAGGACAGGCTGGCATCCTGCGGGAAGCGGATGTCGTAACCGCCCAGGCTGCCTACGTAAATCCACTGGTAGAAGGTGTCGATCGAGAGGTTGCCCACCCGGTCGATCGCCCGGAAGCGGCGCAGGATGGTTCCGTTGCCACAACCCGACCATTGAACTACCGGATCGTATTCGATGGCGTCGGCGGCACAGTTGTCGAAGACTTCCGGTTCGCCGAAGAGGATGCCCAGTTGAACCGTGTCATACGGGTCAAAATCAGCCGGCAGGGAGTCGCAGCTCACTTCCACATCCTCCAGGTTGTAACAGTACGGCAGGGTCTTGTCCTCGACGAGGATATCCAGCCAGCACATGTTCACATTGCCGTGGATGTCGACTACGCGCAGCTCAACCGTAACGTAAGTGCCGGCATCACAGCAGGTGAACTCGACGTACGGCCCCCAGTCGGAGTAGTACGGCTGCAGGATCGTATCGCAGGTCAACGGATCGCGATGGTAGACGCGGCGCACCAGAATGCTGTCGATGCCGCAGTTGTCGTAGCTGCCCTCGTCAATCTGATGGGCATAGACCCGGGCCAGGCCGAAGCCGCCTACGGAAATATTCAGGCCGCTCTTACAGATGGCCACTGGTTCCGACAGGTCGGCAACCCGCAGCGGGCATTCGATCACTGCCGTATTGCCGCAGTCATCCGTCACGGTGTAGCGGAAGACATAGTCACCAAGCCCTACGCCCGTGATCAGGCGCGGATCGCCCGGCAGTATGGTCTCCAGGACGACGGGTACGCCGTTCACATACTGTACCAGTTCGGTGATGACTTCATAGCCGCCGGTTGCACAGGAAGTAGTGACGTCGGGCAGCGGTGCCTCAATGTCCGCGCTGCAATCCCACGGGCCCGTCGGGAAGAGCATGATGTCCTCATCCAGGATCGGGCAGTAGTGGGTCGACAGCGGACAGTCGACGATCAGGCCGCCAGAGCAGGTTGCCGGCGCGGTTACATCCAGCGCAGCGCTCAGGGCGCAAGCCGGGAAATCGGCGTCGCGGATGTTCTCCACCGCCACATCCCCGTCGGCTATGTTGTAAGGCCCTACTGTTACCGGCGTACTGTAACTGCCCGTAATTGTCACGCCATTGACTTCCGCCTCCCACTGGCCGGCAAGGCTGCCGTTGGCAACCACCAGCGTAAAGGTATACGTATCGTCGGACGGATCCAGCGGCGTGCCATTTGGATCGCAAAGTACGCTGCCAATGCTGGCGGCGATCTGGCAATCCCCGGAGCAGGCCGCCGGCACCGGAACCGTCACGTCCGCAGCTACCACACAGGTTGGATCGTTCACGTCGCGGATGTTCTCTATTACGACATTTCCGTCGGCTATGTCGTATGGGCCGGTTGTTACCGCCGTGCCGTAGCTTCCGGCAATCGTCACCCCGCCGATCTCTGCCTCCCACTGGCCGGCAAGGCTGCCGTTGGTGACCAGTAGCGTGAAGGTATACGTATCGTCGGACGGATCCAGCGGCGTGCCGTTGTCATCGCAGCGCACATCGTCGAAACCGGCGGCGATCTCACAGACCGCAGAACACGGATTCGGTGCCGGGATCGTCAAAGCAGCGTCGGTAACGCAGGCCGGGAAGTCGGCGTCGCGGATTTCTTCGATGGTAATATCGCCGCCACCGATGTTGAACGGCCCTACCGTTACAGCTGTACCGTAGTCTCCGGTGATCGTTCCGCCACCCATGATCTGTGCCTCCCACTGGCCGGCAAAGCTGCCGTTGGTGACCAGCAGGCTGAAGGTGTAGGTATCGTCGGACGGATCCAGCGGCGTACCGTTGTCATCGCAGAGCACATCGCTGTAGCTGGCAGCGATCTGACACTGCTCGGAGCAAACCGGCGGTGCCGGTACGGTGACGATGGTGAAGCAATCCGGGTTGGAAGCATCCACGAACCGGATCACGGCATCCCCGTCGCTGATGAGGAACGGTACATTGATCAGTTTCGGAACGTCAAAGTTGCCGAAGTTGATCAGGTTGCCATCGCTGTCGTAGGCCAGCCAGTTGGTGCCGACCGTATCTCCCGTCACCGTAGCGGTGAAGTTGAAGAAGTCGTCGGACGGATCCAGCGGCGTATTGTTGTCGAAGCATTCAATATCGCTGATATTGGCGTCGATGCCGCAGGGCTGTACCGAGCAAGGTGGAGGCGATGCCAGGAACACGGCCAGCACACAGTTGTCGTTGGCGTCCGGATAGACGTTGAAAATGACGTTGTTGCCTATCGGGTAAGGCCCGAAGGTGTAGGGTTCGCCAAACACGCCCATCTCGCCGGTAGTCGCTGTCCAGGTCGTGCCCACAAAGTCCCCATCGATGATGATCACGCAGGTGAACGTATCATCACTGGGATCGGCAGTGCCCTGGTCGTCGCAGCTTTCGCTCACGATGGTCGGCGTCAGGTTGCAGTCGTTGGAGCAGTTCGGGGCCGTTACTTCCAGGTCGTACTGGCAGCCCGGATCGTCGTCGTCGGTAATGATGAAGTTGAAGATCGTTCCGGCGATCGACGGGTACGGGCCGAAGAGGACTTCCTGTCCGTATTGCCCCGTAGTTCCATCGTCAGCTGTCCAGCTGCTTCCCACACCGGTATTGGTCACCAGCACCCTGAAGGTGAAGGTATCGTCGGCATTCATGCCCGGCGTGCCGTTGTCGTTGCAGATGAACTCGACCACTTCAGCGGTGATGGAACACGGCTCGAGGCCGGAGCAGGCTGGCGGCGCCGTAACGTTAACCGGCATGGCGGTGCAGTTGCTGTCGTCGTTGTCTGTGACAATGATCGTGATATCGCCGCCGCTGATGGGCAGGCCGGTAACCTGAACGGGGTTGCCATACGTGCCGCTGGCTATGAGCTGCCCGTTGACAGTCGCCGTCCAGCCGCTGCCGGCATTAACGCCGGTAACGGTCAGGCCGAAGCTGAAGGTATCGTCACTCGGGTCTGTCGGCGTACCGTGGTCATCGCAGATGGCGTCGGTGGCGCTGGCTGTGATGAGGCACTGGTTGCTGCACGGGCCCGGTGCGGTTACGGTGACCGGGCTGGCGGTGCAGTTCGGGTCATCCACGCACTGGATGTTTGTGATCACCGCATCCTGCCCGGCGGGGATACCGCCGATGACGATCGGCTGACCGATGGTACCGGTACGGGTAATGCCGTTCACCACAGCTGTCCAGCTCGTGCAGCCCGTATTCTGTCCGGTAACGGTGAGGGTCACGCGGTACACGTCATCCGTCGGATCAGCCGGCGTGCCGTTGTCGTCGCAGTCACTGGCCGTCGCTGTAGCGGTAAGGATACAGACGTCGGAACAGGGTGCCGGGGCAACCACCGTTACAGCAGGCGCCACGCAGGTGGCATCCTGGTTGTCTGTAATGTCATCGATCGTCACATCGCCATCCAGGATGAGCAGGCCGCTGACCAGTACCGGCGTATTGTAGTTGCCGCTGACCGGCTGGCCGTTGACCGTTGCCGTCCAGCCGCCTCCGGTATTGACACCGGATACGGTCAGCTGGAAGCTGTAGGTATCGTCATCCGGGTTGCTCAGGGTGCCATTGTCATCGCAGACAGCCGTGCTGGCCGTTGCTGTAATGTCGCAGGCAGCCGAGCAAGGATCGGGTGCCGCCACCGTGAAGTCGCTCCGGCAGCCGGAATCCGTAATGTCGCGGATGCGGATATCGACGTCCCCGCCGCTGATCGGATAGGGGCCTATGGTTACCGGAACGCCGTAGGGACGAACCGGGCCGAGGCTGCCGTTGTAGTACACCTGTCGCCATCCGTTGCCGATATTAATGCCGGTGACCACCACATTGAAGGTGAAGGTGTCGTCAGTCGGATCGGTCGGCGTCCCGTTGTCATTGCAGTTGGTGCCCAGCACGTTCACGTCCAGTTCGCACTGGAAGGAACACGGCGGAGGAGCAAAGGCGGTCACGGAAGCCGTACAGCTTGGGTCGTTCAAATCCGTGAAAGTGAAGCTCACCATATCGGCAGTGACCGAATACGGCCCAAAGGCGGCGTAGTTGTTGTACGTACCCTGGATGCCTGTATTGGAAATCCAGGTGCCGCCGGTATTGACGCCTCCCACGTAAACCACCACGTAGTAAGTATCGTCGTCCGGATCGAACGGCGTACCGTTGTCATCGCAGGGCGTTCCGGTAACCTGCGCCGTAATCAGGCACTGGTCGGAACAGGTAGCCGGCGCCTGGACCAGGATGGTGGCATTGCAGTTCGGGTCGCTGGCATCCGTGAACACCATAAGCCTGCTGCCCTGGCTCACCGGATACGGCCCGAAGGTCACTACTTCATTGTAATCACCGGTAGCGCCCGTATTGGATGTCCAGCCGGAGGTGGAGGTGTTGTTGCCGATCACCTGTATCTGGAACGTGTAGGTATCGTCATTCGGGTTGCTGGGTGTACCGTTGTCGTCGCAAACCGGCGTACCGATCAGGTTGGCCCGTATGCGGCACTCATCGGAGCAGGTCAACGGTGCCTGAACCTGTGCCGTCGCCGTGCAACCGGAATCGTCGGCATCCCGTATAGTGAGGAACAGGTTGGGGTTGCCCAGGATCGTAAACGGACCGTAGGTAACGGCCTGGCCGTAGTTGCCGGAGATGCCGTTCGCTGCGTCCACCCAACCGTTGTTTCCGGTGCCTACGCCCGTAACCAGCAACTGGAAGGTGTAGGTATCGTCATTCGGGTTGGACGGGGTGCCGTTGTCGTCGCACTGAACATTGCTTACCTGGGCAGCAATATCACAGGCTACCTCGATGACTACGCCGTCGCCGTCGTCTTCATCACCCGGGTCGTCCTGTACATTGCCATCGGCGTCCGTATCCACGCCATTGCCCGGGGTAGAATCCGCGTCGTCTTCGTTCACCTGAACGACCTCCGCAAGGTTTATAGCTACTTCCGACTCAACCACCGTAGTAATCATCAGGCTTACCGACTGGCCGGCAGGGAGCGTGCCCACATTCCACAGCCCAGTGACTGGGTTATAAGAACCTGGGCCGCTGTGGCTCGTGTAAGTCAGCCCGCCTGACAGGAGATCCTGAACCACCACTCCGGTAGCCGTACTCGGCCCCTGGTTGGTCAACTGGATGGTAAAGGTAACCGAAGCACCCAGGTTGGGTTGGGCATTGTTGACGCTCTTATCCAGTTCCAGGTCAACAAGTTGAGTGGGGTTGACCTGAACCATGTCTTCGTCGTCCTCGGATTGATCGCCATCGTCATTGTTTGGCGTAGAATCCGGGTCATCCTGGTCGGATGCCGTCACCTGAGCTACGTTCTTATAATCTATACCAGGAATCAATGGCTCAATCGAGGCGTTGAACGTCAGGCTTACGCTGCTGCCAGAGGCAATGCTCAGGCCGCTCCAGGTTATCGTCCCGCCGGCAAAAGTGCCGCCGTTGCTGATGTTGCTGATGCCGCTGTAGCCGTTCGGCAGGTAGTCTTCCACCGCTACGCCAGTAGCATCGCTCGGGCCCTGGTTGGACACTGTGATGGTGAAGGTCACCACGTCGCCAACGCTCGGCGTGCTGTTGCTCACCGTCTTGAGCAGCGACAGGTCCGCCTGCTGCGGCGAGGTCGTCGCGCTGTCTTCGTCGTCTTCGGACTGGTCTCCGTCGTCGTTGTCCGGCGTAGAATCCGGGTCGTCCTGGTCGGAGGCCGTCACCTGGGCTACGTTCTCGAAGCTTACGCCCGTGCCCGGAGCGCCGACCGTCGCATTGAAGGTCAGGCTTACGCTGCCGCCAGAGGCGATGCTCAGGCCGCTCCACGTGATCGTCGAGCCGGAAAGCGTGCCGCCGCCGGAGATGTTCGAGATATTGCTGTAGCCGTTCGGCAGGTAGTCTTCCACCGCTACGCCCGTGGCGTTGCCCGGGCCCTGGTTGGACACCGTGATCGTGAAGGTGACTACGTCGCCTACGTTCGGCGT
>JAGFJD010000151.1 GCA_024102975.1 Phaeodactylibacter sp. | reverse complement strand
AGAACTTTATAACAGACATAAGCAACTTTTACCCTACAATTAAAACCTCTGTCACATGAAACGAGCCATCTTTATCCTTGCCCTTATTGCCGCCCTGTTTTGGTGGGTGGCTGCTCAACAGCCTTCTCCTCGCCCTGCAAACCCTGGAAAAACAGCCTTGCCAGCTATCTCCGCGCCGGATACGGCGCTTCCGGGAAAGCTGCCCCTGAAAACCGATATCGCCGCCTTCCTGGCCGGAGGGTTCCGCCAGGCCCTGGGGCTTGCCGAAGCGGATAGCCTGCTCCTGTTGTCTCTCCAGGACGACGGGAGAGGCGGCCGGCATGCCCGCGTCCAACAGCTGCGCCACGGCATCCCTGTTTTTGGGGCGTGGTATGCTGTTCACGAGAAAAATGGCGCCATTGTTTCTGCCAACGGGATGGTTTTCCCGGAACTTGACGTAAAGCCGGAGCCGGCCCTGAGCGAGGCCGAAGCGCTCGAAAAGGCGACCGCCGCCGTGCCGGCCAGCCTGTATGCCTGGGAGGACGAGCAGTTTGAAGCGGCCCTCCAGCGCCAAAAGAGGAAGCCTTCGGCTACTTTTTATCCCGAGGGAGAACTTGTTATCGTGCCGGAAACCCTTTTTGCCGCGCTGGATCATGGCAACGGGCAACCCGCCGGGGGCAAAGGTTTCCGCCTGGCCTGGCGCTTCGACGTCTTTGCCGTCGAGCCGGAGCTGAAAAGGGAACTGGTTTTTGTCGACGCCACAGACGGCAGGGTGCTGCACCGCTTGCCGCAAATGGCTTTCTGCCATGTCCCCGCCCTGGGCAAAGCGGCGTACCGGCCGGGGCTGGTGGAGATCGCTACGGATAGCTGCAACGGCCCGGGCACGCCCCAATACTGCCTGCGCGACGTGCAACGGGATATTGAAATCTTCAACGCCGGAAACGCCAACGGCACGCCTCTTATCCGCTTTTGCAGCGACACTACGCTCTGGGTCCCGCCGCAGGCGGATACAGTGGCGGTGGCGGCTATGCACGGGCTGGAAACCTGGCACGATTACCTGTCGGACAACTTTGGCTGGCGCGGGCTCGACGGCCAAGGGGAAAGCCCCGTCCAGGCCTGGGTGCACTACCGGAATAATTTCGAAAATGCTGTTTATGCCGGTTTCCTCCTTTTTGGGGACGGCAACCCCAACGGGGCGCGGAAAACGCCGCTGGTGTCCCGCGACGTAGTGGCCCACGAAGCCAGCCACGGCCTTATCGAAAACACGGCTGGCTTGCTTTATGTGTACGAGCCGGGCATCGTCAACGAAGCCATTGCCGACATCTTTGCCTGCCTGGTGGAACTGGCACAGGGCGGAGGCAACTGGATCCTGGGCGAAGACATCGTCCCGGGCGGCGAACGCCGCCTGGACGCGCCCCACCTGATGGGGCTGCCGGATACTTACCTGGGGGATTTTTGGAGGCCGCAGGCGGCGCCTGGACAGGCGCTGCACCACAACTCCACGGTGCTGGGGCATTGGTTTTACCTGCTGGCGGAGGGCGGCGCCGGGGTGAACGACCTTGGGACGACGTATTCGGTGTCGGCTATGGGCCGGAACAGGGCGGCGGAGTTGCTATTCTACGCCATGCGCTATTTCCTCAACCCCAACGACGGCTTCTTTGGGCTGCGGCGGGCAACCATGGCTGCTGCCGGCACGGCTGGCCTCAACTGGAACCAGGTTGAGGTGGATAACCTGGCGATGGCCTGGTGCGCCGTCGGGGTTGGCGGATGCCAGGAGATGGGCAACGATACCGTCACGCTCTTGTCGCCCAACGGCGGCGAGCGGTATTCTCCAGGAACCCCCATGACGGTGGAGTGGGAAAATACTTTCGGCGTCACCCACCTGAAGGTATTGTTTTCGGCAAACGGTGGGGCGAGCTGGCAGGAGATTGAATCCTTTCAGGTATTCGGGACTACGGGCAGCAAGCTGGTCAATGCCCCCAATGTCAACAGCCGCTTGTGCCGCATCCGGGTGGCGGCGGCTAACGAGCCGCTGGCTTTCGACGATTCCGACAGCACGTTTCATATTATTGGTTGCAGCTTGCTGTCGGGTTTTACCGTTTTGCCGGAAAGCGGGTGCCCCGGTACCAACTTCGTCATTGACAATACTTCCCTAAGCCAGGATGCCGGTTTTTCCTGGTTGGTGGACGGCCAGCCCTACCCGGCGG
>JAGFJD010000144.1 GCA_024102975.1 Phaeodactylibacter sp. | reverse complement strand
GCGTAGGCAGCGCTCCCGGATTCATGATGAAGTCCCTGGCCCGGGAGCGGAGCTGAGCGGGTTCCGCCCGGCTATTTTCTACAAAGAGTTCATTTTGGGCGTTAATCCTGATTTTCAGCACATTCCGATCGGGAATATGCCGGGGCGGCGTGTTTTCCACCCAAACCGGCAACCGGGCCTGTATGCCCGTGTCCACCAGGATGGTCGTCGTTACCAGGAAAAAGATGAGCAGCAGGAAGGCGATGTCAGCCATGCTGCCCGCATTGACGCGATTGTCTTGCCGGCGATCTTGTTTTTTGAACATAATTCTTAAGTTTGTTTGTTGTTCACTTTTCGGCACAGGGCCGTTGCAGGCCAGGCCGAAAAGGAACAACGCTGGTTCGTAGCCCGCGCTGGAAAACGGGCCAAAATTAAAGGACGAGCTTGTTAATGAATTTAGATGCACCGCCTGCCTGTTTTGGCGTAAGAACCTGGACGGCGTATGGTTTGAAAAATGTTCGGTCAGGAACGTATTCTGCGAGCTGTATCCTGGCATGCATTTCTATTAATTTCAATGCATTTCAATCTCATTTCGCCCGGGAGTAACGGCATTGGTGCCCCCACATATACACCTATACTGACGCACGGCAGGTTTTGTCGACTACAAAACCCGCCGGGTCAGTATATACTGGCATCGCTGGTTTTGTTCCTGACAAAACCACGCGTTCGCCAGTATAATACACTCATGCACTTATACACACGTTCCATGCTCCACCTCCTCCACCGCTGGCGCGCTCTCCGGGACCCCAACCGCTACCACGGCTGGGGCCGCCGCCGTAACTATTTCGAAGGCTGGTATTTCAAGATCGTAGACCCCTCAGAGCAGTATGCTTTCGCGCTCATTCCCGGCATATCCATGTCCCCGGACGGCAGGCAGCATGCTTTCATCCAGCGGCTCGACGGCAAGAAATGTACGGCTGCCTACCACGACTTCCCGGCGGAAGCCTTCCGGCCCGCAGCCAACCGGTTTGAAGTACAGCTCGGCGGGAACAGCTTCTCGACAGACAGGCTTCTGCTGGAACTACCCGAACTCCGCGGTGCCCTCCGGCTGGCCAATGCTACTCCCTGGCCCAAAATGCTGGGTGCGCCCGGCATCATGGGCTGGTATTCCTTTGTCCCTTTTATGGAATGCTACCACGGCGTAGTCAGCCTTGACCACAGCCTGGAGGGGAAACTGGAGGTATACGGCCGGGAGGTAGACTTCACCGGCGGCAGGGGTTATATTGAGAAGGACTGGGGGCAGTCTTTCCCCTCCTCCTGGATCTGGATGCAGAGCAACCATTTCAGCGGGAAAAATAATACCTCCCTCATGGCCTCGGTGGCCAATATCCCCTGGATCAGAAACCATTTTATCGGTTACATCGTAGGATTCCTGCTGGAGGGGCGGCTCTACCGGTTCGCTACCTATACCGGCGCCTATATGCGGGCCACGCTCGGGGAGCAGGCTGTTTTTCTTGGGTTTCGGGACAAAAAGCACCGGCTGGAGATCATCGCCCACAAGCAGGGCGGGACCGGCCAGTTGGTGTCTCCCATCTCCGGAAGCATGACGGGCAAAGTCAACGAAAGCCTGCAGGCCACCCTGGAGGTGAAACTTTTTGCCGGGGGGCAATTGTTGTATTCAGGCGAAGGACGGCACGCCGGACTGGAAGTCGCCGGCCCCGTCGAGGAGCTTCTGACGGCAGAATGGCGCCGTTAGTAGATTTTCAAAGGCAAAGTTTTTCTTCGATCCGTTATACTTAGTAAATTGGTTGCTCCTAATTTTTTGAAGATGAAAAATCCATTCAAACCGTATATCCGGCAGTTTTCCGAAAGCAAGTTCTGGAAAAAGATTGCTCATTTCGCTCAGCAGGCAGGAGTCAAGACGGTCTACTCCGCGTTGCTCCTCTTTTACGCCTACCGGCGGAAAGAAACACCCACCTGGGCCAAGAGCATCGTCCTGGGCACGCTCGGCTACCTCATCGCCCCCTTCGACGCCCTGCCCGACCTGACCCCCATCATCGGCTATACCGACGACCTCGGGGTACTCTCCTTTGGCCTGGTCACCATCGCCTGCTATATCAACGACAGCGTACGCGCCAAAGCCCGCGAGCAATTGGGCAAGTGGTTCAAAGATTATCAGGAGGATGACCTGAAGGAGGTTGACGCCAGGCTGTAGCAGGGCTGGCGGCCGGGGGGCGTGTACGGTGTACGGGACCGGCAGTAGTTCCAGGTTATGTACGATGTACGGGGCTGCAACCGGTTGTCCGTTGTTTCCAGGCAGCCAACGGACAACAAACAACAGTTAATCATCGACCTCCACTCCCCCTGCCTCATGTTAAAATCATTCCAAATAAGCCCGGACACTTTTTTGATTATTTCTTTTTTTGCAACTTTGAGCATCGTTTGTCCGGCGGGACTGGAAAGCACTCCGGAAGCAAAGTTTTCCCAACCAGCTGAAGGTCACACACCTCCGGTACCTGCGCCCATACGATCCCAAAGACTTGCCTGATACCTGGCCAGGAATTCAATTGCCTTAAACGACCTCTTCCCCCTACGCTCTGCCAAATGCCAAAGCAATCACTAAGCATTTATGTGATAAAGAAAATCATTATCCCATGCGATACGACGCGATCGACTCATCTTTGTTCCAATTGAACCGCAAGCGCTTCATGCGCAAAATGCAACCGGATTCCATCGCCATCTTTCAGTCCAATGACCTGATGCCTCGCAGTGGCGACACTTTTTTCCCTTTTCGCCAGAATTCCGGCTTGTTTTACCTATCCGGGCTCGACCAGGAGGATACCGTTCTCATTCTCTTCCCTGATTGCATCAAGGAAGGGTTCCAGGAAGTTGCATTCATCAGGCGGGCCGATGAGCACATCGCCATGTGGGAAGGAGAGAAGTACACCAAAGAGGAGGCCAGCAAAATATCCGGCATCGAAAAGATATACTGGCTGGATGAAATGGATAAAATCCTCCACGAACTCATCCTGCTGGCCAAGCGCATCTACCTCAACCTCAACGAACACGACCGTTTCCAGTCGGAAGTGCTGTCCAAAGATATACGCTATGCGCACCGGCTGATGGAGCGCTATCCCCTGCACAAGTACCACCGTTCCCAGCCCCTCCTCAAAAAGCTGGCCATGGTGAAATCCCCGCTTGAGGTGGAGCTCATCCAGCGGTCGATCGACATTACCGGCAGGGCCTTCCGCCGCGTGCTGGAAAAAACCCGCCCGGGTGCCATGGAGTATGAGATCGAAGCCGAGATCATCCACGAATTCATCCGCAACGGCGCCAACGGGCACGCTTATGAGCCCATCGTTGCCAGCGGTAAAGATACCTGCGTCCTGCATTACGTCAGCAACAATAAAAAGTGTGAGGACGGCAGCCTGCTGCTGCTCGACTTCGGCGCGGAATACGCCAACTACGCCGCCGACCTCAGCCGTACCATCCCCGTCAACGGGCAGTTCACCGCCCGCCAGCGGAGCGTGTACGACGCCGTGCTTCGCGTTCTCAAAGGCGCCCGGCAGATGCTCGTCCCGGGCATTACCGTCGAAGAATACCACAAAGAGGTGGGAAAAATGGTGGAAAGCGAACTGCTGAAACTCAAACTCCTGGACAAAACGGACATCAAAAACCAGGATCCCAAATATCCCGCCTATAAAAAATTCTTCATGCATGGCACTTCCCACCACCTGGGCCTGGATGTGCACGACCTCTCCAACCGCTACGACCCCATACAGGCGGGCATGGTCTTTACCTGCGAACCCGGCATCTATATCCGGGAGGAAGGCCTGGGAATCCGCCTCGAAAACGATATCCTCGTCACTGACCACGGGCCAGTCGACCTGATGGCGAACATCCCCATCGAAGCAGAGGCGATCGAAGAGGCCATGAATGCGGAAGTGCTGGCGCAGTAAACGTACCAAGCAATATTTTCCCCTTGCCGGCGCAGGATTGGCCTTACCTTTGCATGGATGGCCGCCGTCGTTTTCTTCTGTACAGCATGGCCGGACGGCCTTTCCGCCACAGGCCGGAGGCGGCCGGCACCCGGATGAAGCAACGTCTCGTCTGCTATCTGCTATGCCGCCACTTTATTCAGGCAAAACTTCCAAACCGAGGTAATATTTTGTAAATTTATTGCCCTTCGAAAAGGTCCTATTTTCTATCTACCAACCAAAAGAAGAATCATGAAGAACGATTCCAAGGAGAGATCGCCTGAAAAAAAGAAACAGGGAGTTTCGCGGCGGGCATTCCTGCGGGGCGCCGGCATGACGACGGCGGGCACCGTAGCCCTCGCCTCGGGCATGCTGAGCTTCAAGGCTGCCGAGCCGGCCCCTCCCAAAACCGCCATCCTCGGCCCCGGGGAGACAGAGGTGAAGTTCATGGTCAACGGCCAGCAGCGGGCCATCTGGATCGAACCCCGCACCACCCTGGCCGACGCCCTGCGGGACCACCTCCACCTCACCGGCACCAAAGTGGTTTGCGACCGGGGCGCCTGCTCAGCCTGTACGGTCTGGCTGGACGGCAAACCGGTCAACTCCTGCATGACCCTGGCCGTCGACGTGGAAGGCCGCGAGGTGACCACCGTCGAAGGGCTGGCGCGGGACGGGGAACTCCATCCCGTACAGGAAGCCTTCATCGAACACGACGCCTCCATGTGCGGCTACTGCACACCGGGCATGGTCATGAGCTGCGCCGGCCTGCTGGAGCGCAACCCCAACCCCTCGCTCGACGACGTGAAACTGGCTACCAGCGGCAACCTCTGCCGCTGCGGCACCTACCCCAAGGTGTTCGACGCTACCCTGGCCGCCGCTAAGAAAATGAAGAAATAAACGCGGCGGCGGATGCCCTTCTGTTATTCCTGTATATTCCGGGCGACAAAGGCCCGGCTAAAGAAAAAAATGAAATCATGGCCAATCCCAATAAAAAGAAAATCGTTTTGCCGGTCGTGCCGGACAATGAAGCGCACGGGCCGGTGAAGCACCTTCATTCCAAAAAGGTGAAATTCCCCTATGGCGTGCCCGGGCACGGCCTGACGGAAATGGAGCGGGAAGTGTCGATCGACGAACCGCCCCCCCTCCCGATCAATGAGAAGCTGAATGTGGTCGGCAAGCGCACTAAACGCGCCGATGCCATTTACAAAGTGACAGGCGCCGCCAAGTATACCTCGGATATTCAACTTCCGGGCATGTTATACGGCAAATTCCTGCGCTCCCCGCACCCGCATGCCCGCATCAAGTCCCTCGATGTATCGGCCGCCCGCCGCTACCCCGGCGTACACGCAGTGCATGTGCTGAAAATGGAACCCGGAGGTTCGGTCGAACGGGACAGCGGGCACGACGCCCCGGCGGAAACCTACAATACAGAGGAACTGCCCCTGCTCCGCTACGTCGGGCAGCCCATCGCTGCCGTCGCCGCCGAATCCCAGTACATCGCCGACGAAGCGGCCAGGCTCATCAAGGTGGAATACGAAACCAGGCCTTTTGTCCTGGAACTGGACAAGGCCCGCCAGAAGGGAGCGCCCATCGTTTTTGAGAAAGTGATCGAAGATGAGGGCAACGAGGGCGATGTCGGCGTCACAGCTGCCGAAGACCAGGAGGGCAACCTGCGCGGCCCTTCGACGGGCAGCTTCCTGGGTGGCCCCAGGGGCGACGTCGAAAAGGCTTTCGCCGAAGCTGACTTTGTCCTGGAAAGAGAATTCCGCACCCAGGTACAAACCCACTGCTGCCTGGAAACCCACGGCGTGGTAGCCGACTGGCAGCCCGATATGCTCACGGTTTATGCGTCCACCCAGAATACCGCCGGCGTTCGCGATGACCTGGCAGAACTGTTCGGCCTGCCCAAGAGCAAAGTCCGGGTGATCACCGAATACATGGGCGGGGGCTTCGGATCCAAATTCGGCGCCGGCCACTACGGCGTCATGGCCACCATCCTGTCCAAAAAGGCCGGCCGGCCGGTAAAGCTGATGCTGAACCGCGAGGAAGAGCATATCGCTGCCGGCAACCGCCCGAATTCCCATCAGATGCTGAAAATGGGCTTTAAGAACGACGGCAAAATAACGGCCATCGACCTGACTTCCTACGGGACGGCGGGCGTCGGCCTGGGGGCCGGCGTCGGGCGGATAGCGCAGGATATGTACGAATGCCCGAACTTCCGCACCGCCCAGTACGATGTGTTTACCCATGCCGGGCCAGGCGCCGCTTTCCGCGCGCCGGGCAACGTCCAGGGTGTCTTTTCCGTCGAACAGATGATCGACGAGGCTGCTGAGCGCTTCGGCATGGACCCGCTGAAGTACCGCGATGTCATCGATAAACACGAGGTTCGGAAACTGATGCGCCAGAAAGGCGCCGAAGCCTTCGGATGGAAATATAAGAAACCCGGTTCCGACCCCGGCCCCATCAAGCGCGGCTTGGGCATGGCGCAGGGGCAATGGACGCGCTTCATCAACCTGAACAGCTCCGCTACCGTGCGCATCAACAAGGACGGATCGGTTGCGGTCATGTCCAGCGTTCAGGACATCGGCACCGGCACCAAGACCATCCTGGCGCAGGTAGTGGCCGAAGAACTGGGCCTGGCTGCGGAAGACATCACCGTGAAGATCGGCGATACGCTCTATCCCGACGGGCCTGGCTCCGGGGGCAGCGTAACGGCCGGCTCCATCACGCCGGCAGTGCGCAATGCCGCCTACAAGGCCAAAATAGACCTGCTGGGGCAGGTTGCCGGCGCCTGGGATGTAGAGATCGGCGACCTGGAAATGAAGAACGGCGACGTTTATTCCCGGTCGGACAGCTCGAAGAAAATGTCCTTCGGCGAAGCCGTGAAAAAGATGCGCACCAACCAGATCATGGCTACGGCCAGCCGCCCGGATGACTACGGCGGGTTCGAGATCGGCAATGGCATCGGCTATGGCCGCCTCGGCTCCGTGCAGTTCGCTGAAGTGCTGGTCGATACGGAAACGGGCTTCATCAAGGTGGAACGCGTTGTTGCTGCGCACAGCTGCGGCCGCCCGCTCAACCCCATGCAGGTGGAGAGCCAGATCAATGGCGGCGTCATCATGGGCGTCGGTTACGCCCTGTACGAAGACCGCATACTGGACCTCAACACCGGCCATCAGATCAACGCCAACCTCGATCAGTACAAGCTGCCGTACTCCAAAGAGATTCCGAAGATCGAAACCGTGCTCATCGAGCATTACGGAGCGTTTTCCAGCACCGATGCTTCCGGGATCGGCGAGCCGGCCAATATCCCTACGGCCGGAGCGATCGCCAATGCCGTGTACAACGCCATCGGAGTGCGCCTGTATGAGTTGCCCATGACGCCGCAGAAAGTGCTGGCCGCCCTGGGCGTGAGCTAGGTGGTTTTTAGTACTTTGACAATCTGGGAAGAGGGGAGATTTGGGATTTTTGATGTGCGATTTTTGATTTGCGATGTGCCCTCAGTGAGCAGCCATCCCAGTGCAGCTCCCAATGAGCCAAATCAAAAATCAAATATCACACATCAAACGTCAAGAATTTTCACAAGCCCGAAAGCTGAGTCCCTTATTAACCTAGGGCCAGCATTTTTTAAAAGCTAAAATAATTATACCGATATGAACCGTTTCGAATATATAAAAGCGCCGGGCATCGACGAGGCCATTGACATGATGGACAGCACCGTGCCGGAAGCCATGGTCACCAAAACCGGCGGCTCGGCAAAGGTCGTCAAAGCTGCCGGCACCGACCTGCTTGACCTCATCAAGGAGGGTATCCTGGAGCCGGGCAGAGTGATCGATCTGAAAAACATCCCCGGACTGGATAAGCTTTCCTATGATAAGGAAAAAGGACTGGCTTTCGGCCCGATGGTTACCATCGCTGATCTCGAAAACAGCCCGGAGGTGAAAAAGCACTACCGGGCCCTCTATGAGGCTGCGGCCCACGCCGCTACGCCCCAGATTCGCAATATGGCCACCATGGGCGGCAATCTGATGCAGCGCCCCCGCTGCTGGTACTTCCGCAGCAGCGGCCACCACTGCCGGAAGAAAGGCGGAACGACCTGTTTTGCCCAGATCGGGCAGAACCAGTTCCACTCCATCTTCCTGACCAACGTCTGCCCCTGCGTGCATCCGTCCTCGCTGGCGACAGCCCTGGTGGCGTACGATGGCAAAGTGGAACTGACCGGCCCGGATGGCAAGCGCGTCATCCCTCTTTCGGAGTTCTTCACCCCCTCGGAGGTAGACGTCACCTGCGAAAATGTGGCCACCAGCCAGGAGATCATCACCAACATCATGCTGCCGCCGGTGAAATCAGGCACCCGCGCTTTCTACGTCAAACACGGCCAGCGCGAAAGCTATGACTGGAGCATGGGCGATGTGGCGGTGGTCCTGCAGATGGACGGCAAAAAGTGCCAGGACGCCCGCATCGTATTCGGCGCGGCAGCCCCCATCCCCCTGCGCCGCGAAGCGGCTGAGGAGGAGCTGAAAGGCAAAACCATCAGTGAAAAGGTGATTGCCAAAGCGGCGGAAAAAGCACTGGAGGGCGCGACTCCCCTGGCCCAAAACGGATATAAAGTGCCGCTGTTTAAGAACCTGCTGAAGCGGACGGTTATGGAGGCGGCCAGTTAAGTTTCATGGTTTTATGGTTCCACGGTTTCATTGTTTTTCCAACGGACGACAATGAACTCGTGGAACCAACAACCAACGACAAACGACAAACAACGTACAACAACCAACCATGGATTCCCCCACCCGCTACTGCCGCTACCTCCGGGGCAAAAACGCCTATGGCACGCTGGAAGGCGGCGACAAACCCTTCCTCAGTTTCGATCCTGCTACTACAACCTACTGGTGCCTGCACACGATGGGGCCGGTGGGGCCGGACAGTCAGCCGGCACACCTGGCTACTTGTGGCAACGACAAGCGGAAATGCTTCACGGCGCCAAAGGAAGGGGAAGAGCAATAGCATTTGGCCCGAAATAGCCCAACATCCGTATAAAAAACAGGGAAGGCCTGTTGAATAACGCCAGTATTGCCCTCATTCCCGCTTTTTTCACTTTCAAAACCCGATTGACTTATGAAGTCCCTCTACACAATTGCATTATGCTTATTGTTTTTCACCTCAGCTTTTGCCCAGATCAACCTCAATGTTTCCCTGGTAGGGCAACTCGGGTATGACCGGGCCGTCAACGACATCTGGGGTTATGCTGCTCCCGATGGCGCCGAGTATGCGCTCGTATGTGTTCAGAACGGCGTCTCCATCGTCAGCCTGGAAGACCCCGCCAACCCGGAAGAACTCTTCTTCGTCCCCGGCGCCAATTCCGGCTGGCGGGACATCAAGACCTGGGAACACTTCGCTTACGTGACCAACGAGACCAGCGGCGGCCTGGCCGTCATTGACCTGCGTGGCCTGCCCGACGCCATTGACGCCTGGGACTGGGCGCCCGGCATCCCCGGCCTGGGTACGCTTTCCTCCTGCCACAACCTGTTCATCGACGAATTTGGCTATGCCTACCTCTCCGGTTGTAACATCAACAATGGCGGCGTCCTCTTCGTCGATGTGTTCACCGAACCCGGCAACCCGATGTATGCCGGAAGGGCAGGCGCCATTTATTCTCACGACGCCTACGCCCGGGATAACATCCTGTACAGCGCCGACATCAACGCCGGCGTGTTTTCCGTTCACGACGTCTCCGACAAAGAGAATGCCATTTTGCTCGCAACCCATCCGACACCCGCCGCCACCACGCACAACTGCTGGCTTTCCGATGACGGGACGGTTTTATTTACCACCGACGAGACCGCCGACGCCCCCATTGGCGCCTACGACGTCTCCAACCTGGATAATATAGAAGCCCTGGACCAGTATCGCCCCTTCGCGACGCTGGGAGAGGGGGTCATCCCCCACAACGTTCATGTTTGGGATGACTTCCTGATCGTGTCTTACTACACCGACGGCTGCATCGTCATCGACGCTTCCCGGCCGGACAACCTGGTGGAGGTCGGCAATTTCGACACCTTCCTGGGGGCAAGCGGCGGCTTTTCGGGCGCCTGGGGGGCTTATCCTTTCCTGCCCTCGGGCCTGATCCTGGTTTCCGACCGGAGCAACGGCCTGTACGTGCTGCAGCCCAACTACGTCCGCGCCTGCTTCCTGGAAGGCCGGGTCACCGATACGGACGGCAACAGCCTGCTGAACGCCAGAGTGGAGTTCGCCGATGAATTACCTTTCGCGGAGTCGGATTTTAACGGGGATTACAAAACGGGCATCGCCACCGCCGGCACATATACCATCAAGGTTTCCAAATTCGGCTACGAGCCGGCGGAAGCCACCGCAGAGATGAACAACGGCGAAGTCACGATCCTGGATATACAGCTGCAGGCGCTGGAGAGCTTTACCCTGAGCGGTTCGGTAACAGATGTGGAAAGCGGAGAACCGGTTTCCGGCGCTATGGTACAGATTTCTGGAGAAGGGCAGTCTTTCGAAGCCGTTTCAGGCGGCGACGGCAGCTTCGCGGCAAGCGGGATTTTCGCCGGCGAGTACGAAGTGATTGCCGGGAAGTGGGGTTACCGCACTGCAGTGGCCAGCGCCCAGGCAGTGAATGCCAATACGCCCAGCCTCAGTATCGAACTGGAAAGGGGCATCGAAGACATTTTTCTGCTCGACCTGGGCTGGACGGTGTCAGGCAGCGCCGTAGTCGGAAAGTTCGAACTGGCTATCCCGCCGGTGCAGGTGGCGGTCTCCATACCATCCGGCCATAACGTGACCGTGCAGCCCGGAGAAGACTCCGATGACCCGGGCAACGGCTGCTACATCACCGGCAACACTTCCAACCTGCAGCAGGGTGTGCTGACGACCGGGACGACCATTCTCGCTTCTCCCGTATTCGATGCTTCCGATATGGCTTCTCCCCGGGTTTCTTTCGAAAGCTGGTTGCTTACCGTCAACCCCAATACCCTGGCTATTGGCAATGACCAGATCGTTGTTAAGATTTCGAATGGCAATTCTACCGTTACGGTAACCTCCGTATCCCATTCGGGCACCCTGGGCGAGGAGGCCTGGCAGTATGCCGAGTTTGAGGTGTCGGACTAT
This sequence comes from Phaeodactylibacter sp., assembly GCA_024102975.1. Classification (GTDB taxonomy): domain Bacteria; phylum Bacteroidota; class Bacteroidia; order Chitinophagales; family Saprospiraceae; genus JACJXW01. The sequence goes on along the minus strand of JAGFJD010000144.1, from coordinate 9,153 downwards.
ATCACGCCCAGCAGCCAGATGCAGGTCATTTTTGAGGTCGCCGGGGGTACGCCCTCTGATGTAGCCGAAGCTGCCATTGATAACTTCCAGGTGTTTGACGGGGGCATTAACGCCATTAATGCTCTGAACCCCGGCGCTTTCGAACTGAAAGCCTTCCCCAACCCCAGCAGTGCCGGCTTCCGGCTGGCTTACCGCGTCGAGAACTGGCAGGGCGAGGCGCAACTCGCCGTTTACAATCTTCTGGGGCAGGAAGTGGAGGTTTTGACCCTGCAGGAAGCCGAAGGGCAGGTTGACCTGGGCGGGTCGCTGGCAACGGGCGTCTACTTTGCCCAAATCCGGCAGCGCGGGCAGGCGAGCGCAGGCCTGAAGCTGGTTCGGCGTTGAGTGGGCATTATCGGTGATGGATGACGGCTTGACCCGTGTTCGATATGTAGGTCCCAACCGGCTTTCGGTTTTCGCTATTCGGTATTCGGAAGCATCCCGGAACAGCGAACGCCGAACTGCCAAAGTTGGAGACTACCAGTCGAACTTGGCTTGAGATTTGATAGCTGGATTTGTAGAAAGGATGGCATAATACTCATAGGAACGAGGTGCCATCCTTTTTACAGTTCCGGGTAAATTCGGGAGGATAAATTAAATTGAAAGTTTTCGCCCTCGGGGTTGAAAATGGGAAAATGCCCCAGCCGTATTCGCTGCCCGTTGAGGCGGCTGTTGAGAAAGGTTGACTTTTCTATCCCGGGGATGAAAAGGAAATGATCCTGCCGGAAGTTGGCGGAGCGAAATCGCAGGCGGCCCTTTGCATCAGTGATCTGGAGGAAAGTGGGGTTGACTTCTACCTGCTGGTGTTCCCGTTCTTCCCACTCCGGCATCTGGTTGATGATGATGGAGTCGCCCATCCATGAGAGATTGGATATGACTTCCGCCTTTTCCTGCCGGATGTCCTGGTCCAGATGATGAAAAGCGGTAACATACACTACAGCGTATACGATCAGGAAAACCAGTAGCGTGATTGGTGCCGGCTTCCAACCCGAAGACAGTGTCGTCTACCGTGTCTTTTGCCGTCAGCATGATAATAGGCACCAGCGCGTTTTCTTTTCGAATCTGGCGGCAAATCTCAATGCCACTGACTCCTGGCAACATCCAGTCCAGCAGGAAGAGGTCGTATTCTTCGAGGTAACCAAGGGCCATTTCCAGGCCGGTTCTGCCATTATCAGCCACATCGACGGCAAAGCCTTCCTCCCTAAGGCCGTCCCGGATAAAATTGGCGATCGGTGTTTCATCTTCCACTAACAAAATCCTCATAGCTTTGTTTTTTCATTCGGTATCCGTCAGGGAGGAGATGTTAAGCTCTACTCCTGCAGCATGCCGGTATACCAATTGCCCGCCAAGATAACCCGTGCGGGCCACCGATGCAATGAGCAATGCAAACAAAAGGAGGTTCAGCGAGCGGAGCCAGCCCTGATAGCGATTCAGCGCCAGAAGGGACAGCCGAAGCAGGGCCACCCCTACGCTTCCCCAGGCCGTGATCGCCGCCGCTTGTTCGTGGAGCGCCACAGCTTTGCCAAGGCTGCCTCCCTCCATGCCGGCTCCGGCAGCTTCGCCGCTGAAGAATGCCGCCACTGCCCCGATAGCGCCCAATACCAAAAGGGCCAGGCCTGCTTGTCGGAAAAAGTGGCGGTTACCGAACGTGCCGGCCAGGTCAAAGAGAAATCCAACGATCAGCAATGCGATTGGAAAATGTACCAGCATGGCATGCAGATGAGAGGCAGTAAACATCGTATTTTTGTTTTTTCCAAAATTGCGCCTGCGATCATTTAAGGGGCATTAAGCCTTCCTTAAAAAATGCTTAAAAAAAGTTATGAAGAAAGAGAATAACAACCAGGCTTTCCAGGGCCTCAACCGGCAGCAAGTAGCCAGCCGGCAAAAGCGCTTTGGCAAGAACGCGCTCTACTCCGGCCGCGCCCGCCACATCTTCCGGATGATGTGGGATGTTGCCCGCGAACCCATGTTCCTCATCCTGGTGGTAGTCTGCGCTATTTACTTTTTCCTCGGCAATACCTACGAGGGGCAGATCATGCTCTTCGCCATGGCCATGGTCGTTATCGTCTCCATTTATCAGGAGGTGCGCAGCGCCAATGCCATCAGAAGCCTGAAGAAATATACCCAGAGCACCATACGCCTCATCCGGGACGGCGAGGAGGTGCGGTTGCCGGCCGAAGAGCTGGTGCCGGATGACATAATGATCGTATCGGAAGGGGAGACCGTACCAGCCGACGCCGAAGTGCTCCGGCAGAACGACTTTTCTGTGGACGAGTCCATTATGACCGGGGAATCCATGCCCGTTTTCCGGGATGCCGGAGAAGCTATACTCCAGGGCACCCTCGTCGCTTCCGGCCTGTGTACTGCCCGCGTTACTCAAACCGGCGCCCGGACCGAGCTGGCCAGGCTGGGCAAAAGCATGGAAAGCATTACACCGGAAAAATCCCTCCTCCAGAAACAGGTGAGCGCCTTTGTTCAGCGTATGGCGCTGGTGGGGCTGCTGGCCTTCCTGCTGGTCTTCGGCATCAACTACCTGTCGACTTTCGACCTGGTGGTCAGCCTGCTCTTCGGGCTGGTGATGACCATGTCGCTCATCCCTGAAGAAATTCCGGTCGCCTTCTCCTCCTTTATGGCCATCGGCGCCTACCGGATGAGCAAGATCGGCCTGCTGGTCAAACAGCCCATCACTGTGGAAAGCCTGGGCTCGGCCAGCGTCATTTGCCTGGATAAAACAGGCACTATCACCGAAAACAAAATGTCGCTGGCGGCAGTGTATGACTTTGAAAAAGACAGCCTCATCGAAGCGGCGGACATGGGCCGCTACCCCGACAACCCGGTGCTGGCCTGCGCCATGTGGGCCAGCGAACCGTTGCCGTTCGACCCCATGGAAAAAGCGCTGCACCAGGCCTACCTTCAAAATGCCGCCCTTGATGCCCGCGATCAGTTTCAGATGGCGCACGAATATCCGCTGGACGGCCAACCTCCCATGATGACCCACATCTGGCGAAGGAATGAAGAGACGATCATCGCCGCCAAAGGCGCCGTGGAGCGGATACTCGCTCACTCTCCTCTTTCCAATAGCCAGACAGAAAAGGTGGAAAACATTACACGGGGCCTGGCAGGCAAGGGCTTCCGGGTGCTGGGTGTCGCCCGGGCAGCCTCCATACCCGAAAGTTTCCCGGAGCGGCAGGACGACTTCGAGTGGCGGTTCCTGGGCCTGGTGGCACTTTACGACCCGCCCAAGAAGGGCATAAAAGATGTATTTGGCCAGTTCTACGAGGCAGGCATACGGGTAAAGATGATCACCGGAGATTATGCCGAAACAGCGCTGACCATTGCCGGAGAGAGCGGCATGCGCCACGACGGGCATTATCTGCTGGGAGAGGCCGTACTGAACATGCCGGCGGAGAAATTGCGGGAAACGGTACGTACCACTGATATTTTTGCCCGCATGTTCCCCGAAGCCAAACTCAAGGTCGTCGAAGCCCTCAAGGCCAACGGCCAGATCGTTGCCATGACCGGCGACGGGGTCAACGACGGCCCTGCACTCAGGGCCGCCCACATTGGCGTGGCCATGGGCAACCGCGGCGCCGATATTGCCAAAAAGGCCGCCGCCCTCGTTATCACAGACGACAAGCTGGAGAAGATGGCCGAAGCCATCGCCAACGGCCGCAAGATTTACCACAACCTGAAAAAGGCCATCCGTTACATCATCTCCATCCACATTCCGATCATACTCGTCGTCCTTATGCCTTTGTTGCTCAACTGGGACTACCGCAACCTCTTTTCCCCTGTTCACATCATCTTCCTGGAGATGATCATGGGGCCGACCTGCTCCATTTTCTTCGAGAACGAACCCATGGAGCAAGGGGTGATGAGCCAGCCGCCGCGCGACCCTTCCGCCAGCCTTTTTTCCTGGCGGGAACTCTCAGGCAGCATCCTGCAGGGACTGATCATAGCCGCCGGCGTGCTGGGCGCTTACTACTGGGCCATGGCCTCCGGCATGAGTGAAACCTACACCCGGACGATGGCCTTCATCACGCTCACCATCAGCAACATCTTCCTGACTTTAGTCAACCGTTCCTTCCGCGAAACGATCTTTACCACCATCCGTTACCGGAACAACCTGCTGCCGCTGATGCTGGGCGCATCCGTGCTGCTGCTCGTGGCCCTGCAGTTCGTGCCTGCAGTGCGCGAAACTTTCCACCTCTCCCGCCTGTCTCCGCAGTTGTGGCTCGTCTGTGCCGCCATTGCATTCGCGGCGGTGTTCTGGTTTGAAGGGTATAAGGTAGTGATGAGAAAACAGCAAGCAACCAACCCGGCAGTGCGATAAGGTCGGCCTCGGGGTGATCGCCCAGGGTATAAGAATGGATCACCTGCATGTTCATCGACGTAGTGACCGGCACCCTGCTTTTTGCAACAGTAGTCATCTTTCCTCTATCTTCGCCATCATCTTCCGGGCGTTGTCGTTATCCGGGTTCAGCTCCAGGGATTTGAGGTAGTACTTCCGGGCTTTGTCCCACTGCTCGTCGTTCATATAGCCTTCGGCCAGGCTGTCGTACACGTTCCAGGATGCCGGATAGGCGTCGGCGTTGAGCTTGAAGATGTCTATAGCGCTTTTTACTTCCCCTTTCGCCAGGAGCTGGTATCCCACCCAGTTCATGCGGGACTCTTCGAAGAGTATCCATCCCGGAAACGCTTCTTTGGCTTTTTCATACAGGGCGCTTACCTCTTCGGCCTTGCCTTGAAGGGCAGCTTCCATGAAGTCTTCAGGGGTGGGAGGCACAGGTTTGCCTGCCTGAGCATAAACCGCTCTGAGCTGGTTATAAATGATGGCCTCGCCGGGGTAGTGGCCCGCGCAAAACTCAAGTACCTGCGCTGCTTTTTCGTATTCGCCCGCCGCGCTCATTTCCGCTGCCAGGTTTTTCATCTCTCCCGCGAAGAACAGGGCGCCGGCGCCGGCGGCCAGCTCGTTCCGGTACTTTTGTCCGGCTTTATCCGGGCCATGCTGTTTTACGTACCGGATGAACGTGTTCTCGTAGTTCATAAGGCCTTCATTGGGCGCCCACTTATCGTATTCCATATTGCGGGCGGCCTCTTCGGCAACGTCCTGTCCTTTGAGACGGGAGATGAGGTGCAACGCGCCGTCGATGCCGGCGGAAATGCCGGCGGTGGTGATGATGCGGCCGTTGTCGACGTAGCGGGTGCCTCTAAGCAGTTCGCAATCTGAGCAATATCTTTTCACATAATCGAAAGATGCGTGATAGGTCGTCGCCTTTTTGCCTTCCAGCAGGCCGGCTTTGGCTGCGACGGAAGCGCCGGTGCAGACGGTTAGCACTATGCCTCCGTTATCGTAGTGTTGCTTGACCCAGTCGATGGCTTCCGGCTCGTTGATGATCCGGCCCGTGCCGCCGCCCGGGATCAGGATGATGTCCGGCCGGGGGCAGTTTTTGTAGGAGTAATTGGGGGTGATGGTCATAAAACCCTGGCTCCGGATGGGCTCTTCGCTCAGACTGACCAGGTAAACCTCAAAGCCAGGCGCCTGGGTAAACGCCTCGCCGGGCCCGGCAAAATCGAGCAGCTCGGCACCGCTGGGCACGAAGAGGGCGACCTTGTATACCCGGCCGTTTTGTTGGGGTTGCGCGAAAGAATGCATGTTTGTGGATAGGAAGCAAATGGCAAAAAACAATGCTTTTTTCATGGTAGTCGGGTTTTGATAAAAAAAATTGGGTGATTGCATATTACAATTTAATCTTTTGCCAGGTTTTCCAGACAGTAGTGGCTCAAAATGACCGATCTTTGTCTGTAAACGGCAAACGGCAGACACCCGGTTGTGTAGCCGTACATAGTACACAGCCCAATGTTGCCGCCGGACCTGTACACACCGTACACAGCCCGGGCAGCCTTCGTCCAACCTTAGACAGGCAGCCCTGTAAACATCATGCCATGGCCCAACGCGACGTCATCTTCCTGCTTTTCCCGAAAACGCACCTGCTCGACCTTGCCGGCCCTTTGCAGGTATTTTACGAGGCCCGAAACCTGTGCCGTTGCCCGATCCGGGTGCAGTTCACGAGCTTCGCAGAGGAGGTCCAGGCAGAACAGGGGCTGGGGTTGGGCCGTTTTACCAGTCCGGAGCGCCTCAGCCCGGGCCGGGGCAGCCTCATCTGCATACCCGGGATCGATTTCAGCAGCTTCAAAAAAGGAGAGCTGGGTATGGCTGTCCGGCAGGCCGAAGGCTGGGTGAAGCGCGCTTACCGGCAGGGTGCCGGCCTGTGCTCTATATGCTCCGGCGCTTTGCTCCTGGCGGAGATGGGCCTGCTGGACTACCGAAAATGCACCTGCCACTGGAAGTGCCTGGATTACCTGCAGCAGCATTATCCTAAAATCAACCTTCAGGCGGGCAAGCTCTACACGGAAGACCGGCGGATATTTACATCGGCCGGGATGACGACGGGCATAGACCTGGCACTGTACCTGCTGGAGCAATGGTTTGGCGCCTTTGTGGCGGCCCGCGTAGCGCAGGAACTGGTGGTCAGCTTCCGGCGGGAAGCAGCCAGCCCGCAACGGGATATTTACAGCAACCTGCAACAGCCTTTCCACCCTGCCGTGTACAAAATACAGGAAGTTCTGCTCAATGAGCCACAGGCCAGCCACAGCATCGAAGAGCTGGCCCGGATCGCCCACCTGAGCCCACGCCACCTGACGCGCCTGTTCCGGCAACATACGGGCAAAACCATTCAGGAGTTTAAAAACCAGGCGCGGCTGGAACTGGCCCGGCAGCTCCTGCAAAACCGGCAGCTCGGCATAGAAGAGGTGGCCCGGAAGTGCGGGTACCGTTCTGCCCGCCAGTTTCGGAGAATGTGGAGGGATGCTTATGGCGTGGCGCCGTCGGAGGGAAGGGTGCCGGGTTAGCTCTTCGGCAGCGGGTTAAATTCGTTGAAATTTCGGCGGCAAATGGAGAGGGGTTGTGCAATAAGTGTATAAAGACAGGATTAACAAGATTTTCAGGATATGTACACCTTTGTGGCGCAAGCCACTACACCTTGTAAATCTTGTTAATCCTGTCTACTTTCGACCTTTTTTCACAACCCCTGGACAAATCAACAGGTTTGGAACGCCCTGGCCTCGCAGGCAGCTGTTTTGTAGTTAATGTTGCAAATATCGGAAATCCGGCCATTGCTTCTCAGTTCTTTTGTGAGTACATTGTCGCTCTCTTAGCGTTCAAACCAAAATACGTATGCGTGGCGCCGGTTGCCGACGTCATGGCGGTGAACCTCCAGTTCTGGCAGGAAGAAGCGGCCTTTCAACTCAGTGCCGCACAGGAGAACAGGCTATCCGAGATTGCCTGCAGCCAATCGCCTTCCCGTGCCTACGCCCGCTCCCTGCTCAACCTGCTGACGGGCGCCGACTTTGAACCGGACGAAGTGGAATGGGAAGAGCCGGAACCAGGCCGGCCGGCGCCCACGTCAATCGCAACGGAAAAAAACTACGCCGCCTTCCCTAACCCGGCCTCGGGCGAGGTGCTGCTGGCTTATCCCGCCTCGGAGCAAGGGCTGCGGCTGCAGGTTATCCACCTGCCCACGTCCCGGCAGGAAACATTCTTCCTGGACGGCAGCGGCCGGTACGCCTGGCGCACTGCCGGTTTTCCCAGCGGGGTATACCTGCTCCGCTTCGTGAAAACCGGCGAAGTGCTGCACCAGGAAAAGGCGGTAGTAGTTAAATGATAATTTTATGGCAGGGCGATCTCAGAAGGCTATCCTTTGTCTTTTGAGGTCGCCCCTCACAACAAAAAGACTATGTTTCGCAATATATTACTCCTTGGCGCTTTTTTCCTTTTTGCCACCCTCAGCCAGGCGCAGCCCTATTTCAGCAAAACCATCGACCTGGAACAAAGCTCGGACAGCGGGTGGAATATCTTTGCGCTGGAAGATGGATTGCTGATCTACGCTGCTGCCTGGGTCAACAACGCTTACGCTACTGCTTTGTTGAAAACCAATTTTGAGGGGGAAAAGCAATGGGCCAGGATTTTTGAGGGTTTTAAAGCTCCAACATATGAAGGGATAATCTTTGGCGAGGACGGCCATGTTTTTTTGTCTTTGCAAGACACTCAAGACGATTTTTCCAAGATCAAGCTCGCAAAATTAGATATTGAAGGCAACTGGCTTCAGGATTGGAGTTTTGGAGAGGAATTTGAGGGCGAATTTCCCCTCAGCTTGCTGGAATTCCAGGGGCGGATAGTGTTAGCCAACGGAATTATGGGCAACGGCCCCAACACCGGCTGGCTTCAGTTCCTCGGCGAGGGCATGCAGGAAGAGCGAAGCGTTTTTTTTCCCGATGACGAAGGGTATACTACCGTTGTCAACAAAGACCTGATCGCCACTCAGGATGGCCATTTGCTGGCCACCACAGTCCGCGGCCCCATTTCCCGCCGCGAAGGGGTGGTGACCAAGCTGGACTCCCTCGGCCAGGTCGTGTGGCAGGCCTATTTGCCCGAAACCGGCATCCACCTCAAAGAAATCCGGGCGGCAGAGCTGTTGGACGGCAACTATGCTGTCAGTTGGTATGAATACTATGGCTACTCTAGCCCGCTATCGCCCTACTCGTCCAAAGTCTACAAGATGTCTCCGCAGGGCGACACGCTCTGGTCGCGGGATTTTCCAACCTTCCCGCCCCAATTCAAGTCCATCCACAACCTCAACCGGGCGGCCAACGGCGATATCATCGGCATGGGCCAGGGCCGCTATGACTTTTACCCTGAAGAAATAGGCGGCGTGGGTTACTTCGGCTGGGTTTTCCGCATGAGTCCGGAAGGCGAGGTGCTGTGGGACCGCTACATCTACCACGAGCGCTCCCCCCTGCTCAGCGGCTCGTTTTACCACAGCACGGAGCTGCCCAACGGCGACCTGGTGTTCGTCGGCACCTACCAGGATACCTTTTCCAACTACGAGCCGTTCGTCAACGACGTCAACGTCTGGCTGGTGCGGGTAGGCGCCGACGGCTGCCTTATCCCCGATTGCCAGGACATGCAAATCGTGACCGACACCGGCGTGGTGACCCTGACGGGCATCGAAGCGCCCCCGGCGGTGGAAGAAACGCCCTTCCGCCTTTTCCCCA
>JAGFJD010000141.1 GCA_024102975.1 Phaeodactylibacter sp. | reverse complement strand
GGACAAGCCCAACTCTGGGTGGGACAATAGCTGCCCCCACTGCTCCAAGGCTTTTTCCGAGGCTGTCTGGTGTACCCCAACCCGCCCGGCGCTCAGCGGCAGGCTCCACTTGGTAGCGCCTTCCGATACGTTGACGAAGGACACTTCATAGCCTATGCTCAACGGCTTGTTGCCTGGGATCACATTATTGGGCACCGCAATGTAGGTGCGATCCGGCAACGTCGGCGAGTGAGCCTTCTCTACCGGGCTGGTATCGGTTTGAAACACCTTCCGGCCAAGGGCTGCCCCTGGCTCTGAAAAATAGCGCATGTAAAGGCTTTGCGCCTCTTTTTGAACTTCAGCCCGTTCTGTTGGGCCTCTTGCCAAATCGCTCACCGCCTTGGTAATACTGCCATACTGGTGGTGAAATACCGGCGATTCGCTCAATTCAGTTGGGCTTCGTGCTCCTTCATACGAAGCTATTGCCATGATTAAGTTGGCAGTTGCGCTGCAACGCCGTATCTTTAAGTTCAGAATTTCATGGCAGAATCGTTCGCTTTTTAAATTTATTCCATTAAAATAAATTTAATACGATTCTGCCTTTTTTCATAATAGGGCCCCCGAGGGTGTCCAAAGTCTAATAATTAAAGCGATATGAGCGCTACAGGTATCTAGCTATCCTGTAGCGCTCTTTTCAAATATCAGCAAATATGACAAGGATATTTAGCACTGTATTACTATTGGCTTGTTTTACAGGAAATGGCCAGGCGCAAAATATTTTGTTCAATAAACCCTATGATTACTATGGGCATTGGGAAACAGCGGAGGCCATCAAAGAGTTAGACAATGGTTATTTATTGGCCATGAGAACTGCCGACGGGCCAGATGTATGGAAAAGAATTATTTTCATGAGGCTAAATGAAGCTGGCGATACTTTATGGACAAAAACACATTTTTCAGATGAAACTGCGGTTTGGCTGGCGGGCCCTCGCATCGAAGAAACCGAAGACGGCCAGTACCTCATTGCCGGCATTATCCGTTCTCCGGAGACCGGCGACGATAACGGCCTGCTGCTAAAGTTCAGCCCGGAAGGAGAGATTATCTGGCAGAAAGATTACGGCGGAGCCGGGAAAGACGGCTTTTTCAGCTACCGCAAAACGCCCGATGGAGGCTATATTTTAGGCGGCTTTAGCCGCAGCCTCGACCCGTCCGGCGATTTTTACCTGGTAAAAGTGGACAGCGAAGGAGAGATGGAGTGGGAAACCCACCTTGGCGGGCCTGGCTATCAGGACGGCTATTCGGTAGATTTCACGCCGGATGGCGGCTATGTCATTGCCGGGCGGGGCGGCAGCCCCCCTTTTAATATCGATATTGCCGCTGCTAAGTGTGATGCTTACGGCAACCCTTTATGGAGTAAAATCTACGGTGGCCCTGAGAATAATGACGCCCCCCATAAAATCAAGGCATTGTCAGATGGAAATCTCATGCTATCAGGCGCTTTCGGCAATGGCAGCTTTCAGTATAGCTCGAACAGAGATGCTTTCCTGATAAAACTGAATCAAAACGGAAGTGTAATCTGGCAAAAAGGATATGATGGGGAATTTACTAGTATACACGCATCAGAATTACTGGAATTACCAGATGGCAGCTTGGTCGTAACAAGTGGTGATTATGTTAGCGCAGACAGCGATGTATACGGCGGCATCCACAAATACGACAGCGAGGGCAATGCTATATGGTCGCGCCTGTACGCAGGCGAAAACCTGACTACAGACAACTATCTATATGATATTATTTCTACTGCCGACGGCGGTTTTCTGGCCCTGGGCTCTACCTATGACCCCAACCTGAACAACCGCCAGGAAGCCTGGCTGCTCCGCCTGGACAGCGAGGGCTACACCTGCGATAGCGTAGGCTGCGTGGAGGTGGTGAATGCCCTGCCGCCGCCGCCTAAGGAGGAGGAGGAATTAACCATCAGCCCTAACCCCAGCACCGGCTTGCTGACCGTTCATTGGCAACAGGAAGGCCCGGTGGAGTTGAAAGTCTTTACAACTACCGGGCATCAGGCCTGGGCGTACCAAGGGGGGAGCGAAGGGCCAATTACAATGGACCTGAGCCATCTTCCCCCCGGACTGTATTTACTGACCCTGCGAACGGAAGGCCAACTGCTTTCCCGGAAGTTTATGCTTTCTGATTAAATGGGTACAAATGGGAATCGCACCCGCTACCATTCTAAGGTTGGACAGCCGGCGGAGCTTCGTACATCCCCGACCCTTCGGGTACGGGGCAGGCTGTACACAACCCCGGCCGATTCTGTCCAGCGTTCGGCCGAGCTTACGCCGAGGCCCTTAGATGGGTAGCTGCAGAAAACAGCTTGTTAACTTGCATTCTACTCTCCGCCTTCGTTATATTTGTTGAGCAACAAAAAAGAGCGTTATGCAGGAACCGTCCCCCGAGCTGAGAGTGCTGTACGAAGAAGCCCGCCAATACGAGGCAGCCCGGGACCATTACAATGCCATCAAGCTGTACAAGCGCATCGCACGGGAGGCCCGCCACTGGGCAGCCCCGTACATCCGCCTGGGCGAGATATACAAATACCGGCAGGAGTGGAAGCCGGCGCTGTACTACAATAAAAAAGCCGTATCGCTGGATGCCGGCAACCAGTCGGCCTGGTGGAACGTAGGCATCGCTGCCACCGCCCTGAAAAAAGGCCGCCTGGCGCGGAACGTATGGGCGAAGTTCGGCCAGTCGACCGACGAGCCTTCCCTCGGGCCGGTTTCGGTGCGCCTGTTCTGCCAGGGGCAGTTCGAGATCATCTGGGCGAGCCGCCTCGGGCCGGCGCGGGCCCTCATCCGCAACATCCCGCACCCCCGCTCGGAGCGCCGGTACGGGGATATCGTCCTGTTCGATCATGCCGTGCAAGGATACCATACTTCCGACACCTACCGCCTGCCGGTGTTCGACGAACTGGGCCTGCTCAAACGCTCTCACTACAAGACCTTCTCCTGCGTCCTGCAATCGCCGGACAGCCGGGACATAAGGACCCTCCGGCAGCTGTGCCGCGAAGAAAACCTGGGCTTCGAAGTGTGGGGCAACGCCTCCCGCGCTTTCGCTTCTCAGTATTTTGGCGATACGCCTGAATATTATTTTCATAACTTTGAGCCGCAGCCGGAGCTGCAGGTGGCCATCGCCGCCCCCGGCCAGGAAGGAGCGCTCGGCGTGCTGGATTCCTGGAAGGTGATCAGCCTGAAGGGGTATTCGGACTTTGAGGCACACCGGGTGTGAGATTGGGGAATAGTTGTGTTGTTATATGGTTATATTGTTATAAGGCTACCATTTGTGCTGGTTTCATCGAAGCTGCAAAATTAACGTGACTGCCGGTATGAATACCAGATGGCAGCATCATACAATACAGAAGGGACGAACAATGAGAAAACCTGCTCTTAGAGCTCTCAACCGATGGCTGATCCTGGCCATCCTGGCGCTTTTTGTCGGCGCCTGCAATTCCGACAACAAAAAAACGGACAGTGGTTCAGCCGCTGCGGAGGAAAAAGAACAGCCGGTTTCCCTGGCAAAAGACTATACCGTCGTGCCCGGCAAGCGGGTAGGAGGCATCACCGCTACCTCAACCGAGGCTGATATCCGGGCGCTCTACGGAGACGGTCAGGTAGCGTACCGCTCCGTCTACATCGGCGAGGGGGAATCCCAGCCGGGCATCGCCGTTTTTCCGGATACGCCCAACGAACTGGAGATCGTGTGGGACATCGCCGCCGCCACCGGCAATCCCGAGTTCATCCGCATCAGCAAAGCGGATACGGATTGGCGCACCATCCAGGGCGTCACCGTAGGTACCACCCTGGAAGAACTGGAAAAGGTCAACGGCCGCCCCTTCAACCTGTACGGCTTCGGCTGGGACTACGGCGGCCTGGTGAACGACTGGCGGGGCGGCCACCTCGACAGCTACCTCGTCATCGCCCTGGAGCCGGCGGATTGGGAGCAAGTGGGACCGGAAGTGTCTGGAGACATCACCTTCTCTTCAAATGATCCGAAGGTGCGGGCGCTGGGGGCAAGAGTTGCTTCGATGGTAGTTACGTTTGCGAAATAGGGCTTCAGAACAGACCAGCCCGGCTAGTGGCCAGGCGACTTAAAGTTCGCCTGGCCACTAGCCTGCAACTGACAAAGCTCAAAGATAAAGTTACCGCTTTTTTTTCACAAAAAACAGGACAGCCAGCAGGCGTACAGCCAGGCCTGTTTTTTAGCAGACTGGAAAAAAACCGGGCTTTTTTCAATTGATTGCCATATATTTAGGCTGCACTAATAACCTCAAAATATACATCTAATGAACGAAAGCCAGCAAAGGAAGCTTGAGCAAGTACTCGACCAGGGGTACGAATTCCACTTCGGAGATTACATCAGCAAAGGGTTTGCCCTCTTCCAGAAGAATGCCGGCGGCTTTATCGGCTTTGCCATTGTAGCGGGGCTTATCGTCGTGGTGTCCAGCCTGATACCCATTATCGGGTCTATTGCCAGTAGTTTTTTCCTGGCGCCGGCGCTCACCGTAGGCGCCTATCTGGTGGCCAATAAGCTGGATAAGGGGGAGCGGACGGAATTCAGTGATTTTTTCAAAGGATTTGAATTCGTTGGCCCGCTGGCGCTGGCGACGTTGCTGATGGCTCTGGTCATCGTGGCCAGCCTGATCCCCATGTTTGTCGCCTGGGGCACGTCGGGCTTTTTCGCCTGGGTGATGGAGTCGCAGTCCGATCCTTTTGGGGCGGGCGAACCGCCTGCATTTCCGGCCTGGTCCATCCTGTTTGCCATCCCGGCCGTTTACCTGGGCGTTGCCTATGGCTGGGCGACGATGTTCATCGCCTTCTACCGGATGAGGCCCTGGGATGCGCTGGAAATGAGCCGGAAGATGATTACCAAACATTGGTTCGTCATCTTCCTGTATACCTTCGTCCTGGGCCTGTTGGCCTCCGCCGGCGTGATCCTGTTGCTGGTGGGTATCTTTGTGACCTATCCGATCATGCTGTGCGCCCAGTATGCTGCCTTTGCCGATGTGACGCGGCTGATGGAGGAGAACGAAAGCGATATTGCGGAGCATCTGGTGGAATAATCAGTTCTTGGCCACGATCCCTTCCCGGTCCATCCAGTTGTACAGGTTATCCCGTTTGATGGCGGCCGCCATCAGGCGGGGGAACTGGTCGGGCGTGCAGGCGAAGGCCGGGATATCCAATCCGGACAATTGGCCGGCAAGTTGTTTGTTGAAGGAAGGGGCGCCCTGGTCGTTCAGCGCCAGCAACGCGATAAACTGGGCACCAGAAGCTTTAATGGCAGCGGCTCTTTTGATCATATCCTCTTCCCGCCCTCCTTCGTAGAGGTCGCTGATGAGGATGAAAATGGTGTCGTTGGGGCGCTGGATGAGGGGCTGGGCATAAGCCAGGGCTTTGGCGATGTCTGTACCGCCGCCCAGTTGGGTGGCGAAAAGCAGGTCGACGGGGTCATCGAGGTGCTGCGTCAAATCGACGACGCTGGTGTCAAAGACGATGAGGTGGGTGCGCAGCGCGGGCAGGGAAGCCATGATACAGGCGAGGATGCCGGCATACACCACCGAGGTGGCCATCGACCCGCTCTGGTCGGCCAGCAGGATAATGTCTTTGAGCTGGGCCCTTTTCCTTCCGAACCCTAATATCTGTTCCGGGATAATGGTTTTCAGCTCCGGCTGGTAGTGCCGGAGGTTGGCGCGGATGGTGCGGTGCCAGTCGACCTCGTTGAGTCGGGGGCGGCGGTTGCGGGCGGAGCGGTCGAGGCTGCCGCGGATGGCCTGCCGCATCGGGTTTTCCAGGCGTTGCTCCAGTTGTTCGACGATGCGGCGGATAACGGTGCGGGCCGACTCCCGGGTGCGGTCCGGCATGGCCTTGTTGAGGGAAAGGATGGTTCCGACGAGCTCGACGTCCGGCTCGATGGACTCCAGCAGTTCCGGTTCCAGCAGCATGCGCTCCAGGCCGAGGCGCTGGAGGGCGTCGCGTTGCAGCAATTGCACCACGGGGGTGGGGAAGTACCGGCGGATGTCTCCCAGCCAGCGGTTGACATTGGGGGAAGAGCTGCCCAGCCCGGCCTTGCGGCCGGAGTCATAGAGGGCTTCCAGCACCCGGTCTACCCCTTTTGCCCGGCCCTGCAGGTTGATCTCTCCTTCGGGGTCAGCCTGCCTGCCGAGGATCAGGCGCCAGCGTTCCAGCCTTTCCTCCATCTGCACTTGCGTTAATGCCTCCCGGAAAAGTTGCCAAAGCGGTTACTTCTTCAGCAAGCCGGCAATCCAAAGCAGGACGACCGCCCCCACGGCAGCAGTGATGATCGAGCCGATCAGCCCGCCGCCGGCGCTGATGCCGAGCTGGCCGAACAGCCATCCGCCAATGATGCCGCCAATGATGCCGATGACGATGTTGCCAATGATGCCGAACCCGGCGCCGCGCATGATCTGGCCGCCCAGCCAGCCGGCAATGCCGCCAATGATAAGAAAGTAGAGAAGTTCCATAATATATAAAGTTAGTTCTTCCTTGGAAAGATAGACAAAATTGCCGGCTATTCTGCAACTTTGCAGGAATTATCGGGAAGGGCCAAACTCCGGCAGCGGAAATTTGTTGCCAAAAGGCTGAACCCTAAATTGAACTTTGTGAAGCACGACGATACGCTGAAGCATTTTGATGAAGAACAGCAGGAGGCGCTCCGGTCAATCCGGGTGTCCCGCATCATCCTGCCCGTCCTGTTGGGAATTGTGGCGGTGGGATATCTGCTTTGGCGGCAGTTCGACCCTCATGAATTCGCTAAAATAGACTGGACGGCGCACACGCTGTTCTGGATCATCGCCTGCGTGTTCATCCTGGTGACCCGGCACATGGCCTACGCCACGCGCCTGCACATTCTTTCCGAAGGAGAATTCGGCTGGCGCAAGTGTATCGAACTCATCTTCATCTGGGAGTTCAGCTCGGCAGTATCGCCTACGGCGGTCGGCGGGTCGGCTGTGGCTTTTTTCGTGCTGGCCCAGGAAAAATTGTCCACGGCGAAAACGGCCACCATTGTCTTATACACTATAGTCCTGGACAGTTTTTTCTTTATCGGCACCCTGCCCGTCCTCTTCCTCTTTTTTGGTTCCAATATGATCCGTCCCGGGGTGCAAACCCTCGACGATATTGGGGCCTGGGGCTTTTACTTTATCTTCGCCTACTCCCTGATGGCCATCTACAGCAGCATTTTTTACTACGGCCTGTTCGTCAGCCCCGAACAGATGAAGCGGTTGCTGGTAGGGGCCACCCGTTTCGGATTTCTGAAGCGCTACCGGCGCAGGGCCG
The DNA here is from genome assembly GCA_024102975.1 of Phaeodactylibacter sp. GTDB lineage: Bacteria > Bacteroidota > Bacteroidia > Chitinophagales > Saprospiraceae > JACJXW01. The sequence continues at coordinate 6,084 of JAGFJD010000141.1, read as the reverse complement.
TCGCTCTGGGCAACGAGATGATCCTGGCGTCCAACCATCTTAAGCAGCAGGATCTTCGGTTTCATCTCAGTGCCTTCCTGGCCACCGCCACGGCCTGGTCCTGCCGGTTTATCTTGCTCAACTGCCTGATCATTGCCTTCATTACCGCGTTGCCGCTGGATTTCTGGACCCAGTTTGAGCTTTACGCCCGTCTGGAGACGATGTTCGTGATCATCGCCTTCAGCCCTACGCCGGGCGGTGCCGGTTTTGTGGAAATCCTGTTCGGCGGTTTCCTGAGCGATTACGTATCCAACCCCACTTATGCTACTCTCATCTCTACCATCTGGCGGCTGCTGTCCTACTACACCTACCTGCTGGCCGGCACCATCGTCATCCCCAACTGGATCCGGGAAATCCTCAACGAACGGCGGCGGCGGCGGCAGGAGATGGCGGAAGAGGCCGCAGGGTGAGGGGAAAGAAAGCGGAAGAGACCGAAGGGAGTCCACTGGGATTGTCTGAAAACGCGACATAGCAACCTGTTCATCTTGTCAATCCTGTCTATAGCCCCCCTCAATCCTCCCGAAGGGGGGAAGTAGCTAAAACGGGGCGGCGCTGCGTTTGTCAATCCTGTCTATTTCTGACCTTAACCACCCGAATCCTCGTCTCAGATAAGTCCCAGAATGCGCTTGTCCCTTTTCAGTTGATAGAAAGCATTGGGCTGGGCGCCGAATTGCCGGGCCAGTTCATCCCCGCCCCTGGCGTTGAAATCCAGGATGAGCGGCCGGCCGGCGTGGCTGCGAATGAGGGCATTGAAGAGGTACGGCAACGCACCCAGTTCCGCTCCCGCCGGCGATTGTGCCGGCGCCAGGCTTAGCACTTTGCCGTGGCTGTAGATGAAAAAGTTGGCGGCGTAGAGGTTTTGCTCCCGGTCCATAGCGCCGGAGGCGAACCCCCAGCCCCGATGCAGGACGTTGTACATGATGCGGTGCAGCGCATGGTAATCGCTTTCCAGGCCGGGATAGGTTGGGGTATGGCGGCGGTAGAACTCCGCCACTGTTTCCGGTTTGAGGCTGGAGGTCAGGATGAGGCCCTCGTCCTCTGCCCGTTGAAGGGCGGAGGCCAGTTCGCCGGAGAACCCGTCGAACAGTTCTTCGTAGGGAGGCCCGAGATAGAGCTGGTGGTTGGTTTTTTCCACGACTTCGAACGGGCTGTCCTCCGGGGGCGTATTCTGTTCGTTGACGGTTATGTTTATGCGTTTAAATTCCGGAGGTATGGCGTCGAGGAAAGCCCTGATCCGGGCCGGTGAAAGCAAGTGGATGGAGTAGATGCCCATTTCCCGCATCAGGTTGGGTTGGTAGAGTTCTTTTCTTCCGAACAGCCCTTCTTTCCAAACCAGGGGGAAAACGGATTCATAATCGCCTTCCACCAGGGCGTCCCAGTCTTTGGCGACAAAATCGAGGTACCACATGTAGCCAAAGATGTTGCCATTATTGGCGTAATGAACACAGCTGTTCCACTTCACTTTATCTATGTCGGCGCCTTTCAGGTATTGGATATTCATCTTGTGTATTTTACAATGACAGCATTCTGAATGCAATTGGCAGCCGGATTGTTCACTGATGCCGTGTTATGGCGGTTTTGCAGGTTGTATTTCGTTCATAATTTTTGGAGAAAAATTTCGAGTGCCCGTTGACTTTACGAACGAAGTTGCGCAATTTTTGTATGTTAGGGTGCAATATCGAAAGAGTGGCAACCGACAACCGGCGAAGCACTCGTGAAAACATCGAACAACACTTTTCAAAGCATTCTAACCAATTTTATGGTGAAGCCTCACCAAATGGAACACGCTTCTTAAACAAACACTAAAAAGACTGGTGGCAAGTCATGGGTTCTACAGCGTACCTGGCTGTTAATGGAGAATTATTCTTCCAAACAATAAAACCACATGACTATGAGTATTCAACACGCTCATTTTTCCCTCAGAGAAGCTCGTACTGTTTCTGAGCTGGAATCGCTATTTCGCCTGCGTTACCAGGGGTATCTCCAAAGCAGTTGCGCCGCCCTGGTCCATCAAAGCGGGCATGGGCTGGAGTTCGACAGTTACGACTGGCATGCCTACCACCTGGGATTATTCCAGGAAGGCCAGTACGGAGGCCAACCGATCGGATACATGCGGCTGGTCCAGGAGACACCCAGCCGTATGGCGCCGTTGGCCAGCCGGCTGGCGGCAAAGTTCCCAGACTTGCTCCCGCCGCCGCCCCGGGCTGACGCCCCGCTGCCCATGATGGCCAGCTGCCCTCAAAAGGAATGCCTGCTGGAGCTATATCATTCCCGGCGGGCCCGGAGGCAGAAAATAATGGAAGGCAGCCGGTTTGTCTTCTCTCCTGAAGTCAGAGCTGCCGGCTACGCCCGTTTTGTTTTCGAAGGCGCCCTGGCCAGTATTTTTTACCGGTATGGCTACGATTACGCCATGCTGGCCTGCCATCCGCGGCATGTGCCGTTCTATGTGCGGTATGGATTCCGGCAATTGCTGGATGGTAGCGAAAATGACTACCAGGGGCTAAGCGCGAGCATCCTGGGCATCTCCTTCGATGAGATCGCTTCGGGCAGGGCTGCCCGGATTGAAACTGCCGGCAAGCAGATGGAGGCAAAGGGGGCCCTGTTCCTGCTGGCCGATAATGCCCCGGCTTCTGAGGCCCAGGCTTCCGTGTAGGCATGCACAGGCGAAGCCGTAGGGAAAGCTTCAAGCTGCCACGGATCATAGATTATTACAGAACAAAAAAATGGACAAGCCCATGGGTAAAACCATCAATACCATCTTGTTCGTCTCCCTGGCCTATCTGGCGCCGCTGGCAGGAAGGCCGGAGATGATCCTGCATTACAAGACCGCCATACTGGTCGGCACGGCCCTTGCCGTATTTCTTTCGCAACCTGGTTTCCAATTTCGGGAGGCCCGGCGGGAAAAAAATCAGGACAGAAATTCCGTGCTGGTCATTCTTTTGTTGTCCCTTTTATCGGCTGCCATTCCCGTAGTCGAATGGGCCTACTGGCATCCGGCGCGGCACAGCGCTGCTGCGGTAGCCGTCGGCCTGGCCCTGATCCTGGCAGGAGTGGGCATCCGGGTATGGGCTATCCGTGCCCTCGGGGGGTTGTTCACGGCAACGGTGCAGATACAGGCAGAGCATCGCCTCGTCCGGGACGGCCCCTACCGCCTGGTCCGGCACCCCTCCTACCTGGGTGCCTTCCTGGCCTCTCTGGGCTGCGCCATCCTGCTGCAGGCATGGGTGGGACTGCTGGTGGCTGCCGCTCTCATGATGATAGCCTATAACTACCGGATACAGGCAGAGGAGGAAGCCCTCATCCAGGCTTTCGGGGAGCAATATGCCGCCTTTCAGCGGCAGGCAAAAAAGATGATACCCTTTATCTGGTAAAACCGATCGTTGTTTCAGGCGTTTTTTCTTGAAAGGATACGCCATGAAGACACTCCAGTTCAAGACCAATATCAATTGCGGCAACTGCGTGCGTGCCGTAACGGGCTTCCTCAATGACGTGCCGTCGATAAGGGAGTGGGCCGTCGATACGGACAACCCGGACAAAGTGCTGACCGTCAAAGGCGATGAGGTGACCGTGGAAGAAGTCGTGGAAGCGGTGGAAGGCGCCGGCTTTGATGTTAAGGAAGTGATCCATTCCTGAAATAACAGGGATAGTTTCCAAACGGCAAAGCTCTTTACCCGTGCTTTACAATTAATGCCCGAAAGCCAGTATATTGCAGCCGCGGAAACTTTATCCTAAATGAATCAAGAGAGCCAAGACCTGCTTAAAGCTCTGCTGGCCGGCGACAATGAAGGCATCCGGGAGATATACCGGCTGTACCTGCCCCGTGCCGCCAACCTCATTACCCAAAACGGCGGCAGCGCGGAAGACGCCAGGGATATATTCCAGGAGGCGCTGATCATCCTTTACGAAAAAGCCGGCAGGCCCGGGTTTGAGCTGAACAGTTCTTTGTACACCCTGATCTACGGCATCTGCCGCAACCTCTGGGGCAACCGCCTGCAAAAAAAGTCAAACCGGACTGTAACCTTTCCCGAAGACGACAAATACAGACTGGACGAAGACCTGGAAAGGTCGATCGAGGAAGCAGAAGAAAACCGCATCTTTTGGGATGCCTTTGACCAGCTTGGCGACGATTGCCGCAAGCTGATGCGGCTTTTTTTTGATAAGGTCAGAATGGAAAAAATAGCGGAAATAATGGGCTTTGGCAGTGTGAACTACGCCAAAAAACGCAAGTTCCAGTGCAAGGAGCGCCTCATCGGGTTGGTCAGGGCCGACCTTCGCTTTCAGGATCTGAAGCTGTAGCCTTTTAACATATTGTAATGAACAAAGAGCAACTATATGAGACCATAGAAGCCTACCTCGAAGGAACGCTGCCGGCGGAGGAACGCCGGGCCTTCGAACAGGAAATAGCTGCCGACCCACAAATCGCAATGGAGGTGGCCCTTCACCGGAGGATGCACCAGGAACTCGGAAAATCCGGCAAGGCCGAACTGCGGCAGCAACTCCAACAGATTACCCGGGATTTCCCGTTGGAAGGAAAAGGCCGGAAATCCGTTTTCCGGCTGCTGCCGGCATGGGGAGCGGTGGCTGCGGCTATTGTCGCAGCTGTCATCTGGTGGGCATGGCCCCGGCCTCCACAATCCTCCTGGCAACAGGAGCCGGCTGTGGCAACCGAACGCCGGCCAGACGGAGAACCGGCCGCCCCGGATTCCGGGATAGCGGTCAACCCTGCACCGGAAAAGAAAGAGGAAGCTCCTTCCACCCGGCAAAAGCAAACGCCCGGAACTCCTTCGCCGGATGACCCCTTCCTGCCCAATCCCAAATTAGAGGGCCTGATCGCTGCCAGAAGCCCTAATCCTGATTTTCTGGTGTCCGCCGAGGTGGACGCGGCCCGGACGCCCTCGGAAAACTACCGGGCCAAGGTATCCGGCACCCTCCGCTCCGGATCGCCGGTCGAAGGCGGCCGCATCCTGCTGCACATATACGACAACAGGCAGGTTTCCTTCCTTAAAGAACGCCCGGCGGCGAACCTTCCTCTGGAATTGCAACGGCTGGATGATGAAGATGTCCGGGCCTTTGGCGGGATGAAGAACTATACCTTTGAGAAAGAGGTGGAAAAGGAATTACCGCCCGGATTATATTATTACGTCATAAAACGCGAGGGGGAGGACACGCCGCTTTACATCGGCAAGGTGGAAATAAGAACAGAAGACTGAGAAAGCGCGCGATAAGGGGCCGGAGAAGAATAAGTTACTCATTTCAGGCGAGCTATTTTTTCGCCAGGCAAGGCGCGAGGAGGGAAGATAGCCGGAGCTACCTGACCGACGAGTAACGCAGCCTGGTGGAAAAAGAGCCGTATCAAATGGGGAAGTTATTCTTCTCCGGGCCCTAAAACCTGAAGGGGCTTCCCGGGTTCTGATGGCTTAACCGGTGTTCGATATGTAGGCCCAAACCACGGCGGACGGCGGACGGTTGGCGGCGAAAATTGAGCCAACGAAAGTTGGGAGTTGCATATCGAACTTGGGTTAAAGAGAGCGGCATTCGGTATTCGGCCGTTCGCAGGCGCCTGAAAGTGAGTGACAATCCGTTGAAAAGCACAATTTGCGGAATAGTCCGGCCTACGAGCCTGCTTAATTCCGCCCTTTGGTGCTTCCGTCCAGGCTGACCACTTCTCCCATCTCTTCTCCTATGTTCAGGAAATAGGTGCCTTCGTAGATGAAATTGAAATTCAACTGTTCGCGCAGCACTTCGAACTGGCCTTCGTTTTCCGCGAAATTCGCTATCCATTCTACTGCTTCGAGCCGGTCTTTGAATCTGATCTTCATGGCTGGTGATTTTAGTGTCAATGGCTAAACAAAGCTTTTTCCTATTTGATGTCAATATTGTGCAAAAGATTACAGGGGTGGACCCGGATTAACATTTATTTAATTGCCGCGTGCCCGTCCCGATAAGGTTCTAGTTCGCCGTTTTGGGATGGAAAGGCAAAATTATTCGGCCGGAGAGGAAGGAATTGAGGGCAGACGGGAAAATTCGGGACATGGGTGGATGGGT
>JAGFJD010000082.1 GCA_024102975.1 Phaeodactylibacter sp. | reverse complement strand
TAGACATTTTCTGGCCCGTGTAAAAGTGTAAGCGTGTAAAGGTGTAAAAGAAATTGGCTCCCAATCATTTACACGTTTACACTTTCACACCTTTACACAAGTAGCCCCCAAAATGTCCAGTGGTCTGTGCCTTAACCGTAATTCCTGCCCTTTTCTTATCGGCAATTCTACCCGTATTTTTCGTATTTGCAGTTCAAGGTGGTTTAATCGTAATTGCGATTCTTGTAGTAATTTTGTTAGTCGCTCACGCTGTTCGTGACGTCCTAATAGCAGATTTAAATTTTTTATCCGTTTTTGCTGTTCTTCTTGTTTTTGCGGTTTTAATAATTCTCTTAGGTTTAGCAGTACTTGCAGTTCTTGCACTACTTGCAACTTAAAGACATCACTGGAAGAATATAGCTCATACAGATTAGGGAAAATTCCAAAATCTTTTATCATAATTTTTTTGACGTTACTAGATTTCAGAAATCGAATTGCCTGTAGATTTAGACTATTCCCTGATTTGATTTTCAGGGTTACAATTTTATCTTGATTTCTTTTATTTAACTGCTTAAAAGGCTGTTCTTTGCCTATATTCAAAAGAGTGAAAGTCCCTTCCGAATTCTTGAGCATTTTCCCAAACACCATTTCTTCACAAAACCGCTTAGCCGCATCCAGCCCCTCAAATTTGAGTCGTCCTGTAAAGGATGGATTTTCAATAGCTTCCTTCGCCAGAAAATATTCCAGCACCGATTTATGGGAAAATTTATAATACCCCTCCGCATTCCGATTCAGCAAAGACCGGCTACGCCACTGAGATTCTTTCAGGGATATTTCCATACTGGCTTCCAGGTCGGAAAGCTGTATGCTGCTACCTGTAGGTATTTTTTCGTCTTTATGGATATATAAGCCGCCCCTTAACCATGCTCCTGCAACTCCATCTGTTCCGGCGAAATCCCTAAAACAACCGCAACTGCCCGTCCACCGGCCGGCGTTTCGGCTCTGGCTTGCCTTCCCGCGTTTCATCCATCACCGTACGCCCGCCGTACTGGCGGGATTCCCGCCATTCCTTTTCTATCAGCTTGTCAAAATTGTCGTTGGGCGTGAAGTGCTGCTCGATCTGCTTTGCCGTTTCGTGCAGGCTTTTGATGGCCTCCTTTTTTTCGCTCTGGCCGATCTTCGCCTTTTCCACAGCTTTGCTCAGCACGGAGATCGTCTCGTCGTAAACTTTGGTAGGCACGGGGAAAGGCTTGCCGTCCTTGCCGCCGTGGGCGAAGGAGTAGCGGGCGGGGTCCCGGAAGCGGGAGGGCGTGCCATAGATGACCTCGCTGACCAGGGTGAGGGATTGCAGGGTGCGCGGCCCGACGCCCTGGAGCAGCAGCAGGGATTCGAAATCCTGCAACTCCTGCTCGTAGGCCAGGGCGATGACGCTGCCGAGGCGGCGCAGGTCGACGTCTTTGGCTTTCACGTCATGATGGGCGGGCAGGCGGATTTTGCGGATTTCCTCCAGCATGCGGGTGGGGTGTTGGGTAGAAATACCGAGCACGCCGCTTCTGGTATTGTCGGCCTCCTGGTCTGTCAGGTTGAGGATGAGCCCCTGGTTTTCGCCGCAGATGGAGGTATGGGGGTTGTTTACAAAGGAATCGAAAGCTTGGGAATGCCAGTGGTAGCGGCGGGCGTAGCCGTTCTGTTCGTTCATGCCCTGTTGGACGACTGCCCATTCGCCCTCCTGCGTTACGATAAAGGAGTGCAGGTAAATCTGGAAGCCATCCTGGATGGCGGTATTGTCGACCTTGGCGGTGAGTCGGCTGCTGCGTACCAGGCCCATGCCGTCCAGCCCTGTCTGGTCGGCCACCTGCATCAGTTCATGGGGCGTATTGCGGGAGTGCCGCCCGCGGCCGCCGCAGACGTAGATGCCCAGCTCTCTGGCGATGGGGTTGATCCCGCGCTTCAGGGCACCCACCACTGAAGTTGTAATACCGGAAGAGTGCCAGTCCATGCCCATCACCGCCCCGAACGACTGGAACCAAAGCGGGTCGCTCAGGCGGCGCACCACTTCGCCCCGGCCGTATTCCACCACCAGGGCCTCGACGATGGCCCGCCCGAGGCGCGCCATGCGGCTGGCCAGCCAGGGCGGTACGCGCCCGTGGTGGAGGGGGAGGTCGGCATGTCCGGATTTTTTCATTATGCAGCGAATGGGACTTCAATCTCTTCTGCGCGCCAGGCAGCGTAAGCTAATGCTTCCATAATGTCATCTTCTTCAAGGTATGGGTATGCATCAAGTATTTCCTTTCGGGAATAACCAGAAGCAATTAGGCCGACAATCATGCCAACAGTAACACGCATGCCGCGTATACAAGGCTTGCCTCCCATTATCATGTGGTCAAAAGTTATTCGTGTAAGAT
>JAGFJD010000081.1 GCA_024102975.1 Phaeodactylibacter sp. | reverse complement strand
TAGACATTTTCTGGCCCGTGTAAAAGTGTAAGCGTGTAAAGGTGTAAAAGAAATTGGCTCCCAATCATTTACACGTTTACACTTTCACACCTTTACACAAGTAGCCCCCAAAATGTCCAGTGGTCTGGAGCTGAAGAATTACAACGGGCAGCGGTTGAGGGTAGAGGGGGGGATGTAGGGGGAGGGGTTCGTGTATTGGTGTATTGGTGCATTGGTGCCTGTGGGGGGGGGTACGCTGTCTCCTGAGGAGGGTGTTCAAAGAACTTTGTCAACTCGCATTTTTCCAACCGCCCGCCTGCCTGCCATCCTGGCGACATGGCAGGAATGGCCGGCAAGCAGGGAACACAGAGCGCCACAGAGCGATTTCCTGAATAACAGGCGCTTGCGCGCCCTCTGCGTATCTCATCGCCCCCTGCGGTTTAAACTAAAAACACAGCGGATTGAACTCTCCCCGGAGGAGAGGCAGAACTCCCTGCGGCCGCTTCCCACTTCGAACATACCCCCTCCGGCCCTTGTTTCAACAAGTGAAAAGCGCCGGGCCGGCTTCAATCAGGCCCACCCATGCGCGCTACTTTCAGAACAATCAAGATACACTGCAATGGAAATTACGACCAAATCACTGGACATCAGGCAAGACACTGCGAACGAAAAATTCCACTTCGACATGAAGGGGGGAGAAGAAGTTTACATCAAGTACAAACTGCACACCAACGCCAACCCCAACGTCATGGAATTTACCGAGACCTACGTACCGGAAGTCTTAAAGGGCATCGGCATTCCCGATGTGATGGCCCTGAAAGCCGTGCGGTTTGCCGATAAGGTTGGGTATCGCATCAGGACGAGCTGCCCCTTCATGTCCGGTTTCCTCAACCGCCACCCCGAGTTTTCCCACCTCCGCGCAAACTGACATGCCGGCCGCACCGGATTCTTCAAAATCTGGCCGGGGTAAGCGCCGAATTGGCGATTATTGATTAAATTGTGCCCCCATCAGCAATGCCAGGAAAACCGTGCCGGAAAGCCTATTTGCCAGAAATTTAAAATTCCTCCGCAAAACGAGGGGTATGAGCCAGCAGAAACTCGCGGAACAGTTGGGCCTGAAGCGCAACAATATCGCTTCCTACGAGGCGGGGATCGTAGAGCCTAAAGCCGCCAATTTCCTGAAACTGGCCCTTTTTCTCGGCGTTTCGCCCGAAGGCCTCCTGGAGGAGGATATCAGCGCCGGCTTTCTGGCCTCCGCCCGGCATGCGAACAACAGCCGCCCTGCCCCGGAAAAACTGCATGAACACCTGGCTCTCTTTTCGAACCAGACGGCTGACCTGCAAAAAGTATCCGAAGGCTTCAGGGAGTTCCAAAAAATAATCCCAGCCCCTGCCCTCCCCCGCCGGGGGCAGGAAAATGGCTCCGACAGGACAGCCGGAGAACCCGATACTGACCTCAGCAACCTGCTGGACATCACAGAGCAGTTGCTCGATTCCAACTGGAAACTGATCCGGGCGCTGACGAGCAGGGCAACTAAACAGGATTCAACACAATAACCTGTAAACACGCAATAAATATTACCATCATGGCAAAACAAGCATTGATATTTTTGTTTTCAGCAATCCTGCTGGCAGGGATGGCAGCCTGCGGCAGCGACGCCGGCCAGGAAGCCAAAGACATCCGCGAAGAGGCAAAGGATGTCCAGACAGAAGCCGCAGAACTGGCTGATGAGGCCCGGGAAAGCGCTCAGGAACTCTCCGATGCCGCCAAAGAAGAAATCCGGAAAGAATCAGCCGCCATGGTACAGGAAATAGGCAAAACCCAGCAGGCTATAACCCAGCGCATCCTGAGCCTGAAAGAAGAGATCGCCCGGGCCGGCGGGGATACGCGGGAAAAGCTGGAAGCGGAAAAGAGCAAGCTGGAAGAATTCAGGGACAACCTGAATGTGAGAACCCAACAGGTACAGCAAGACGCCCTCGAAAACTGGGAAGAGCTGAAAAGCAACGTCAAAAAAGAACTCAAAGCAGCGACGGATTACCTGGAAAAATAATTGTCAACGAAAGAGAAGATATGAATAAGGAGTCAACCATTTCCATACTCACCAATTTATTGCAACGCCACGAAGATGCGGCCCGGAAGTACCGGGAAGCCGCCGCTATGACAGAGGCCAGGGGGTTGAAAAGTTTCCTGGCCAACCTGGCGGACTACCGCGAGGGCCTGTACCAGGAAAACCGGCGATGGCTGGAAGACATGCCTCCCTCTCCCGCGCCCATCTCCGTAAGCGCCCGTTCTTACTTCCACAAAAACTGGGAAAGCCTCCGGGAAGCCCTCATGCTGGACAAGCAGGCTAAAATTGCCGAAGCCTGCCGGAGGAGCGAAGAGCAAATTTCAGAATACTACAAAGAGGCCCTGAGCCAGAAAGGCATCCCCCTGCCTCTTCACAACAACCTCGAAGCTCAGCACCAGAAAGTCATCAGCATATTGCGAAAAGCAGAGCGCATGGAGAAAGTGCCGGCCCAGCGCCACAGGCCACTCTGACGCTGCTGCTACTCCGGGCGTAAACCCCGGATAGCCAGGAGCAACTCGTTGCCGGCAATAGCCGGCCACCCTTTTTTCTCACCGCCTTCGTCAGGTCACAGATTCAGATCAATGCGCCCTTGGCGCCCCGGTTATGGAGAAGATCAACTACCCTTTGCTCTATTTCGAGTTCCAGAAAGAAACAGTCCTCGGAATACTGGTCGGCACAGACCTGGAAGTGATGGACAAGGACCTCCGCAGCGTAAAGAGCACGCTGCTCGACCACCTCCAAAAGCGATATAAGAAGTACGACGATTACCCCTTGATGGACATTGCCGACCCCCGGCTGCGCCTTGTGGAAGCGGCCATCCGGCCGGCTTACCGCGACCGCAGCGGTTCGTATCCCCTTTCCAACACGCAGAAGGTTTCTATCCCGGTCATTTTCGGAGAGACGGACCATGGCCATTACGAATGTTACCTGCCGCTTTTCGGGGAGAGTTTCTACTATTATGATTCCCGGCAATTCGACGCGCTGGTGCAACACGTCGTCGTCACCCTGCTCAACCGGTACAGCCCGGAAAAAATCTACCGCCTTCAGATGCTGCCCCGCCCCCACCTGGACGTCCTGCCGCTAAAAGTAAATTACGACCGGGACCTGTACTGGAGCGGCATAGAGTACAAGAGAGAATACAAAGTGCTGAACCGCCTGGCGGAACGGACGCCCCAGAAAAAAAACATCCGCCGCAGCATGAGCGCCCTGCCGGAAGCTGCCTGGGAACTGGAGGACAAGGTAACGGAAGTGATGGACAAACTGATCAGTACCCGCTCCAATGTCCTGGCCATCGGGCGGCCCGGAACCGGCAAAAGCGCCGTGCTCCAGCAAGCCATCAAAAAGATCGCCACCCGCTCCCGCAAGCAGCACCTGGACTATACCTTCTGGCGCATCCTGCCCCAAAGGATCACGGCAAGCTCCAAATATCTGGGAGAATGGGAGGAACTGTGCGAACTGCTGGTCGAAGAACTGAACACCACCAACGGCATACTGTGGGTAGAAGACGTGGTGCGCCTGCTGCAGATCGGCGGCGAAGGGCCGGAAGACAGCGTGGCGGCTTTCCTTTTGTCTTTTCTTCAGCAAGGCAAGCTGCAAATGCTGGGAGAGGCCACCCCCCAGGAACTGGAAAGCATGCGGCGCCTCCTGCCCGGCTTTGCCGAAGCTTTCCAAACGGTCGTGATCGAAGAGCTGGACGAGAAAAAGGTGTTCAGCGTCCTCAGCCAGTTTGCCGGTTACGCAGAAACGAGCCTGCGCATGCCCATCAGCCGGGAAGCGCTCCAGCTTTCCTACCGGCTCCTGCTCCGGTACTATCCCTATGAGAGTTTCCCCGGCAAGGGGATCAGGTTCCTGGGCCAGTGCGTCAGCGAAGGGAAGTTGCGCCAGGCGGAAAAGATCGACAAAAAAGCCGTCTTCGACAATTTTGTGCGGCAGACCGGCTTGCCGGAGCTGTTCCTGCGGGACGACCTGCTGCTCGATACCGAAGAACTGCAGGACTACTTCAACCAGAGGATCATCGGGCAGCCGGCAGCCGTGAATAAGCTGTGCAACCTGGTCAAGGTATACAAGGCTGGCCTCAATAATCCTTACAAGCCCATCAACACGCTGCTTTTCGCCGGCCCGACCGGCGTAGGGAAGACGGCCAGTGCCAAAGCGCTGGCCGATTATTTCTTCGGCAAGGGCCAGCGAAAATCTCCGCTGGTCCGGATCGACATGAGCGAGTTCCAGTACCCGGGGCAGATCGTCCGCCTCATCGGCGCCGGCCGGGAGCCCGGGCAACTGGTCCGGGAAATCCGCGAACGCCCCTTCTCCGTCCTGCTGCTCGATGAAGTAGAAAAGGCCGACCCTTCCATTTTCGACGCCCTCCTGGGGCTGATGGACGAAGGGGTGCTGGTCGACGCCTACGGCCGGGAAACCAATTTCCGGAACACGATCGTCATCATGACGTCCAACCTCGGCGCCAGCAACCGCAAGTCCATCGGCTTCGGGCAGCAGGAGGACGAGGCGTCCGTCTACCTGTCTGCTATTTCCCGCCATTTCCGGCCGGAGTTTATCAACCGGCTGGATGGCGTGGTCGTCTTTGGCAGCCTTAGCCAGGAGGACATCCTGGCCATCACCCGAAAAGAACTGGACGAGCTCAGGCAACGGGAAGGGTTCGCCAAACGCCGGATCGACATCGATTTCTCTCCCCGGGTGGTCAGCCACATCGCCTCGGTCGGTTTTGACCCCCGCTATGGCGCCCGCCCCCTGCAGCGCGCCATCGAACGGCTGCTGGTGACGCCTATCGCCAACTGGCTGCTGCAGCACCCGGAAACGGAGGACTGCCGGCTGTGGGCCGATTACCAGGGCCATGCCTTGTCTATCGGGCAGCAACCAAAGCCGTAAATGATGCACTGGGCCCTGCTTCAACTTTCCCTGATCGCGCTGTTCCCCTTTGTCAGCCGGCGGTTACACCACCGAAAGGCCCTGCCGTCGTGGCTGAGCCCGGTCGTGCTGTGTTATGCCCTGGGGATCATCCTGAGCAACTTCAGCGTTTTTCCGCTCGACGATAAGTTGTCTACTGCCCTCACCGAGGCCACCATCGTCCTGGCTATCCCCTTGCTGCTTTACGGCACCAACCTGCAACAGTGGGCCGGCCACGCCCGGAGCACGCTGCTCAGCTTCGGCCTCTGCGTCCTTGCCGGGCTGAGCGCCACCGCCGCCACTGCTTTCGTTTATGCTCACCGGATCGGCGACGCCTGGCGCCTGTCCGGCATGCTGGTCGGCATCTACACCGGAGGCACGCCCAACATGCAGGCTATCGGGCTGGCCCTGGGCGCCAGCCAGGAGTCCATCATCCTGCTGAATGCCGCCGACGTGCTAATCGGCGGCGTTTACCTGCTCTTCCTCACGTCCGTCGCCCCAAAGGTGTATGGCCTTTTCCTGCCCCGTTTCCGGGAAGCAGGAACAGAGGATACGCCGCCGTCAGAAGACACCGCAGCCAGCCGGAGGATCAACTGCCGGGACAGCGGCAAGGCGCTGCTGCTCACCCTGGCCATCATCGGCACCGCCCTGGGGCTCGCCCGGATATTCTTCGGCGGCCTGGGCAATATCGCTTTCATCATGCTGATGCTTACCACCCTGAGCATTGCGGCCTCCTTCTCGCCCCGGGTGCGCCGCTGGGAAAGCACGTTCGAAACGGGCGAATACTTCCTGTTGATGTTCTGCGTGGCGCTCGGCATGCTGGCCGACTTCTCCGAAATCCTGGCAGAGGGGCCGGACGTGATCTCCTTCTCCGTTGTCGCCTTTGCAGGCACGGTATCGCTCCACCTCCTGGCCTGCGCCCTGCTCCGCATCGACCGCGACACCGTCCTGTTTACTTCCGTCGCCGCCCTCTACGGCCCGGCATTTATCGGCCAGATCGCCAGCATTACCGGCAACCGCCGGCTCGTCTTTTCCGGAATCGCCGCCGGGCTGCTGGGCTACGCCATCGGCAACTACCTGGGGATCGGGCTGGCCTGGGGGCTGAAGGGGTGGTTGGATGGTTAGCCCCTACCGTTCAAACCGGGCCAGCCCGTTCGGATAGTCCAGCGTCACGCGGAAGTGCTGCAGGGCGTTGCCGCCGATGGCGCCTTCTACCGGGTGGCCGGAAAAGCGGGACCAGTATTGGGCGTATTCCACATCCGGGCGGGAGCAGAACCATACGGGCCCGGCCGCCTGGCCGGCGATGGTGACTTCGGGCACCCGGATCATCCTGATGTTGCCCATTTCGCGGTCGGCCTGCTCGACGACGGGCCACTCGGGGTGGATGGCACGCCAGGCCTCGAAGAAAGATTCGGTGATGAAGGAGGCGGCCAGGTAGTTCCCGGTATCATCGTCCAGGGCAACACAGGCGGCCTGCGTAGGCAGCAACTTTGCGCCCGTATCCAGGATGACGGAGATTTCCACCCCATCCACTTCCATCGCGATGACCGGCAGGTTGGAGATGCGGCGGCCGGCGGCGCTCTCCCGGAACTTTACCGGTATGGTGTTGGCGCCCAGAGGCGACAGAGGAGGCGCATTGCAGCGCAATTGCTGCGACAGATAATCGAGCGTCCAGCAGTAGGCGCTGAACCAGCTTTGGCCCAGGGTGCCGTGGGTATCTCCCGGCAGGTTGCCCTCGCCGAGCGGCAGCATAAAGGCCTCCTTGTTGCCGGTGACAGGCAGGTTGCTGCCCGACAGGACGGGGTCCAGCTCTACGAACTGGTTGCCGGATTCGTCGGTCATTCCGGGCAGGCCGGCCGCTGCCGCTGCCTGGGAGGCGACGAATGTGCCGCCGGAAGTATTGGCCAGGAGGTTAAGTTCGGCGCCGTCCGCTTCCAGGGTGGCGACGATGAGGTTGTTGCGAAAGGAAACCGGGATGTTGCATTCTTGTCCGTGCTGAGCAAAGCCGATGGTAGCCGCCAGGGCCAGGAACAGGGTGAAAAGGGTTGTCTTGCGAGCCATTTGAGTAGTTACTTTTAGTGTTTCATAATAACTGTCGTCTCTCCGGGCTCGCGAACCTAAGAATATTGAAGACTGAGGTTTAGTATTTGATGTAGTGATGTAGTGATGGATTCAGTCTTCATATTCCTCCATGGCCAGTTGTACTTCCTCCCATTCGTCCATTGCAATTTCCAGCTCCTGCTGTTTATCCTGGTACTGCTGGGTGGTTTTCACGGCGTCCGGGCTTTCGTAAAAGCCGGGCTGGGCCATTTTCTTTTCCAGGGCGCCGATTTCTTCTTCCAGGCGTTCCACCTTCTTTTCGGCATTGCTGATCGCGCGCATCAGCGTTTTGCGCTCTTCGTAGGTCAGCTCTTTGCGGGGGGCGGCTTTGGGGCCGGCTTTGGCCGGCTTGCTGCTGAGCTCCACATCGCGCATATCGTCGAGCTGCCGTTTTTCCAGGAAGGCGTTGACGTCGCCAATGTAGTTGTGCAGTTGACGGTCCCTGAATTCGATCGTGCGGTTCGTTAACCCACTGAGAAACTCTCTGTCATGGGATACTACAATAAGCGTGCCATCATAATCCAGGATGGCTTTTTTGAGCACGTCCTTCGACAGCATATCGAGGTGGTTGGTGGGTTCGTCGAGCACCAGCAGGTTGAAGGGGCGCAGCAGCAGGCAGGCCAGCGCCAGGCGGGCGCGCTCCCCGCCGGAGAGGACAGAGACCTTCTTATCCACGTCTTCTCCGCTGAACATGAAAGCGCCCAGGATGCCGCGCAGGCGGGTGCGCATCTCCGGCGGCGAGGCCGCTTCCATGGTCTGCAGCACGGTATAGCTGGAGTGCATGGAATCGCTCTGGGTCTGTGCGTAATAGCCGATCTGCACGTTATGGCCGTGTTTGATCTCTCCGCCGGTGAGGGTAAGTTCGTCGACGATGAGTTTGGCGAGGGTGGTTTTGCCCTGTCCGTTCTGCCCGACAAAGGCCACGCGGTCGCCGCGGTCCAGCTTGAGGTCGACGTGGTCGAGCACGAGCAGGTCCCCGTATTTTTTGGTGACGTTTTTGCCTTCCAGCACGACCTGGCCCGAGCGGGGCGCCGCCGGGAATCGGATATTCATGGCCGCCACGTCTTCCTCGTCGATCTCGATGCGTTCCATCTTGTCCAGCTGTTTTTGCATCGACTGGGCCATGCTCGTCTTGGTGGCCTTGGCCATAAAGCGGTTGATGGTGCGTTCCTTTTCGGCGATCACCCGCTGCTGGTTCTGGTAGGCGGCCTGTTGCTTTTCCCGCCGCTCCCTGCGCATCTCCACGTACTTGCTGTAGCTGGCCTTGTAATCGTAGAGTTTGCCGAGTTCCACTTCCACCGTCCGGATGGTGACATTATCCAGGAACTGTTTGTCGTGGGAGATGACGACCACTGCCCCGCTGTAATCTTTAAGGAATCGCTCCAGCCAGATGATGGACTCGATGTCGAGGTGGTTGGTGGGTTCGTCGAGCAGCAGGAAATCGGGGCGCTGCAGCAGCATTTTGGCCAGCTCGATGCGCATCTGCCAACCGCCGCTGAACTCGTCGGTCAGGCGGCCCATATCTTTTTGTTTAAAGCCCAGGCCTTTGAGCACCTTTTCCGCTTCGGCCTCCATGGAATGGCCGCCCAGCAACTGGAAGCGCTCGGTGGCTTCCGACAGCTCTTCGATCAGCTGGTGGTAGGCGTCGCTTTCGTAATCGGTGCGGTGGGTGATCTCCTCGTTGAGCTGGGCGAGGCGCTTATCCAGGCGCTTGGCCTCTTCAAAGGCGGTGAGGGCTTCGTCCATGACCGTCTTGCCTTTAGGCAGGCTCATCTCCTGGTGCAGGAAGCCCAGAGTGCTCTCTCCTGGCCGGGCGACCGTGCCTTCGTCGGGGCTCATATAACCGGCGATGACCTTCAGCAGGGTGGACTTGCCGGCGCCGTTGCGGCCGACCAGGCCGATCTTGTCGCGCCCGCCGACCACCATATTGACCCGGTCGAGCAGAATCCGGTCGCCGTACTGTATGTATATATTGCTGGCTGTAATCATAATCTGTTAAGCTTTTTGAAGAGTAAACCCGAAGGTTGAGCCCAGGTCGGGCGTGCTCCGCACGTTGATGGTCTGCTTGTGGGCTTCGATGATATGTTTGACGATGGACAGGCCCAGGCCGGAGCCTCCCTGTGCCCGCGAGCGGCTCTTATCCACGCGGTAGAAGCGGTCAAAAACGTGGTTGATATGTTGTTTGGGGATGCCCAGCCCGTTGTCGGCCACTTCGATGAGGATGTTCTTGTCCATATCGTAGAAGCCGATGCGGGTGCGGCCGTTGTCTTTGCCGTATTTGATGGAATTGCTCACCAGGTTGGTCAGCACCTGGCGGATGCTCTCCCGGTCGGCCAGCACGCGGAAGTTCTGGGCGGCGCCTTCCTTGAACTCCAGGACGATGCGGCGCTGGGCCGCTTTGATCTCGAGGTCTTCGAACACTTCCTCGGTCAGCTTCCTGATGTCGAACGCCTGCATTTCCAGGATGAGCTCGCCGGATTCCAGGCGGGAGATGGCCTCCAGGTCCTCGACGATGGTGTGCAGGCGCTCCAGGTTTTTCGCCGCTTTTCTGATGAACTTGACGTTGACCTCCTCGTCGTGGATAGCGCCGTCGAGCAGGGTGTGGAGGTAGCCCTGTATATTGAAGATCGGGGTTTTCAGCTCGTGGGAAATGTCCCCCACGAAATGGCGCCGGTATTCGGCCCAGGCTTTATACTTATCGATCTCCTCTTTCTGCTGTTCCGCCCATTCGGCCACCTGTTTTTCCACCTCGTCGATGATGTTGGCGGTGACGTCAATGGATTTGCTTTTTTCCTGTGAAGAAACCTTGTGCTTGTGGATGGTCTTGTAGATGAGCTTGATCTTCCGGTAGATATATTTTTTGAGGTAAAAAATAGTGGTGAAGTAAGCGGCGGTGAACAAGCCGACGCCCATGACCACCAGTTCCAGCATCCAGGGCAGGCTCGCCCACTGCTGGACGGCTTCCAGCAAGAGCCAGGCGGTCAGGGCCGCGCCGGTGATATAGAGAGATACGAATAGCGCAATCTCCTGCGGAGTAGGATTTTTCAACATCCAGTACTGTCTTTAGCCCTTTTTAAAACTCAAATTTGTAACCGATGCCTTTAATGGTTTTGATGTAATGTTCGCCGATCTTTTCCCGAAGCTTGCGAATGTGCACATCGATGGTCCGGTTACCTACAATTACATCCGTACCCCATACTTTGTTGAATATTTCTTCCCGGGAGAACACTTTCCCCGGCTTGGAGACCAGCAGGTGGAGCAGTTCGAACTCCTTCTTGGCCAGCTCGATCACCTCGTCATCCCTGGTGACCGTGACTTTTTCCTTGTCGATGATCAGGCCCGCCACTTCAATGAGGTCCGGCTCTTCAACGATTTCCGCCCGTTCGGAGCGCCGCAGCAGCGCTTTGACGCGGCTGAGGAACACCCGCGGCCGTATGGGCTTGGTAATATAATCATCTCCGCCGACATCCAGGGCGGCAATCTGGGAATAATCTTCTTCCCGTGCCGTCAGGAAAGTGATCACGGTGCGGTCGAACTCCGGTTTGGTGCGCAGCTGCCGGCAGACTTCCACGCCGTCCATTTTCGGCATCATGATATCGAGGATGATCAGGTTGGGTTTTTCGGCCACGGCGAGTTTTATCCCTTCTTCTCCATTATTGGCAGTCAGGACGGTATAGCCTTCTTTGACGAGGTTGTATCTCAGGAATTCCAGGATATCCGGTTCATCGTCAACAACAAGGATTTTAACAGATTCCATCGTTTATGTGTTACTGGCGTTCCCCTGTAAGCCCAAAGGCAGCATTTTGGCAAAAAACAAAGTTAAGCCTTTTGGCTGCTCCACCTTAAAGGGCGGCATTAAGAATATGTTAACTCATTCTTCTTCGCCCTTTTTCTCCTGTTTTACCTCCTGGCGTTCCATTTCCGCCATCACCTTGGTATAGAGCTTCTCCATTCGTATGGGATCATTACGGTAGATCTCCATAGTTGTTTCGAATTCTTCCCGGTTGAGCCCGTGGATTTCGCATATCTGATCATAGTATAGGTTGATCACGCTATCTTTGGTGGCGCCGCGCAGGGACTGCACGGCGGCTTCGGCAAAATGCACGTCGATCAGGGCGTCGATCAGTTCATCTTCCGGGATCGGGGGCCGGGCCGTTTCGCGGCCACAGGAGGACGCCCATGCCAGCAACGTCATCATCAAAACAATAGAAAAGGATATTTGTCTAAGGCTGGACAGAAAAGGCCGGAGTCGTGTACAGCCTGCCCCGTACCCGAAGGGTCGGGGATGTACGGGCGTTGCCGGGCCGTTCTGTTTGCGATGTGCGAGGCTGCCCATCAGTCCAGATATTGTTTAGGGTAATGGTATTCTGTCAGCAAGCCTTTGCCCTCCCGAAAATCGACCCAGGAGACGACCTCGGCATCGACCCGGAAAATCCCGCAGGTAGGCACGTTCGAGATGTAATCTTCCGTAAACAGATTGGCCACCCCGGTAAGGGTCGGGTTGTGCCCGAAGAGCAGGACAGTAGCATAATCTCCCGGCAGTTCCTGCAGGATGTCGAGAATGTCGTCAGGATAGGCGTCGTAAATCCGCGAATCGACGTCAATCTGATCTTCCGGTATCCCCAGGGCTTTGGCAAAGTGCCGGGCGGTCGTCAGAGCGCGCGTAGCGGGGCTGGAGATCAGTCGGTCCGGCCGGATCCCTTTCCCGCGCAACAGTTTCCCCATAAACGGCGCATCCCGCTTGCCCCGCTTGTTGAGGGGGCGCTCGATGTCTCTCAGGGATGGATTGTCCCAGCTCGACTTGGCGTGACGGACAAAAAAAACGGTCTTCATAGGCTGCATTGTTCAGTTTTTATTTCGTACTATTAACACTTCAGGAGGAATTTTTCCTGTCATCAGAAAAAAAAGCCCATGCAATTTAAAGATAAGGTTGTCTGGATTACCGGCGCTTCATCGGGGATCGGAGAACACCTGGCCTACGCCTTTGCCCAACGAGGTGCCCACCTCATCCTCTCCAGCCGCAATGCACAGGAACTGGAGCGCGTTAAAAGCAATTGCCCGGAGGAGACGCAGGCCATGGTGCTTCCCATGGATGTCGCCGACTTTGCCGGTATTCCCGCCAAAGCCCGGCAGGCCCTCGGCTGGTTTGGGGCCGTTCATATCCTCGTCAATAACGCCGGCATCTCCCAGCGCTCAGCCGTCAAAGATACTCAATTCGAGGTCGATAAAAAGATCATGGAAGTGAATTTCCTGGGCGCTGTCGCCGTGTCCAAGGCCGTCTTGCCCGCCATGCTCGAACAAGGAGGCGGACAAGTCGTCGTGATCAGCAGCGTTATGGGCAAGCTGGGCACCCCCCGCCGGTCGGCCTACGCCGCTTCCAAACACGCCCTGCACGGGTATTTCGACTGCCTGCGGGCCGAACTCCACGACGAAGGCATCAAAGTGTCCATCATCTGCCCGGGATACGTCCACACCAACGTAACCATCAACGCCCTCACCGCCGACGGCTCCCCCAACAATGAAATGGCAGAAGCCACCCGCAACGGCCTGGCGCCCGAAGTGTTTGCCGAAAAAGCCCTGCGCGCCATCGCCCGGGAAAAGGAAGAAGCGCTCATCGGCGGCAAGGAAATCCTGGGGGTCTACATCAAACGGTTTTTTCCCGGCCTGTTTTCCCGCATCGCCAGAGGGATGAAGGTGAGCTGAAATTTGACAATGAATGATTGATTGGGGCATAAAGGTGTCTACCTAAGGACTTCGGCGTGAGCTCAGTCGAACGCTGGACAAGTTGCTATTGCCGGTTGTTTGTTGTCCGTTTGGGAACCCAATTGTGCCGGCAGCTCTGGACCAAACCGGGAACATGCAACCCGTCCAACGATAGAAGGCCAGACATAATCACTCATTCACTCATTCACTCATTCATTCACTCCCTCCCCTCCTTCTCCCGCATCTCGATGATCTTATCGATCACCTCCTCCAGTTGTTCGGCACCGATGCGCTTGGAGAGGATTTCCTTGTTGCGGTCCAGCACGTAAATCTGCGGGGTGGTTTTGATGTTGTATACCGACATGAAACGGGAGCGGTGGTAAGTGTCGACGGCGTGGATCCAGTCGCCGGTCCCGTTCTCGTCGACATACTTCCAGCAATCCGGGATTTCATCGGTGAATTTGGTGCAAACGGCGACGATCTTAATGCCCTTATCCCTGAACTTTTCGTAAAACGCTTTCATGTCGGGCGTCGACTTCTTGCAATGGCCGCAATCGTGCCGCCAGAAATAGAGGATGGTATATTCGGCGTCGACATCATATAGTTCGAAGGGGGTGCCATCCCTTTTCTGGAGGCTGATATTGGGAGCGGTTTTGCCGATCAGCAGCGGCTCCAGGGCCTTGGCGTTCTCGATGATCTTGTCCAGCTGGTCCTCGTCCGTCCACGGCGCGAGGCCTTTGGCGTAGTAATTGTTAACCAGGAAGACGTAGACGGCGTCCATGCCGACGATGTTGGACTTGGCGTACTCGTTCAGGAAGTGGATGAGGTAGAACTTGAACGTTTCCTCGGCCGGCTTCATGCGTTCCAGGACGCGGCCGACGGCCAGTGCGATGGAATCCGGATGCTGCACCTGCAGTTTGTGCACGTAGTAGTCCACGCGCTGGAACAGGAAGGGGGTGCGCAACATGCGGGGATCTGCCAGGTCGAGGTTGTCGAAGTAGTGGCCCTGGGTATACCGCCAGCGTTTCAGTTGCACCTCTTCCTCCGTGCCTTCGAATTCCGGTGTCTCCAACGGCAGGTTGGCACTGATGATGGCCGCGGTGAGCGACTGCGGGGCTTTCCTGATGAGTTTATCCTGGAATTCCCGCACCTCCTGGTCGATCACCGAACGCTTTTCCTGCAGGGCTTGGCGCTCGGCTTCGTCTTCGGTGGCCTGCATTTTTTCGGCCAGCTCATCGGCCATGGGTTTTTTCTTTTCGAGAAAGGAAAGGTATTCGTAAAACAGGGCATTGTCCGGCGCATTTTCGAAGCGGATATTCCGGGTGGGGTTTTCCGCATCGGCGAAGACCTGGAATTTCTGCTCTTCGTTGGTGACCAGCAGCTGAAAATATTTGTTGTCGGGGGGCATCACCACCAGGTACACGCCGGGCGGCAGCGGTTCTTCGCCCTCGAAGACGAACAGCCCCCTGGCATTGCGCTCCACCGTGTCCTGCAGGTATTGCTTATCGCCGTAGTGATAGCCCAGGAAGAGCTGCGATTCTTCGTAATTCCTGAGCGTCACGCTGATCTGGTGCCCGCCGTTGGCAACATCCGCGCGGGCGGTAAAAAAGCAAAAGGCAGCAAAGAACAATATCGCCGGGAATCTCATCAGTTTTTGGATTTTTCAGTTAGAAAACGCCCGCAAATATCTATAGATTATAAGAATTTGACCGGCGTTTTGGCGGAAAAAGCCGTTTTTCTCCTGAAAATTAACGCATCTTTAACGTCTTTGGCGGCAGCTGTTCCCTGGGTTTTTACCCGGAAGAGCGTAGCGAAGACGGGCATGGCCCCATTACAGCATTGCCTTCCGGGAACTCCGGCAGCCTGTCAATCTTGTTCATCCTGTCTCCCCTCTCCCACTCCTGCCCATCCTGTCCTCAGTTATTCGTCTTTTTATCCGCTTCCGCTTTCAGTTGGCGGAGCCGTTCTTCTGCCTGCCGGACCTGTTCCTGCAGTTCATTCAGGCGGCGTTGTTCCTCCAGGGTTTGCTGGCGGGCCTCTTCGGCTTTTCGTTTTTCGGCGGCGACCTGTTCGGCCGTTGCTTTTTTCACCTCATCCAGTTTAGCCCGTTCCCCGGCAATTTGATTGGCGGTATCCTCCTTCACTTTGGTGATCTGTTTCACGGCTTCCTGTTTGGCCTGGTAGATGGCTTCGGAGGCTTCCTTTTTCGCGGTATTGATTTCGGAAAGCGACTGTTTCCGGGCATCTTCGGCTTCTGCGACGTACTGCGCTTTCTTTTCTGCGGCCTCTTTGCGGGCCGTCTCCACCTCATTTTGGGCTTCGGCGCGGGCGGCGGCGATTTCCGCCCTTGATTTTTCTTCCGACATTTTCACCTGCTGGGCCAGTTCTGCCATGCGGGCATCGGCATCGGCTTTCGTTTTGGCCACGGCTTCGGCGGCCTGCCGCTGGGCGGCGGCCACTTCCTGGGCGGCGGTTTCCCGGGCTTTGCCGATGGCCAGGGCGGCTTCTTCGCGGGCCTGCAGGGCCTGCAGGGCCAGGGCTTCTTTTTCCTTGGCAACTTTTTCGCGCGCTGCTTTGATTTCCTGGGCGGCCCGTTCATTGGTGGCGG
This sequence comes from Phaeodactylibacter sp., assembly GCA_024102975.1. GTDB lineage: Bacteria > Bacteroidota > Bacteroidia > Chitinophagales > Saprospiraceae > JACJXW01. The sequence continues at coordinate 14,135 of JAGFJD010000081.1, read as the reverse complement.
AGACCTCCTGGGCGGCGCGTTCCTTAGCTTCGGCCACCTCGGAGGCCAGGCGCTGGCGTTCGTTAGCGCTGTTCTCCCTGGCCTGGCGGACGGCTTCGGCCTCATCTTTTTTCACCTGGGCGACATTCTCCGCTGCGGTGCGGCGCGCCTCGGCGACCTGGTTGGCCGACTCCTGCTTGGCGCGTTCGGCCTGTTCACGGGCCTGGCCGATCTCCTGGGCCGTTTGTTCCCGGAGGCGGGTCAGTTCCGCTGCCGCTTTTTCCCGGGCGGCGGCGATCTCTTCCGCCGACATGTTCTTGATCTCGGATTCCTTAGCGCGGGCGGCGGCCACGGCGGCGGCGGCTTCCTCCTGTATCTGTTTGATGCGCTCTTCCGCGGTCTTCTGGGCGGACGCCACGTTGGTGGCGTATTCGTCTTTGGCGCGGGCGGCATTCTGGTTGGCTTCCTCTACCTTGCCGGCGGCGGTAGCGCGGGCTTTTTCTATCTCTTCCTGGGCGCGTTGTTTGGCGGCCATCACTTCTTCGGCGGCGGCTTTTTGCACGGCTTCTTTTTGTTTCTGGACTTCAGCGACGGCCGTTTTCAGTTCTTCCTGGATGCGGGCCACCTCGGCGGCGGCCCGTTCCCGGGCGGCGGCCACTTCTTCGGCGATTTTCCTGCGTTCTTCCTCGGATTTGGCCTTGGCTTCAGCCACTTTCGCCGCTTCCTGTTCGCCAATCTCTTTGATGGTCAGGGCCGCCTTTTCCCGGGCGGAGGCCACCTCCTGGGCGGAGGCCTGGCGGGCCTTTTCCGTTTCCTCCTGGGCCAGTGCCTTCTCGGAAGCTACCTGTTTTTTAATTTCGGCCACCTCTTCAGCGGCCCGTTTGCGGGCATTGGCCACCTCCAGCGCAGAGGCTTCCTTTTCCCGTGCCGCATTTTCTTTGATCTCGGTAATCTCCGAGACGGAGCGTTCCTGGAGGAGGGCCTTTTCTTCGGCAGCCCGGCGGCGGGCCTCCGCCAGGTCGAAGGCCAGGCGTTCTTTTTCAAGGGCCGATTGCTCGCGAATCTGCCCGATTTCCTGGGCCGTCTCTTCTTTTACCTGCAGGATCTGTTCCGAAGCGGTCTTTTTGGCGGTCACCACGTCCTCTGCCGTGCGCTGCCGTTCATCCTTGGCCTGGTCGCGGGCCTGGGCGATCATCTCCGCCGTTTGTTCGCGGATGCGCTGCAGTTCCGCTGCCGAATTTTCGCGGGCGGAAGCGATCTCATCGGCGTATTCCAGCTTGGCCAGTTCCAGTTTCTCCTTGGCCGCTATGATCTCGGCGGCAGCCCGCTCCCGGGCGGCGGCCACTTCCTGCGCGGATTCCAGCTGGGCAGCCTGAATGGCCTCATTAGCCCGCTGGCGGGACTCGGCCACATCGAGGGTGATCTTTTCCAGTTCGGTGGCGGCGCGCTCGCGGGCCTCCTTTACCTGTTCGGCCAGTTGGGTGCGCGAGGCCTCGATCTCATCCTGGGATTTCTGCCGGGCATCGACCACCTCGTCGGCATACTTTTTCTTCTGGGCGGCGGCATTTTCCTTGGCCAGGGCTACTTCTTCCTGCAGGACCGACTTGATCTGCTGTGCTTTGGATTTCTCCTCGGCGATTTCCTGGCGAAGCTTTTCCTTGACGTCGCGCAGTTCCCGCCGCAGCGACTCCACCTCCTGGTCGTCCGACGGGCTGGCCGCCGCCGTCCTGGCCGTATTCGGGCGCGCTTCTTCGCCGGAAGGTTTCGGCGACGGCTCCACGCGGATCTCATTGTCGGTCAGTTCCACATCGTTCACCTTTTCCTTGTCGAGCCGGCGGTTGAAGCAGGTGACCAGCAAGGAAAATTCCGATTGCCGGCTCTCGTTAATGGTGAACTTGCGCATCTGGTTGCTGATGTTGTTCTTGATATACAGCACGTTTATTCCCGTTCCGGCAAACCACTGGATGGCCGCCAGGTCCAGTTGGAGGATATTGTGGTAAACGGGGGTGCCGCCCTCCCGCTCCATTTCCCCCATGCCGACAAACCGGTAGGACCGCCGCATGCCGTTCACATCCATGAAAATGATCTCATCGTCCTGGTTGAATTCTACCCCTGCTTTGGAATACACCTTGGCCGTAATGCCCTTGCTGTCGCTCCGCAGCTCCATGCTATAGGTATAATTGCCCCTCACGACCAGCGTCTGCGTGGTGGTTCGCAGGATATGAGTCCCATCGATCACCTTATCTTCGGCAATGAGCGTCTCGCATTGGCTTTGGGCATTTCGGGCCAGACAACAGAAGAAAATCAGCAGGGCAAATGGGATGGATCTCATATCAGCTTGGATTTTAATTTGTAAGATAATGTTTTTAGGATTTATTTGAAACTATTGTCCGGGATTGGGCAATTTTGCGAAACAAATACTGTAAAAAACCGGGGGGAGGATTGGTGATATGTCAGGTGTGGGGTATAACAGAAGCATAAACGAATGCCGCCCCCTGCACATTGTATGGCCCTATCGTTTTGCCGCCAGCAGATAGAGGGCGGCCATGCGGACTGCCACGCCGTTTTCCACCTGTTGCAGGATAATGGAATGTTCCGAATCCGCCACGTCGCTGGTAATTTCCACGCCCCGGTTGATTGGCCCGGGGTGCATGATCACAATGGGGCGGTCCAACGCATCGAGCAAGGCCTTGTTGATGCCGTAGTACTGGGCATACTCCCGCAGGGACGGGAAGTACTTAATATCCTGGCGCTCCAGTTGTATGCGGAGGATATTGGCCACTTCGCACCACCGCAGGCTGTCTTTCACGTCGTACGACACCTCCACGCCCAATTTGCCGATGTATTTGGGGATGAGGGTCGGCGGGCCGCATACCCGAACCTGAGCGCCGAGCTTCTTCAGGCAAAAGATATTGCTCAGGGCCACGCGGGAGTGCAGGATGTCCCCGAAAATAGCCACCTTCCTGCCGGCCAGGTCCCCGATCTTCTCTTCCATAGAAAAGGCGTCGAGCAGCGCCTGCGTAGGATGCTCATGGGTGCCGTCGCCGGCGTTGATGATGTGCGCGTCGATGTGCTGAGCCAGGAAATGATGCGCGCCGGGCGCCGGATGCCGCATCACGATCATGTCCACTTTCATAGACAGGATGTTGTTGACCGTGTCCAGCAGCGTTTCTCCTTTTTTGACCGAGGATGAAGATGCGGAAAAATTGACGACATCGGCCGACAGCCGCTTTTCGGCCAGTTCAAAAGAAATCCGGGTACGGGTGGAATCTTCGAAAAAAAGGTTGGCCACCGTGACGTCCCGCAGGGAAGGCACCTTTTTTATCGGGCGGTTGATTACCTCCTTGAAGCTGCGGGCAGTTTCGAAAATCAGGCGGATATCTGCCCCGGTGAGGTATTTGATCCCTAGTATGTGCCTGGTGCTCAGTTGTTGTTCGGTAGCCATTCAGGAGTACAGATGATTGATTGAATTTATTCCGCGTCTTTCTTGTCGGCAAATAACAACACCTCGTCTTCCTGCTCCAGTTCCGACCATTTGACCTGAACGTAAGCCTCGTCCAGCGCGTCAATGGTGATGCCGGTGTAGTCCGGCTGGATGGGCAGGTGCCGGTTGAACCGGCGGTCGACCAGGCAGATCAGCTCCACCTGCCGGGGCCTGCCGTAGTGGTTCAGGGCGGTCAGCGCCGCCTGCACGGTCCTGCCTGTATACAATACGTCATCGGCCAGCACCACGCGTTTGTTTTCGACCAGGAACTCCATTTCCGTTTTGCTGGCATACAGGGGCTTGGACCGCGTCCTGAAGTCGTCGCGATAAAAGGTGATATCCAGTTTTCCGTATTCGATAGCGGGAACGCCCAGTATTTCGGACAGGCGGCGGTGAAGGCGGTTGGATAGATGTACACCCCGCGGCTGAATGCCCACGAGGCAGGTGTGCTCGAACTGCCCGTGCTGTTCGATCAGCTGGTGGCAGAGCCGTTCGATGGTCAGCGCAAAGCGCTCTTGCCCGATGATGGTCTTTCCTTTGCTCATAAGTAGTGGTCAAAGATAAAATTATCGGGAGAAAAATTTTCCTCCCGGCGTTAAACCTTGCTTTCTTCTTTCAGTCTACTACACAAATGCAGGCGGAAATGCCTGCCGCCTGCAACCAGGGCGCGCTTCAAAGTATTCGACCGCATAAAGATTACTTCCCGGGCGGACGACCCCGTTCTCCGTCCCCGGGCGCTATCCCATTATACCATATTTTCATTGACTACAAAACAATCTTTAACCATGAAAAAGTATTCTTTCATTCTTATCGCCCTCTTCACCTTTTCGATGGCATTCACTTCCTGCCAGAAAGAAGAAGCGGAAAATCCTGCTTTTGAGGAAGACCTCACCACCAACGAGGATGTGGCCACTGCCGCCAACCTGTTCCAGGATACGGAAGACGAGGTGGACCTTCAGGTAGAAACCCGCGGAGGCGGGCTGAACTGCCCGGCGGTCACCGTCAGCCCGGATGACGGCACGTTTCCCCGCACCATCACCATCGACTACGGCCCCGATGGTTGCGAAGGGCCCGGCGGCCGCCTGCGCCAGGGCACGATCATCGTCTACCAGACGGATCAGATGGCCAATCCGGGCGCTACCCGCACCGTTACCTTCGATGACTTCTTCGTAGACGGCGTACTGGTGCAGGGCACAAAAACCCTTACTAATGCAAGCGCCGGCAACGACGGGATCACCTTCACCCGCACAGTCGACGGCGGCAGCCTAACCTTCCCCAACGGCGATGTAACTTACTGGGAGGCCAGCCACACCCTGACCCAGGTGGCCGGCGCCGACACCCCCGCCATGATCGATAATGTTTTTGAAATTACCGGCGGCTCTTCCGGCGCCAACCGCAACGGCGTGGCCTTCACCGTCGGGATCACCGAACCGCTGACCAAGCGCAAGAACTGCCCGTGGATCGTCAGCGGCACCAAAGCCATCACCATCAACGGCCGTATCCGGACCCTCGACTACGGCGACGGCGCCTGCGACCGGATCGCTACGGTGACGTACCCCAACGGCTTCACCAGAGAAGTGCTGATCCGGAACTGGTGGCGGCTCTGACCTGGTTGGCCGTTGTTAGGCTGACGGTTTTGTCCAGCCTTAAACGGGCAGCTCCTGGCAGGATTGGACTGATTTTTCCGGGTTAGGGGCCGGAGAAGAATAAATTCGACATTTTGGGCCGGCGAGCCAGGGTAGGCCCTGGCCCATAAAGGTTCCAGGCCGCGCCTGGCTCGCCGGCGTCGAATGCATTTTTTAAATGTTCCTTAGTTTTGTGAGAAAACGCCATGCGTCATTACTTAACCTTGTCTGTTGCTTTACTGACCCTGATGAACGCCCAATTGCACGCCCAGGCCGACCTCCTATTCCATAACGGCCCGATTTACACCCTGGAAACACCCGGCGGGCAGGTGGAGGCCCTCGCTACCCGGGGAGAGCGGATCATTTTCACCGGCACCTGGGAAGGCGCGCGGGAGTTGATCGGCGATTCCACCCGGGTGGTTGACCTGCAGGGCAGGCCTCTGCTGCCCGGCTTTACCGATTCTCACGTCCATCCCATTTCCGGAGGGCTGGCTTTGCTGGGATGCGACCTCACCGGCATCGGGCAGCCCGACAGCATGCTCGCCTTTTTAAAAAATTATGCAGAAGCACACCCGGAAAAAGAGTGGATCCGGGCCCACAACTTCTGGCTGACGGCATTTCCCGGCGGCAACCCCGGAAAAAGATTGCTGGACAGCATCATTCCCGGCCGGCCGGTTTATGTCACCTCCGCCGATGCCCATTCGGCCTGGGTGAACTCCAGGGCGCTCCAAATGGCAGGCATCACCGCCGAAACGCCCGACCCGCCCAATGGCGTGATCGAACGGGACGAACACACCAACGAACCGACGGGCACGCTTCGGGAGGAAGCAATGGCGCTGGTCAGCAAACTCATCCCTCCATACACCCGGGAGGAACTGGCAGCAGCCCTGCGCAAAGGCCTGGAAGTCGCCAGTTCGCTCGGCATCACCAATTTTGTGGAGGCATCCGCCCGGCCGGACTACGCCGAAGCCTACCTGGAACTGGCCAAAAACGGGGAACTCACCGCCCACGTCAATGTTTCGATTTACGGAGATATTGCAAAAGGAATGGAAGGCGCCAGGCAGGTGCTGGAGCTGAATGAACGATACCAGGCGGCATTGCCCGCCGCCGGCAGCACGAAACCTGACCTTGCCTTCGGCCAGGTAAAGTTTTTCATGGACGGCGTAGTGGAAGGCAAAACCGCCGCCCTGCTCAGCCACTACCACGGCGACACCCACAGCGGCCTGCTCAATGCCGGCCCGGATACGGCCATGGCTGCTATTGCCGCCCTCGACAAAGCCGGCATGCAAATCCATGTGCACGCCATCGGCGACCGGGCCATCCGCCTGACGCTGGATGCTTTTGAACAAGCCCGGAAACAAAACGGCGCCCGCGACAGCCGCCACCATATCGCCCACCTCCACGTCATCCATCCCGACGACATTCCGCGATTCCGGGAACTGGATGTCATCGCCAATTTTCAGGCCCTGTGGGCCACCCTGGAAGATTCCTATATGACGGACCTGAACTATCCCTTCCTGGGAGAAGAGCGGGCGGAATGGCAATACCCCATCGGGTCGGTAGCCCGCAGCGGCGGGCGGCTGGCCTTCGGCAGCGACTGGGACGTCAGCACGATGAACCCCTTCGACGCCATTCAGGTAGCCGTCACCCGCCGCGGGCCGGACAGCATCGCCCGTGATCCCTGGACGCCGCAGCACCTGATAGATGTACAAACTGCTGTTGAAGGTTACACCAGGGGCGGCGCCTACCTGACGTTTCGGGAGGACGAGGCCGGAACCCTGTCTCCCGGCAAATTGGCGGACCTGGTCATCCTGGACCGGGATATTTTCCGTTGCCCGAAATTCGAGATTTACCGGACTGAGGTGCTGGCGACCCTTTTCCGGGGCAAGGTGGTGTACGGGAGGCTTTGAAAGGCTATCCCTGCAACTTTTCCCTGACTTCCCTCAGCTGCCGTTCCGTCTCGTCGATCTGTTCCTGAAGGGCGAACTTCTGGCCGGCGTCGTAGGCTTTGGCCAGCTCCTGGCGAAAGTAACTGAGCTTTCTGGCGAGGATTTCCGCCTGTTGTTCCAGCCCCTTGCGCTCCAGTTCGTCCAGGTAGGCGCCGCTGTCATTGCCTGACGATGCGGGGCGTTCAGGTTGCAGGGCGCCGGGCCGGAGGTCTTCCTCTTCCAGGTCGTCGGCGATGGAGCTGAGGGCGTAGCGGATGCGGTTGAGCGTGACGGTGGCGAAGTTGGGGTCTACCAGGTTGTTTTGCATCTGTTTGGTAATGCCGCTGTACTGGCTGCGCTGCATGATGATGTCGTTCTCCCGGCTGGAGCGGTCGGCGATGACCTGGTCGAACAATTCGAAGGCTTCTTTGAATTCGCTATCCCCGATGAGGGTTTTCAGCCGCTTGCGCAGGTCGTCGAGGGTGCGCAGGGGCTGGGCGGCCGGTTTTTTCTCAACCGGTTTTTCGGCATCCGTGCCCGTCTCCGGGGCGGGCTGGCGGGAAGGCTCGCGGGCCGGGGCCGATTCTGCCGCCACTTCTTCTTCGGAGGCCTGATATTTCTGGAGGACAATGTCTGCAATCTCGAAATCGTCCTCTGCCGGCGAACGGAATCCCGTTCCGGCATAATCTTCGGAGCGCGGCAAGACCTTTACCGGCCGTTCCAGGACGATATCCCGCGCCCGCTCTTTCCCGTTGACGATCTCTGCCACGGAGAGGGTAAGGATCAGCAGGTGCTCACCCGTGGCTTTGGGCAACACGTAGTAGGGCCATTCCAGCAGGTCGTCCTCTTCGAGGAATTGGGTCTGGTTCAGGCTTCTGATGGAGAACGCCTGTTCATCGAGGCTTAGGAGTTCGGCTTTTTTGACTCCAAGGATGCTGATCGCCTTTTCCTCCAGTTTCTCTTTGGTTACGGGAAGCCTGTTCAGGAGCATCTCCTTGTCGAAGGCGACCCGGACGATGCATTTGCTCCTCACCCCTTCCACCATCTGAGCGGGGATGTGATACAGCACGCCGCCGTAATTTGACTTGGCTTCCACATAGCTCCTGAGCATAAAGACAAACTGACCTCCATCGTCGCCCACGCTCTGGATGGCACCGCCGCGGGGCACCTGTTCGTTGTTGTTGCCGACAGAGATAACCACTTTATTTACGAATTCCGATATCAGGAGGTAAGGTTTGTCGTTGCGCTCCAGTTCCTTGATGACCGCTATCGCGAAAGGGCTGTGCCCGCCCTCCTGGCCATCGGATACAGGTTCTTTGCGGCCCGAGGTCAACAACCATCGGGACGGGGTGACCTCCAGTTTGGCCACTGCCGGCGAATCGATGCTGCGCTGAGTGGTGAAGAAACTGCCGGAGTAGCAGGAATCCGAGAGGATAAGCGTGTGGTGAGATTTGATGGCCCGGATCAGCCGCGTCACCAGGTCAAAAGAAATGTAGGAGCCGATCTGCCCTTTTTTTGCGTCGTAGGGTATCCAATAGCCAACATCGTATTTTTTATCGTATTCGCCGTGGCCGGCAAAATAGGCCAGCAAAGTGTCTTCTTCGGTGACTATATCCGCCAGTTCGCCAAATTTTTTGATAATGGCGTCCTGCGAGGCCTCTGAATCATAAAGGGAAAAGAAATCTGTGCTGTTGAACTGGTATTTTTCCGTCAGCAAACTGGCAACGCGTTTTGCATCAAGCACCGCATTGCTCAGGGGCGGCATATCGGGATATTTGTCAATACCGATGACCAACAGGTAGTTTTTACCGTGCCTGACCTTAGGCTCGTCCGGTTCGATGACAAATCCCCGTTTTTTGTCTTTATTTTCTTCAGGCATCCGGGCTTTGTGTTTCTTTTTGTATTCTTGTCTTGTAGTAGTGGGGGAGGCACGATGGCACTTTTGGGGCATTTCCAGCCACAAAGACACTAAAACGCGAAGGACCACAAAGGCATTTTCCTGCCTTTTCGTCCATTCCTGGTGTCTTTGGGAAAACTCCCCTCTCCCTCAATAAATATATAAACATGCCCCAAATTTACCACAAAACAACCGACAGGATTTAAAATTCGCGTTACTTTGAGCCCTTTCATTCCTGCAGGTGCCTAACGCACACTACTGGACAAAATGGTTTTGGGCACAGAGCGCACTGAGTTCAACACAGAGGTGCGCAAAGTTTTTCCGTTGATAATCAATCCTCTGTGTGGCTCTGTGTCTTCTCGGCGTACTCTGTGTCCAATAAATGTCCAGCAGTATGTGCCTAACGCCTAACGCCCAAAACCTAATACCTAAATCCTCCCAACACCGGAGGGGGCACAATTTAGCATCGCGCCCGCATTCATTCCATCCCCGTCTTCGCTATCGTTCTTCCGGGTAAAATTCCTCCGTTCCATCATTCCATAACAAGGGTTTCCGGAGCGCTCTCGCTCCTTCCGGCACCACCACCTCCAGTTCCCTTACTTTCCTTCCGTCGCTCCAGCATCCCATATTCCGCTGCGCCTCTGTGTTCCCGAAGGCCACTTCGCAGTTCTCTCCCTGCCGCACACAGTCCATGAGGGCGTCGAGCAGCTTCCAGTAGCCGTAGTAGTCGGCAGCGTCGAGCTTGGCCACGCCGAGGGCCCGCCGGTAGGAGAGGTTGTGGATGTTGCCGTCGAAATCGGAGTCGAGGGCATAGCTCTCATTGTGGCCGGCGGTAATGGCAGGGGCGCCGTGCTCGTCGGGGTGTTGGATGATGAGGTTTCGTTGGGGCGTGTTCACGGCTGTTTCGAAGATGATGCGCCCCAGTTCTTCTCCGACGACGTGGTCGTTGACGCTGACCATCGCCAGCAGGGCAATATCTTCCGGCATGCCCTCGTAGCTGTCCAGTCGGGCGCCGTTGAGCGGCCCGGTGCCGGGGGAGGCCAGCAGCAGGCCCGCCGGTTTGGGGATGTTCAGTTCCTGATAATTGACGCCCAGGTAAGCGGAGATGGCGCCGCCGTAGGAATGGCCGGCCAGGATCAGCCCCTGTTCTATGGGGCGGACATGATCGCCGGTTTTGAGTTCTTCCAAAGCATGGCGGATGGCGGCGGAGGCATTATCGGCAAATTTTTTGGTGCTGGGGCTGAAGAGGTTGTTCTGGTAACGCGGGTAGATGACGATGTTGCCCTGCCGGACGATGTGGCGCAGCCAGCGCCCGTAGATCATGGGGTTGATGGCGCCGTAGCCGTGATGAAAAACGACGACGGGGGCGGAGTCCGGCCGGGGGCTAACCGGCTCGAAGAGCCAGTATCCATCGTCTTCTTCGGCAAAATCGCTCATTTTTACGGCGGCGTGGCTATAATCGGCGCTGCCGGGCCCCTGCTCCGGCTGGCCGGGGCCGCTGGGCTTGGGTTCTGAAAAAAAGGAAATCCAAAAAATGAGAAATGGCATCCAGGCCTGCATATTGGGTGGTTTTAAGTAGTAAACGCGGGATAGCGGGATTGGTTGATGGCCGGGGGGGGATGTTGGTGTATTGGTGCATTGGTGTATTGGTGCATTGTTAAGGGGGTGTAATGGATGGCCGGGGGCTGGCTGCGGTTCGGACACACTAATGCACCTATACACAAAGATGGCTGCCTGATCGCCCAACCGGAGAATTCCAAAAAAAACGTACATTTACGGCGAATCAGAAACAGCAGTTTATGTCATCAAACCAGGGCGGAAAACGGGTTGGGGTCATTGGCGCCGGGAGCTTTGGCACCGCCATCGCCAACCTGCTGGCGTACAATGTAGACGTCTTGCTGTTCAGCCGCAAGCCGGGCATGGTAGACCGGATCAACAACACCCACCGAAACCTGGGGGTGGATTTGTCGCCCAGGATCAAGGCTACGGACGACCTTGAGGAACTCGCCGAATCCTGCACGCTGATCTTCCCGGTCGTGCCATCCGGCAGTTTCCGCAATATGATGCGGGATTTTTCGCCCTTTCTCCGCCCCTATCACATTCTCATCCACGGCACCAAGGGCTTTGACGCCCACGGGCTGGAAGACCGGGAGGAGGAAGGCCTGCCGCTTCGGCGCGAGGATGTGAGCACCATGAGCGAGGTGATCCGGGAGGAAAGCGTAGTCGTCCGCGTCGGTTGCCTGTCGGGCCCGAACCTGGCCTCCGAGATCATGGATGGGCAGCCCACCGCCACCGTGATCGGCAGCCATTTTGACGAGGTGATCCGCCTGGGCAAGAAGGTGCTGGCCAGCGAACACTTCCACGTCTTCGGCACTTCCGACCTCATGGGGGCGGAGCTGGCCGGCGCCCTGAAGAACATGATCGCCATCGGATCGGGCGTCCTCAAGGGGAAAGGGCTGGGAAAAAACATCCAGGCGATGCTCATCACCCGGGGGCTGACGGAAATGGTCTACTTCGGCAATGCCATGGGCTCGTCGAGCAGCGCCTTCTTCGGCACGGCCGGCATCGGCGACCTGGTGGCCACCGCCACCAGTAAGGACAGCCGCAATTTCACCTTCGGCTACCGCCTCGGCATGGGCGAAAGCATCGGGGAGATCGAATCTACCATGCCGGAACTCGCCGAAGGGGTCCGCACGCTTAAAATTGCCCGCCAGCTGGCAAAATATTATAAATTGCGCGTTCCCATTACGGAGATGCTCTACAATATCGTTTTCGAGGATTTTGACATCGACCGCGCCATCCACTTTCTGATCACCTATCCCTATGATGTGGATGTCGATTTCATATAGTTTTTAAACGGCAAAGGAAAATAATGAACAACCTGATCCAGAAAGCAATACCGCACCTCATTGCCATCGCCATCTTCCTGGCAGCCTGCGCGGCTTATTTCAGCCCGCAGCTGCAGGGGAAGGTGCCGCAGCAAGGCGACATCATCCAGTACCGCGGCATGGCGCAGGAGGCCAAGGCGTTCTCCGAGCGCACCGGCGAGCAGACCCTGTGGACCAATTCCATGTTCGGCGGCATGCCGACCTACCAGATCAATACGGTCAGCGCCGGCAACAACCTCAAGGTGCTGGACGGCCTGAGCAGCCTGTTCATCCACGCGCCCATCGGCCGTTTCTTCGCCGCCATGCTGGGCTTTTACATCCTGATGGTGGTGCTGGGCGCCAACCAGTGGCTGGCCGTCATCGGGGGCATCGCTTTCGGCCTGACCACCAATACCCTCATCCTGTACGAAGCGGGGCACCTGACCAAGGTGAAGTCCATTTCCTACCTGCCCCTGGTGGCCGCCGGCCTGATGCTGGCCTTCCGGCGCCGTTACCTCCTGGGCGGCATCCTCTTTGCCGTGGGGCTGGGGCTGAACATCATGGCCAACCACGTGCAGATGACCTACTACTTTTTCCTCACGCTGATCATCTTCGGCATCGCCCAGCTGGTGTACAGCATCCAACGGAAAGAGCTGGCCCACTTCGGCAAGGCCACCGGCGCCCTGCTCGTGGGCGGCCTGCTGGCCATCGGCTCGGCCGCTTCCAACCTGTGGATCACTTACGAATACGCCAAGGACACCATGCGGGGCGAGCCCATCCTCGAAACGCAAGGCGAGCCCACCAGCAGCAGCGAAACGGAAGGCCTGGAATGGGACTACGCCATGATGTGGAGCAACGGCGCCGTCGACCTGTTCTCCTCCTTCATTCCCGGGGTGGCCGGGGGCGGCTCCCAGGAGCCCGTCGGCCCCAATTCGGCCATTGTCAAAGACCTGCAGCGCAAGGGGGCCCGCCTGCCCGCCAACTTTTCCGCCCCCCTGTACTGGGGAAGCCTGCCCTTCACCAGCGGCCCCAGTTATTTTGGAGCGGTCATCTTCCTGTTCTTCCTCATGGGGCTTTTCCTGGTGAAGGGCCCGGTGAAATGGTGGATCGGCCTGGGCACCCTGCTGACCTTCATGCTGTCGATGGGCAAGAACCTGGAGTGGTTCAACCGCCTCTTCTTCGAATACTTCCCGCTTTACAACAAGTTCCGGACGCCCAACTCCATCCTGAGCGTCACGGCATTCCTGGTGCCCGCCCTTGGCATCCTGGCCCTGCATAAGATCGTCAACGAAAAGGTCACAAAAGAAGAGGGCCTGCGCAGCCTGAAGATCGCCGGCGCCATCGCCGGCGCCATCGCCCTGTTCTTTGCCCTCCTGGGCCCTTCCTTTTTCGACTTCACGACCGCTCAGGACCAGCGCTACGCCCAGGCCGGCTACGATGTCAACGCCATCATCGCCGACCGCAAATCGCTGATGCGGGCGGATGCCTTCCGCACCCTCATCCTGGTGCTGCTTAGCGGCGGGCTGCTGTGGGCCTACCTGAAAGACAAGGTGAAGCTCCACATCCTGCTCCTCGGCCTGGGCGCGCTGGTGGTGTTCGACCAGTGGACGGTGGGGCGGCGGTATCTCAACAGCGACATCTTTGTATCCAAATCGCAGTATCAGGCCAACTTCCAGCCCAGCCCGGCTGACCAGCAAATCCTGCAGGACACCGACCCCAACTACCGGGTTTACGACGCCACCGTTTCTACCTTCCAATCCTCCAAAGCCTCCTATTTCCACAAGAGCATCGGGGGTTACCACGCTGCCAAGCTGCAGCGCTACCAGGACATCATCGACCGCCACCTGTCGCAGAACAACCAGAAGGTGCTCAATATGCTGAACGCCCGCTACTTCATCGTCAACGGGCAGGACGGGCAGCCCGCTGTGCGGCGCAATCCCGGAGCGCTGGGCAACGCCTGGTTTGTGGATAATATCAAAATGGCCAATACCGCCAACGAGGAGATCGACGCCCTCAACGATTTCGACCCCGCCAACGACGCGGTCGTCCATCAGGAGTTCAGCCGTTACGTCAGCGGCCTGAACCCCGGCAAAGGGGGCAGCATCAGCCTGACAAAATACGAACCCAACCACCTCACGTACCAGAGCGACGCCCCGGGCGAGCAGTTTGCCGTCTTCTCCGAAATCTGGTACAACAAAGGATGGCAGGCCTACATCGACGGCAGCCCGGTGGAGCACATCCGCGTGAACTACATCCTGCGCGGCCTGCGCGTTCCCGCCGGGCAGCATGCGATAGAGTTTAAGTTCGAACCCCGCGCTTTCGAACTGGGCAAGCTGGCGTCCGGCATTTTCTCCA
>JAGFJD010000640.1 GCA_024102975.1 Phaeodactylibacter sp. | reverse complement strand
GACACAGAGTACGCCGAGAAGGCACAGAGCCACACAGAGACCTGATTATCAATGGAAAAAACTCCGTGTACTCTGTGTTGACCTCCGTGCCTCTCTGTGTCCAAAACCATTTTGTCCAGTGGTGTGTCAGATCAGCACGAACCCCGCCCAGAAGTACGGATCGCGATATTTTGATATCTTCCTCACATCAGCCTGTGCCTTTCGGAAAGCCGCCCGGATATCCTGGCCGGAAAGCCAGTGGGCATAAAAGGCCCTTATGAAAACAGCGGTGGCATCGTCGTCCACCTGCCAGAGGGTCACCAGCAGGTGTTGCGCGCCGGCGAGCCGGAAGGCCCGCTGCAGCCCGTAGACCCCTTCGCTGCCCCGCACGTCGCCCAGGCCGGTCTGGCAGGCAGACAAGGCGACCAGGCGGGTGTCGGACAAATCCAGCGTGGAAATTTCGTAGGCGCTCAGGATGCCATCGTCGTAGCTGCCGGGGGGAGGGGCGCCGAAGTGAGCCTGCTCCCCGCCGGCCATCAGCAGATAGGACCGGAAGAGTGGGTTTTCCGCCCATTTGAAGGGAGCGTTATATGCAGCGCTGTCTCTGGCAGCACTGGGATCGGGGTAGTAATACCCGTGGGTGGCGAGGTGGATGATACCCGGAGAGGGTTGCGCCGTATCTGCCGACAAGAGCTTGAAGCGCTCTTCCAGGGCGTCGTAACCGCTGAAGGTATCGGTAGCGACGCCATGGGCAGCGAGCAGGCTGTCGACCAGCCGCATTTCCCGGAGGCTGCCTTCCAGGAATTGCGGCTTGCTGCGGTTGCCCCTTCCGGCGCCGGCCAGCCCTTGCGCGGCCAAAAGCTTCTCCCGGGAGAGCATGGCTGCCTGTCTATCGCTTTCATACAGTATACCGCCGAACAGGGCTGCCGACTGAATGGCGGCAGCATTGCCGGGCAGTTGCCTGCGGCCGGCAACCAGGTCGCGCGAGCTGGCGGCATATTCCAGTTCGAAGGCATCGGTTAGCCAAACCTCTGGCCCTCTGGCAATAGCCGGAAAGGAAACCTGATGGAGCAGGCCGGTAGGTGAATAATAGATTTTTTTGACGCCGCGCAGGTGATCTTCCAGAGGCGCCCAGATGAGGGAATACAGGCTGGGTGCCAGGCCTTCCGTCCCGCCTTGGCCGGAAGGGGGGGCATAGATTTCAGAAACGGTTTCCTGTGGAGAGATGCCTTCATAAGCCAGCACGCTCGCCAGTTGCGATTCCTCGAACAGGTAAACCAGCCGGGGATACTGATAGCCGGGCCGGAGCAGCAGGGCGCAGTATAAGGTGCTGTCCGTCCACGTTTCATTTTTATACCGGAAATGGATGAACTCGACGAGGGCTTCCTCCTCTTTCAGGCTGTTCCGGACATCCGTCCACCGAATCTCCCGGGCGGCCTCCCGGAAAGAAGCGGCCTGGCGAAACAGGACGGCGCCCAGCGAGTCGATTTCGAACCGGGCCTCTTTCATCTTCCCGGCTTTTTCCGGGCCTGCAGCCTGGCCCTGCAGGTAATTCAACTGCATTTTGGCTTCAATCCACCGATTGTAAACATCCAGCACCTGTTGATCTTTATTTTTCCGCAATGCGCTGTACACCTTCCGGGCGTTCTCAAAAACCAGGCTTTTCATCGCCAGGGCGTCGTCGAACAGGACGCCTCCGGTTTCCGGGTAGGCCGTTGAATGGCGGACGGCAAAAGAAGGCAAGGTTTCAAAGACGGATTTCACTTTGTCTTTGAACACTTCCTGCTGGTATTCGCCAAGGGCCAGCAGGTTTCTCCGGATCAGGTTGTGGGTCAGGGAGTCGGCCAGTTTATAAAACGCCAATGCGCTGTCGGGCCGGCCCAGGGCTTCCTGAGGCCAGCCGAGGTCCTGGACGATTTTCAAATATTCCTCGGAACGCTCCATCCCTCTTTCTTCCAGGAGGCTTTTTGCCCGGCGGAGCAGGGAATCGGCCATCCGGTATTCTCCCTGGTGGTAATACGGCACGGACAGGGCGTGCAGGGTAAAAGGGTCCGGGGCGTTGTCCACCGCCAGGGAAGCGGACAGGCTTTGCTCCAGCAAGGCGATGGCCCGCCCGTAATCGCCGGCATCGGTGGCATTGATCCCCCGTGATTTTAGAAGGACCGGCTTCGTCTCGGGCTCGAAACCCGTCCCCTCGGCAAGCTCTAATGCCACCTGGCACAAGGAATCGCTCCGGGCATAGTCTCCCTGGTCGTTGGCCAGGATGGCCAGGTTGGCGATGTTCAGGACATGTTCCCGGTGGACTTCCCCAAAGGCCTGGGCCGACCGGCGCATGGCTTCCTCGGATAATTCCACAGCCCGGCTGTACTGGCCCAACCGGCTGTAAACGGAAGATTTGATATTCTGAGCAATGGCGTAACCCGGCGAGTTGACGCCGTACGTTTTGAGAAACCAGGCGGACACTTGCTCCGCAGCCCGGAGCGCCTCTTCGAAATGCCCCATCTCGCTGAGCGTGAAGGAGAGATGAAGCAAGGAAATAAAATAATTCTCCTCTATCGGCCCTTTGCGGCCCTTCAGCCGCTCCAGCGCTTCCCGCAGGCAGGCTTCGGCCCGGTTAAAAATGCCCATGCGGTTATAGATGAACCCCATATCGTTCAGTACGACGGCATATAAATCCTGCCCTTCGATTTCCAGCTTTTCCACTTCCGGCAGAACGCGTTTGCATAGAGCCAGGGCAGAGTCGTATTGCCCCATTTCTCTGTATGCGCTGGCGACCCTCAGGGAAGCCATGAGGCAGAGCGTATCAGTCGGCCCGTATCTTGCCCGCAGGGTGTCGGCCAGCGCTTCGAAAGATTTTTTTGCCGAAGCGTGCCGGCCGGAATACAGGATGGCTTCCGCCTCGTTGAACAGGGCTTCGTAATATAGTTTGTGCCGGGCGCCAAATTCGGCTTGGCAGGCAGCCGTTGCCTTTTTGGCGTATTGCAGCAGGGAATCCGCGCTCATTCTGCCGCTGGCTTCCTGGAAGCCGGCGAGCCATTCCTCACAGGTAGGGCTGGTTTGGCCCACCGCCTCCGGAAAGGGGGGCAACAGCGAAAGCAAAAGCCATATTGCCGGAAAAAATTGATTTTTCATGTATTGAGTCAATTAAATTTCCTGCCGTTATGGGGCGGCGTTGAAGGAAACATTGGATGTGCAGCCTTGCGATCAGGCCTCTGCCTGCCAAAGCAGGCTGCTGCCTGCGGCGGCAGGATGATCGCGGCACGAATCAACGACAAGGTGTTTATACTGACGCACGGCAGGTTTTGTCGACTACAAAACCCGCCGGGTCAGTATATACTGGCATCGCTGGTTTTGTTCCTGACAAAACCACGCGTTCGCCAGTATAATTTACAGCGTACTGC
>JAGFJD010000079.1 GCA_024102975.1 Phaeodactylibacter sp. | reverse complement strand
GCGGCGATACAGACAACTGCCCCGCCGTTTTCAACCCCGGGCAGGAAGACCAGGACGGGGACGGAGAAGGCGACGTTTGTGACCTGTTATTGTGCATCAATACTTATATCAGCAGCCTGAATGCCTACATAGAAGGATTGCCCGTCAGTTCGTCAGTAGAACAGGCCGTCGCCCGGCGGCTTGATATGGCGGAAAGCCGGTTTTGCAGCGGGTACAGCGCCGGCACGGTGGTCAGCCTCCTGAACAACGCCATCAGCTACGTGCAGTACCAGAGCGGCGGCGGCATCCCGGCCGCAGATGCCGCGTACATCATCGGCCAGGTGGAATACCTGATCGACGAGGTTTATGCCGGCAATGTGGCGTGCTGCCCGGCCGTTTCCCGGCCCTCGCTGCCTGGCGGCCCGGGTGCCATTGCCCCTGTAGAAAGCATCAGGCTGCATTTTGCTCTCTATCCCAACCCGGCCCGGAATGAGATATACCTGGGGCTGAATGCCTTCATCGGCCAGCCGGCCAGCCTGGCGGTGTACAACAAACTCGGCCAGCAGGTGATGACGATGGAGGCCGGCACGGTGGATGCCCCGGTGCAGGAAGTCCGGGTGGGCGATTTGCCCGCAGGCGTGTACCTGATGCAGGTGCGCAGCGGAGAGCTGGTGCTGGCGAAGAAGTTTATGGTGCTGGATTGATAGCTGTCTTGTAACTATTCAGCATCATCGAAGCCAGCAGCAGGAAGTGCGCTTTTCAATTGATGCTGAATAGTTACGTCTCTTGTTCGTCCGGAGGGCCTGGGTCATCGGGCTCACAATGAACAGCCAATAACTTACCCCCTCTTCCTTACCCTCACCACCACCCGCTTCGATGCCGGCGTCCTGCTCCCCTTCGCCACCGAGTCGATCGGCACCAGCACGTTGGCCTCCGGGAAGTAGGTGGCCAGGCAGCGACGGGGGATGTCATAGGGCACGACGATGAAGCTTTTGGCCATGCGTTCCTGCCCTTTATAGTTGCCGGCCAGGTCGACCACGTCGCCCTTTTTCAGCTCATCTTCCCGCATGTCCTGCTCGTTCATCAGCACTACGCGGCGCTCGTTGTAGATGCCGCGGTAGCGGTCGTTCAGGCCGTAGATGGTGGTGTTGTACTGGTCGTGGCTGCGGATGGTCATCATGATGTATTCGTCTTCGGCGATGCCGTTTTCCGGCAGGGGGTTGATGGTAAAATGAGCTTTGCCGGAGGGCGTGTCGAACTGCTGTTCCCGGGCGCCGTTCGGCAGGTAGAAGCCGCCGGGCTCGCGGACGCGGCGGTTGTAGTCGTCGAAGCCGGGCACGACCGCCTCAATGGCGTCGCGGATGTGGTCGTAGTTGGCAATCATGTTGTCCCAATCCACCTTGCTGCGGCTGCCCAGGGTAGCTTTGGCCAGGCCGGCGACGATGGCCGGTTCGCTGAGCAGGTGTCCGGACGGCGGCGGCAGCACCCCCTGGGAGGAATGGATGATGCCCATAGAGTTTTCTACGCTGACGAACTGCTCGCCGCCCGCCTGCGTGTCAATATTGGTGCGGCCCAGGCAGGGCAGGATGAGCGCCTGCCGCCCGTGGATGAGGTGGCTGCGGTTGAGCTTGGTGGACACGTGGACGGTCAGGCGGCATTTTTTCAGCGCTTCTGCCGTGTATTCGGTATCCGGCGTGGCGGACAGGAAATTGCCGCCCATAGCAAAGAAAACCCTGGCCCGGCCCTCGTGCATGGCCTTGATGGCGTCGACGGTAGCGTAGCCGTGGCGGCGGGGCGGCTCAAAGCCGAAGTGTTCTTTCAATTTATTGAGGAAGGCCGGCTTGGGCGCTTCCCAGATGCCGACGGTGCGGTCGCCCTGCACGTTGCTGTGGCCGCGCACCGGGCAGGTGCCGGCGCCGGGCTTGCCGATGCTGCCCTTGAGCAGCAGCAGGTTGACGATCTCGCGGATGTTGTCCACGCCGTTCTCGTGCTGCGTCAGCCCCATGGCCCAGCAGATGATGATCTTCTTTTTGTTGCGGATCATCTCGGCGGCCTTCAAAATTCTGTCCCGCTTCACGCCGCTGGCCTGTACCAGCTCTTCGAAGTCGTAGCCCTTCAGCTCGTGGATGAAAGCCTCGTAGCCCTCCGTTTTCTGGGTGATAAAATCCCAGTCGAACACCGTATCGTGGGCCTTTTTCTCCTGGTACCACAGCTGTAGCATGATGGCCTTGAGCAGGGGCACGTCGCCGTTGACCTTCACCTGCAGGAAGAGGTCGGTCAGGGGCGTGCCGCCGGTGAGCACTTTGCCGGGCCGCTGCGGGTTGACGAACCTCATCAGGCCCGCCTCCGGCAGAGGGTTGATGGTGATAATCTGGCCGCCGTTCTCCTTGCAGCGTTCCAGGGCGGACAGCATCCGGGGATGGTTGGTGCCCGGGTTCTGGCCCATGATGATGACCACCTCGGCTTCGTAGAAGTCGGGCAGCGTCACCGACCCTTTGCCGATGCCCACTGTCTGGCTCAGGCCGTAGCCGCTGGATTCGTGGCACATGTTGGAGCAGTCGGGCAGGTTGTTGGTGCCATACTCGCGAACGAAGAGCTGGTAGAGGAAGGCCGCCTCGTTGCTGGTGCGGCCGGAGGTGTAGAAGATCGCCTCGTCGGGGCTGTCCAGGGCATTCAGCTCCTGGCCGATGAGGCGGAAAGCATCCTCCCAGGAGACAGGCTCGTAGTGGCTGGCACCTTCGCGCAGCAGCATGGGTTCGGCCAGGCGCCCTTTCTTGCCGATCTCGAAGTCGTTCCAGGCCAGCATTTCGGCGATGGGGTGCTGGGTGAAGAACTCCCGCCCGATGGTCGTTTTCTGCGCCTCCTCCGAGATGGCCTTGATGCCGTTCTCGCAGTATTCCGCCATTTTGGAGCGTTCGTCCTCCGGATCGGGCCAGGCGCAGCCCGGGCAGTCGATGCCGCCCTTCTGGTTGAGGCGGTACATGACTTTCAGGGCGTCCCGCGGCCCGACGTATTTCCAGGCGTGGCTCATGGCGGCGGCCACGCTGGGCAGGCCGGCGGCCCGGTCCTTGGCGTCGACGATGCGGATGCCGGTGAAGCGCTCAGGGGGCTGGGCGCCGGTGGGCTTGTCCTGTAATTCCTCTCCTGCCGGAGAATGGCTTTGTTCTTTCATGGCTGGGTTGTTCAATTTTTGGGTATGGGCAGGCGCGGGTGTTTTGGGAATGGGGTACCGAGCGGGCTGAATAACTGCTCAGAACTTCATTCCCTGAACACTTTTTAAACGTGCCTTTTTGCCTGAAGTTGCGACATCGGTAATATAATGCGGGGGAGGGGAAGAGGCAAGGGGGGAGAAAAAAAATTCGTTGCCGGTACTGTTCACGCGGATGTGTTTCACGCAAACCTGCCTTCTGCCCCCCCCCCCCCCTCCCAACCCAAAAAAGGCTTGTTTTATTGATGCAGAAACACACCGCTTAATAGACAAAGCCCCCCCCTCATACACAAATGGCAGGCCTTCATTCATTCCCGGTTGCCACAGTTGCCCGGAATGCCTTAATTTTAAGCAACTACAAAACCTACACTTATGACAAAAGCACTTCT
>JAGFJD010000078.1 GCA_024102975.1 Phaeodactylibacter sp. | reverse complement strand
TCAATGCTCAGGGGCTTGCCGAATTCGTGAACTACGGCAGCTTTCATCGTTTTTGGTAACATATTCCAAACAGTTTTATAATGAGAGAATTAGAGTGAAGGCGGCGGAACAGCCCCGGCCGGAAAAGGAAGAGCAGGGCGCCCGCCGGATGGTGGCGACTGAAAAAGGCTTGAAAAACTGTCTTTGGAGTTGTGTTTCAGCGGTGCGCGAGCCAAACGATGGTGATGAGCTTTTAAATGCAGGTTAGTAAATGTACTTTTTTTTGCGGAAAAATCCAAGCGGGGATTCGGCTTTTGTTGTCTCCTCACCCGTCCGCCTCCTGCCCGGCCTGCCGCTCCTTCATAAACCGGCTGGGGGTCATTTTAAAGGCCTTCCTGAAGCACTTGCTGAAGTACTGCACATCCTGAAAGCCCACTTCGTAGGCCACTTCCGAGACCATTACATTTTTGGCGGTAAGGAGCTGGGCGGCCCGTTTCATACGGAAATCCCGGATGAATTCGACGGGCGACAGGCCGGCCAGGCTTTTAAGCTTGCGGAACAACTGCACCCGGCTCAATCCCACCTCCCGGCTCAGGTCGGCGACGGTGAAGCTGGGCTCGCCCAGGTTGGCCTCGATGGCGGCCACCACGTTCCTGAGCAGTTTCTCATCGTAGCTGTTGAAGGCGATCTCCGTAAGGTCGGGCAGGTAGGAGGTAGACTGGTACTTTTCACGCAGCCGCCGGCGGTTTTCCAGGATGTTCCGTATCCTTGTCTCCAACTCTTTCATGATGAATGGCTTGGCGATATAGTCGTCGGCGCCCAGTTCGAGGCCCTCCAGGCGGTTGATTTGGGAACTCTTCGCAGTGAGCAGTATGACCGGTATATGGCATAGCTCCGGGTCGGCCTTTATGGCCCGGCAAAGCTCCAGGCCGTCCATCTCGGACATCATGATATCGCTGACCACCAGCGCCGGGCCGTGTTTGCGGGCCTGCTCCAGGGCGGCCCTGCCGTTGGGGGCGATGATCACCTGATACTGTTTTTTCAGGCGCCCCTCCAGATAGGCGCGCAGTTCTTTATTGTCCTCGACGATCAACAAGGTATCGCCGGAATGAGGTTCCTCTTCTTCCCCGGCTTCTTCCTTCAAGAGCAGCGGAGCTATGTACTCCAGCGGCAGAGGTTTTTCGAACGGGCCGGCCTCTTCCGGGGGCGGCGCATCGGCGCTCATTCTTTCCAGCGGGATGCGTATAAAAAAGGACGTCCCTGCACCGGGCTGGCTCTCTACCTCGATGCGCCCCCCTAGCAGGTTGACCAGCGACCGGGTGAGGGACAGCCCGATGCCTGCCCCGGAGCCATCCTGGCTGTGGGTATAGAAGCGGTCAAAAATCTTGCCCAGATGTTCCTGCGAGATGCCCGGGCCGGTGTCGGACACCTCGAAGCGGAACTCATCGGCTCCCGCGCCTTCCGTAAGGGAAAAGTCCACCCGGACCTCGCCGCCGGAAGGGGTGAACTTGAAGCTGTTGGAAAGCAGGTTGAAGAAAATCTTCTCCAGCTTGTCGGTATCGGCCAGATAGGGGCACCGGGTAGGGGCAGGGGCATATACCAGGCGGATGTTTTTTTTGTCGGCCAGAGCCTTGAACGAATCCACCACGTTTCCGATGAGCGTTTCTATGCGCACCGGGGCCGGGCGGAGGCGGGAGTGGCCGGTTTCCAACTCCCGTATTTCCAGGATTTGATCGATGAGAAGCAGCAGGCGCCGGGTGTTGTAATACATCATCCTGATCCGCTTTTTCAGCCACTTCCCGCCTTCTTTGCGTTCCAGAATCTCTTCCAGGGGGTTGGCGATCAGGGTGAGAGGCGTCCGGAATTCGTGGGAAACATCGGTGAAGTATTGCAGTTTCAGTTGGTGTACCTCCTTCCATTTTTCTTTTTCCAGCTGTTCCACCCGCAGGTCGTGCTTCAGCTGTGCCCCTTTCAGGGCATTGTAACGGATGAGCAGGAACCCTCCCGAGATGGCGATGGCGTAAAGCACAAAGGCCCACCAGGTTTTCCAGGGCGGCGGCAGTACGGTGATCTTCAGCGTGGCCGGCGCCTCGTTCCACACTCCGTCATTGTTAGACCCCTTTACTTTTAAAGTGTAATCGCCTTCCGGCAGGTTGGTGAAAGTGACCGAGCGTTTGTTGCCGATGTGGCTCCATTCGTCGCTGAAACCTTCCAGCAGATAGGCGTACCGGTTGTTCTCCGGCTGCAGGTAGCTCAGGGCCGCAAACTCGAAAGTGGCCACCGACTGGAAATAGGTGAGGGTGATGTGCCCCGTTTCGGTAATGGGGGCCGACAGCAGGCCCTGCTCGTCGCCCGGCAGCACTTCCTTGTTCGAGAGCTTCAGGTGGGTAAACACCACCGGCGGCACGAAGGTGTTGTCGGAAAGCTGAGTGGGGCCGAAGCGGACGTAGCCGTTGTTGCCTCCCACCACAAATTCGCCGGAGCGGGTTTTGTAGAATGCGCCCTCGTTGATCTCTTCGATCGGGAAGCCGGAGTTGTAAGGGTAGCTCTTGAAGGTTTCCTGGCCGGAGTGGAACATCGATGGGCCGTTGAGGGTGAAGAACCACAGCTGACCGGCATTATCTTCGAGTGCCCCGAAGACGATGTCGTTGCTCAGCCCGTGGCGGCGGTAGTAGTGCCGGGCCTTCATGCTGGCCGGAGCCAGCCGGAGTACGCCGCTGCCATGGGTTGATATCCAGAGAGCGCCATCCTTGTCTTCATAGATGTGGTTGGCTTCTTCCACCGGTTGCTTTCCGTCGTCCGTTTCCAGTTCGCGGATCTGCTGAAAGCTGCCTGTCCGTGGGTCGAAGAGCGCAATGCCGGCGCCCCGGGTGGCCAGCCATATCCGGCCATCCCGGGCAATGAGGATGCTTTTTACGGAGATAGCCCCCAATCCGGGCTGCACCTGCTCCGACCCCGGATACGGGATGAACCGGCCCTGCGAAGGGCTGAAGCAGTGCAGGCCGCCTCTGCCGTCGGTAGCGATCCATAACTTTCCGTCCGGGCCGGGAACGATAGTGTTGACGACCGCCGTTCGCAGGCCGGCGTTTTCCTGATCGCCCTTAGCGGGGAAACGCTGTACTTCCCCGCTAAGGGGGTCCAACCGGTTCAACCCGCCTTTGAAGACACCGATCCAGATACTTCCCGCTTCGTCGGTATACAATGCTTTGACGATATTGCCGCTCAGCGCATGAGGGGCGCCGGGAATGTGGGTAAAGACGGTGTATGTTCCCAGTTGTTCATCGAAAATATTGAGCCCCCCCCGCTCCGTTCCGATGGCCAGGTTGCCGGATGCTGTTTCGGAAAAGGCGCCCGTGACGTTATAGCTCAGAGAGTTGGGGTCGCCGGGAATGTGGTGAAAGTGGCTGAAGCGCTGGTTGTCGAAATCGAAAATGTTGACGCCGCCGAAATACGTGCCGATCCACAGGCTTCCTTTGCTGTCCCTGGAGATTGACCGGATGGAGCTGTGGGAAAGGCCGGTGGCGTCGCCTTCCACATAGCGGACGTGGCGGATGGGGCTGCCCGGCCCGGCCAGCAGGTCCAGCCCGTCGAAAGTGCCGATCCACAGGTTGCCCCCGTCGTCCATTTCCAGCGCCCGGATGTTGTTGTTGGCCAGCCGCTTTCCCGCTTCCCGGTGGCCGGTGTGGTAGTGTTCCTTCACCTCGCCCCGGCTGTCCAGTAGATACAGGCCGTCGCCATAGGTGGCCGCCCAGATGCTGCCGTCATCGCTTATTACGATATCCTCCACCCGGGCGTGCCGGTTTTCTTTCCAGGCGTAGTGGTTCTTCAACTGCCGGCTGCCGATGTCTATACTGTACACTCCGTTCTTGGAAGTGCCCGCCCAGAGCCGTCCGGCCGGCCCTTCCCGCAGGGCATATACCGGCCGCTGCGTTAGCTCTATGTGGGCTTGTGTTTTGATCGGAAGGCCGCGGAATATACCTTCCGTGGCATCGAACAGAAAAAGGCCATGCGTATTGCCTACCCATATATTGTCCCGGCTGTCAATCAGTAAGGCGTAGAATTCTCCCACTCCGGAATAGGAGGGCGGCAAACTGAAATTCTCAAAGGCGGAGGCCGTACGCGAAAACTTGCTCAGCCCTTTGTCGGTGGCGATCCATAGGTTGCCGTTCTTATCTTCGGAGATTTCGTTGATCACGTTGCTGCCCAGCGAACGGGGGTTGCCGATCTCGTTGCGGTACACTTCAAAGGAATAACCATCGTAGCGGTTGAGGCCGTCGCGCGTGCCGAACCACAGAAACCCGTGCCGGTCCTGCCAGCTGCACAGGACGGTCGACTGGGAAAGCCCGTCTTTCAGCGACAAATGGCTGAAGTGCAGTTTTTTATGGAGAAGAGAAGGCTGGGCGCAGCTCCAGGACAAAACCGTGAAAACGAAAAACGCCACCAGGCTCGTTATCCGCATGATTCGAAGGTTTCAGCATTTGTTCCGTCAAGTTACAAAAGATAGCGGTTCACGCCAATTCGCCCCACGACAAAAGCGCCCTTTAATAATTGCAGATAAACCATTATATTTACCTTGCTTTTCTTGATGAAAAAAACAACAAAGCCAGGCTTCATCCTGCCATAAAAGAGGTCATCCATCCATTGTATGACACTTTAAACATGGTATTGATGAGACCTTTCCTCACCCTTTGCTTTTTGGTATCTTTCGTCTTTTTCGCAAGTGCTCAGGCCCGCCTGACACAGAGCATCAACGCGCACTGGTCCTTCCTGCGGGAGGATGCCCCTGGGGCTTCAGCATCCGCCTTTGACGACAGCGGCTGGAAAACAGTAAACCTGCCCCACACCTGGAACGACAAGGATGTGCTGCCCGACGGCGAACGAGGGTACTATCGCGGCGTTGGCTGGTATCGAAAGCGGCTGGACGAAGTGTATGTGCAACCCGGAAAGCGTTATTTTCTCCATTTCGAAGGGGCCGGGCAGAAGGCCGCGCTCTACGTCAACGGCCAACCGGCGGGTACGCATGCCGGCGGGTATTCCGCCTTCACCTTCGACATCACTGAGTTGCTGAAAGTCCAGGGCAACATTATTGCTGTACGGGTGGACAATACGCCCGACCCCAACCTGCCGCCCCTTTCCGCCGACTTCACTTTCTTTGGCGGCATCTACCGGGACGCCTTTCTGGTCACTGTCGAAGACCTTCACTTCGATATGCTGGACCACGGCAGCCAGGGGGTATTTGTCTCCACGCCTCATGTGAGCGCCGATTCGGCGTCGGTCCTGGTGAAGGGCGCCGTGGTAAATGATGCCAATAAGGCCCGGGAGATGGTGGTGCGCGCCACGATCTTCGATGAGGAGCACCGCCCCGTGGCGGTACAGGAGCAGGAACTGGCGGCGGCACCGAACAGCAAAAGCCGGTTCTCCCTGCTGCAGGACGGCCTCAGCGGCTTCCAACTGTGGTCGCCCGACAACCCCTGCCTCTATACCGTCGCTGTAGAGATCATCGAAGACGGAACGGTTAGAGATGAAGTCGCCTGCCCGCTGGGGTTCCGCTGGTTCCGCTTCGACCCGGAAGCGGGGTTCTTTCTGAACGGCGCGCCGTTGAAACTGATGGGCGCCAACCGCCACCAGGACTACTGGGGTATGGGCAACGCCCTGTCGGACGACCAGCACCGCAGCGACCTGCGGCTGCTCAAAGAGATGGGCGGCAACTTCATCCGGCTGGCCCATTACCCGCAGGACCCCGCCGTGCTGGACGCCGCCGACCGGCTGGGCCTGCTGGTGTGGGAGGAAACGCCCCTGGTCAACGAAGTCACCCTCAGCGAAGAACACGACGCCAACGCCGAACTGATGCTCCGGGAAATGATCCGCCAGCATTACAACCACCCCTCGGTCATCCTCTGGGGGTATATGAATGAGATCTACTGGGCGCACCGCTTCCTGAATGAAGAGGTGGTGGACAGCCACACCCGGGCCACCGTTGCCCTGGCCCGCCGCCTGGAAACCGTTGCCCGAGAGGAAGACCCCTCCCGCTACACCGCCATGGCCCTGCACAACTATCCCCTGTACGAGGAAACGGGGCTGGGAGACATTCCCATGGTGGTGGGCTGGAACCTCTACCACGGCTGGTACTACGACACCCACAGCGACTTCGGCCGCTTCATGGATGAGCAGCATGCCAAGCACCCGGGCCGAATTCACATCATCAGCGAATACGGCGCCGGCAGCGACCCCCGCCTGCACAGCGCCGCGCCCGAGCGCTTCGATTTCACCGTCGAAGGGCAGAAGCGCTTCCTGGAAAGCTTCCTGGAGCAGATACAGGAACGCCCCTACATCGCCGGCGCGGCCGTCTGGAACCTGATCGACTTCAGCTCCGAACGCCGGATCGACTCCAACCCCCACCTCAATAACAAAGGCCTGGCCACTGCCGACAGAATGCCCAAAGACCCCTACTTCCTGTTTCAGGCCGCCCTGTCGGAACAGCCGGTAGTGAAGATCGCGGAAACCAACTGGACACAACGGAGCGGCTACCCGAAAGAGGGAGAAAACGCCGTGTTTCAGCCGGTACAGGTGTACGCCAACCTGCCCGAAGTGGAACTGTCCCTTAACGGCAAACCGCTGGGCAGGAAAAAAACGGCCAACTACAGCGCAACCTGGCAGGCGCCCTTCGTATCGGGCCGGCATGTTTTTATGGCCGAAGGCATGCATAATGGAGAACGCATCCGGGACGAACTCGCCATCGACTTTGTCTGGGCCCCCACCGAGCTGGCCGGCTATTCCGGCCCGATCGACCTGCCCGTCAACGCCGGGTGCAATTATTCTTTCTTTGATGAGAAAGGAAAAACCACCTGGCTGCCCGACAAGCCCTACGAGCCGGGAAGCTGGGGCCACATCGGGGGCGAACCGCTCTACGTGAGCAAGAAGGTCGGCACCAAAGAAGACATCCTGACGGTTGATGAGTTCGTGCCTCTTTACCAAACCATGCGGGTGGGCGGCGAGGGCTACCGCTTCGACGTGCCCGACGGCTGGTACGAGGTGGAACTGCTCCTCGTGGAAAATTTTCCGGCTTCCCGCCGGTTCGTGGAAGGAATCGAATCGCCTTACCACCCGGGAGGGGAACGGATATTCGACATCTTGATCAACGGCAAAACAGTCTACTCCGCTCTCGACCTGCTGAAAACATACGGGTACAATTACCCCCTGCGGTTCCGGGTGGAGGCACAGGCGGCAGGCGGGCATGGCATTCAGGTGGCGCTGAAAGCCCAAAAGGGCAAAACGCTGATCAGCGCCATACGGGTACGGGGGCTCTGACTAATCCGCTACTTCATAGGCGTAAAGGGCGAAGGAAAAAGGCGCGGGCAATTGGAAAACGGCCCCACCGCCTTCGCCGGTAACCGCCTCAAAAGGCTCGCCTGCGCCCAGCAGGGGGATGAAGTTCACCCTTCTGCCACTGTCCAGCCAGGTGGGCAGGCGCCGGGCCTTTTCCGGGTGGTTTTCCCGGAAAATGAGGAAAAAGCCTTCTTTGTCATTGATGATGGACTGGAACCCCGTCCAGCCAAACCCGTCGGGCTCCTGGCCGATGGGAAGGATAGCGCCCCGGTGGATGTCGTGTTGCAGGGCTTTATACCGGTGCAGGAGATCCGACGCCGGCGCAGCCTCTGCGGGCAGCCCGCTCAGCTCCATCCAGGCCAGAGGCTGGCCCATGAAGGTAGCGGCTACCTGGTAGCCGAAAGGGATATTGGCGGGCGCCAGGGGGTCGTCCGCCGGATAACGGACGGCATTCCTCCAGGGGTTCAGGAATTCTATCTGCAGCTTTTCGGGGGGGACGTATTTCGAAAGCATCCACAGGTTGCGCAAGGTACGGTGAGGGTAGTAGTTGGCCCAGTCTGTATAGCGGTTTTCCAGAAAAATGTTGCCGTATTCGGTACAGTAGTGGTAGCCCATGCGGCGGCCGGCGGTGACGTCCATGTTGAACACTACCTGCCCGCCGGTGGCCAGCAGCACTTTGTCGAAAAACCGGCGCAGGTTGAGCTCCGCTTTTTTACTCCTGAGGCCGATGCCATCGATCTTGAAAACGCGTATTCCCCATTCCCGGTAGTAGCCGATGAGGATGTCGGCGTCGCGCTCCCACTGTTCGTACCCGTTGGTTTTGCTGGGGTTGAACCAGAGGCAAATCTCCACCTCTTGCCGGCGGGCTTCCTCTACGACAGGCCTGAGGCCATTGGGGAACCGCTCCCGGTGCGGCAGCCAGTCTTCCCTGCTCCAGTCGTCCCACCGGCGCCCGGCCCGGGAGGCGGAGTTTTTGGAAAGGCCTTGCTGCCAGCCGTCGTCCAGTTGCAGGTGGGTGGCACCCAGCCGGGCGGCGGCGGCGATTTCTTCCAGGATGAAGGCTTCGTTCATCCGGCTGTCGCGGCTGCGGTCGCCCCAGGTGTTGGTCAGGATCATCTCGTCGCGGCTTCGGATGAGCCCGCGCTCCGCCTTCTGGTATGCCCGGATGGCCATCAACTGGCTCCGTTCTGTATTGTCGCTTATCCCAACGGCATATCCATAGCCCCGCACCCAGCTGTCGCGGCGGATGTCGGCAGGCAATACGCCCGGGCCGACGGCCTCCAGCGCTTCCTGCCGCAGTACGAAATCGGTGCCCGGATAACCATGCTGGCTCTCCCCCAATGGAGCTTCCTTGATGATCAGCAGGGAGGCCTGTTCCGTGGGATTGGCCATCAGAAGCATGTTTCCGGCCAGGCGGGCAGGCTTGTTGTACGCCAGGTATTCCTGCTCCTGCAGCAGCGTATTGTGGTGGTCGGTGGCTTCCCGGAAGGAAACAATCGTTGCCCGCCAGTGGGGGCTGCGCAACGGGAAGGCAGCTATTCTCGCCGCCGGCAAGGCCCGGCCGCCGACGGCCTGTTCAATCATTTCCCGGCTTTCCTTTTCGGGTGGTGCCCCCCACTGCAGGCTCGTTGCACCTTTCAGATAAAAATGATGGCTGAAAAGGACGGTGCCCGGAAATATCTTTACTATCCGCCTGGCCTGCAGGGAATCCAGGCGAAACTCTACCCGAACCTCCAGGTAGGGGCTGTCCAGCGGAGATAATCGCCGGATGGAAGTGGACAGCTTCCCTTCACGAGGAGCGGGCATCTCCTCCGATAAGGCGAAAGCCGGGAGAGGCTGCTCCGGAAACGATAGCGCCGCCCCATCCCGGATTTCGAACCGCAGGGGGGCGATGTTGCCTCCGTTCCACTGATAGTAATGAGTGGTAACGGCATTCGACAGGACGAGGGTGTCGCCGCGCAGATACGCCCGGCACTGCTCCGTTCCCTGAGCGGCCAGGCCGCCGGAAAAGAGCGTCAGGAACAGAAAAAAAACGAGAAAAGGGGAAAGCTTCATTCAGGGTTGCTTTTGTCAACGATCCAACAATTGCCAGAGGCCCCCATTCGACATATCTCTCTCACCGCTCATCCGGGCCAACCAGTGTATTGATGAACCGGCGCTCTTCCTGAATATCGGTGGGGAGCGGCAGGATCTCATTCGGCCTGCCGGGCCTCTTGAGCAGGATGAAGGCATCATACACCTCTCCTCCCGTAGTATAGGAACGGTAGATCAGGTGGTCCATAAAGACTTCCACCACCTGATAGAGCTGCGTGTTTTCCGCTGCCCGGCTCATCCAGGGCTGTTCGGCCAGGGGGTACATTTTGGCGCCGCTGACGGAAACCACGTAGACGGTACCGGAGGAAGCATCACTGCTGTCGGGGCTTGTTTCCAGGTTCTGGCCGCGGCCGTAGGCGTGGTCATGGCCCTGCAGGACGAGGTCCACCCGGTGCTTGTCCAGTATGGGTTTCCAAAGCGACAATACCGTTTGGTGTTGCCTGTCCTTCGAAGTGGACCTCACCGGATGGTGAAAGGTGACGAAAGCCCACCGGTTGGGGTTGCCGGCCAGCACTTTTTCCAGCCATTCGGCCTGTACCTCATAATCCTGGTTGGAATTGAGGGATATGATGCGGGCGCCCTGGTAATCGATATAATAACACTGGCCCTCCAACCCTGGCGGGCCGTTGTCCGGGAACTGGAACTGGGCGTTCCAGAAGGGGCTCAGGCCGATCTTATTGCCGAGCGTATCCTTGATGTATTCGTGGTTGCCGGGGGTGGCTATTGAAGGAATGCTGCGGTGGATAAAGCTGCCGGCCTCAAACCATTCGCCCCATTCATAGTCATTCTGGCTGTGGTTGATCAGGTCGCCGGCGTGCAGGATGAACCCGGCGCCGGGCGCCCGGCAGTAGGCCGCCCGGATGGCCCGCGCCCAGTGAGAGTAAAGATCGTTCTGTGCATCTCCCATATAGATGAAGGAGAACGGCTGAAAGGCCGCTTCGGCCGTCCTGAACTGTATCCATTCGCTCCAGTAAGGGCCGCTCCCCACCCGGTAGGCGTAGAGGGCGCCCGGCTGCAGGCCGGTAAACGTAGCCTGATGGTAAGCCGCCACCGCAAAATCGTTGAGCAGCACCTTCGTTTCGGCCCTGAACTTCCGCTCGTATTCGTCAAATTCGGGAGAAGGGTCCGCCCGGGCAATTTCGGCGTAAGCTTCCCGGATGGAAGTGTCCGTGCGCCAGATCACGGTTTGGGCGGTTGCCGGATCTTCCGCACAGGCCAGCAGGATGCGATCGGGCCGGGCCGAAGGCCGGAAATCAAACTGTGGAAAGTCCGGCGGCAGGTTTTTCTCCGCAGGCTGGGCCGCAAGCAGGCCCATGGCGAAAATGAAAAGGGATAGGGCGAATGTCTTTTTCATAGCAAGGTTGCGGTTAAAAAAATTGGGGGCTGCGTTCTGCGCCGGCATCCGGCCACGGACACAACCCCCGGGCTGCAGTGCTTTTGTGGTTTACCGCATGGAGCCGTCCGGGTTTCTTACCCAGCCGGCAGTCCAGTCGTTGCCGGCGTCCTGGACCGCCCCTTTAAAGGCGGCCGGGGAATAGAAACCGCCCAGGCTGGCGGGGTCGAACTCACTGGCCACTACTGCGTTCGGCGCCACAGACCCTACCGTGATACCTTCTATTGGTTCTTCGGAATTCATAAAGCTCGCTTCGGTGAAGAAGATGACAGCGTCGTCGTCATCTCTCGATGCATTGTCGTAAACGTGGCTGTAGGCCAGCACCACCGGGCCGTTGATATCGGTGGGCACGGCTTCCTGCGCCCGCACACCCCAGTCGGGCATACCGGTGACCACTGCATTGTACACCTTTCCACCGGTGGTGGACCGGAAGCGGATGCCGGCGTTTTCAAACTCGTCGGGCGGCATGTTGGTGGTGGCGCCGGGACCGACAACCGTCACGTTCGCAATCGTCACGTTGGAGTTCTCCCGCAGATAGAATGCTTCGCCTCCTCCGCCTGCATTATAGGCGATCAGGAACTGCAGGTTGCCGGTATAGTCGTCGCCCAGGCGGAAGTTGGAATCTCCCGTTTCTATGGAGGCCAGATACTTGGCGCCCACGTTTCCGCCCGTGATGTACATGCCCTCTCCGGCGGTCCGGAAAACGGAGACGTATTCGATCTTGTTGGAGTCGTCGCAATCATCTACCCGGAAACCTTCGTTGGCGTATTCGATCCGCAGATAGCTGATGCTGCTGCCGGCAGTCCCTTCCAGCTCGAAGGTTTCCCAGTCGCCGGGTTCGGGCGTATCGCCGGTGATGAGGCGGGAGGAGGTCATCACGACCGGCGCGGCGGCAGTGCCCTGAATGGACAGGCTGGCCGCCGGCTGGATTTCCACGAAAACGGGGGCGTCGGCATCAGCGTTGAGGTAAAGCGTTACTCCTTCTTCAATGGTGAGGCTGGAACCGTCCTCAAAATTGAGAGAGCTGGAAACGTAGTAGCTCCTTCCCGAGGAAAAAGTGACGGCGGAGCCCTGTGCGACATTGCCATCGGTGGGTATGGCCACCTCATAGACATCGCCGACCACGGAGTTGAAGTTGACGAGGTCGTAAACGGCGACGCTCACCATAAAGCCGGCCGGCGCCGACTGTGTATTCCGGGTGTTCACTCCGATGAATTCATACGTGATCTCTTCTCCTTCAATGGCACTGTCCGGGACGGCGTCTCCGGTGTACTGATAGGTTGTGGCCATTGGGTCCGCCAGGTCTATTTCTTCCAGGAAGCCCCCATTCCGGTTGACGATGATGGAGCGCAGGCCGCCCTCGGCGTTGATGTTCAGGTTGACTTCCACCGTGGCGCCTGGTTTCAGGGTTGCCGAAGCATCTCCGGCAACGGTCAGGACGGGCGCGGCAAAGTTCGGAGCAGGCTCGTCGTCCTTATTTCCGCAGGAGGAAAAGGCCAGCAGGCCGGTTAGTGCTATTGCGCTGAGTGACAGCAGACGTACTCTAATTTTCATGATTATGTGGTTTATTTAGTTTACAATATTAGTGTCCTATCGGATAGATCCATCCGGGTTTTTGCACCACTGCCCGTCTGCCGTCCAGTCGGTTTCGGCGTTTTTCACGGCGCCGATGTAGGGGGCGGAAGAGAACCAGCTGTCGAGGGAAGCGGGATCAAAACTGCTGGGCGCTGAGCCGACGAAGTTCGCCGGCGAGATACCGGGCACGGGTTCATCGCTCACGTTGAAGCCGGGTTGGACAAGGAAGTAGTCCTCCGCCTGTTCATCGAAGTCGGACCGGTTGCTGAACGAGCGGGCATTGGCCAGCACCATGGTTCCGTCTTCCAGTTTTTCCGGGGGCACATCCTCCACCCGCACACCATCGTCCGGGAAGTTGGTGGCGATGATATTCTGAATGACGCCCATGGCGCCCCGCCGGATCCTGAAGCCCCGGCGGGTGCCGTCCAGGTCGGTGTTGCCGTTGCCGATCATGGTGATGTTGGACAACTGAGCGTAGGTGGCAGGCTGCAGGAGGAAGTCGTTGGCGTCGTTCCTCAGCTCCACCGACCGCGCCTGGTTGTTGAAGTTGACCGGAATGATGGTGGCGGCGATGGAGGTTTGGAAAACCCAGAACTGCCCCCGGCCGCGCCAGCCGTGCTCAGCCCACAGGCCATAGGCGCCGTGTTCGGACACGACGGCGTATTTCAGGCTGGCCGCTCCTCCCTTGAAGCGGATTCCGTTGTCTTCACACTGAAACACCTGGATATAGCTCAGCCGGGTACCGGAGCCGACGCCGTAAAACTGTATGGCGTCGGCGTCGTTCTTGCCGGCGTATTCTATGCGCACATAGCGGAGCGTGCCCGAGTTGTCGCTGTCATTCGTGCCTCCGTAGACAAACCCCTCTTCAAAGATGGCGGCGCCCTGGTTGGTGCGGGCCCTGCCATAGAGGAAGATGCCCGCCCAGTCGGCCCGGGCCGCATCGCCGGCCAGGGTGCGGCTGCTGGTAAAAACGACCGGGGCATCCTTGGTTCCTTCTGCCACGAGGCGCGAGCCTCGGGTGATGGCCAGGCGCGAATCTTCCGTGCCCTGAAAAGCCCGCATCAATACGGTGGTTCCGGGCTCAATGGTAAGGGTGCTGTTGCCTTCCACAGACACCAGGCCGTCGATGAGATAGATGTTGTCGGATGTCAGGGTGATGTTGCGGTTGATCCTGCCGGCAATGGCCTGCACGGCGGCGCCGGAAACGGTGGCCGGAGTGATGGAGAAGGGCGGGCCAACCTCCACGGTAAAGGAGTAGGGTTCGGCTTTTTCTCCCATCTGGTCCGTGAGTTCGAAAGAGAACTCGATGGTAGCGCCGTCCGGCAGGTTTTCCACCTCATAGTAGAATTCGTAGGTGGCGATGAGCTTATCGGCCGGGAATTCCACCTGATCGTAGGCTTCCCCGTTCTTAACCACCTGTAGTTCTGCCAGGCCGCTGATGGCGCGCAGTTCGATGCTCAGTTCCACCGGCTGGCCGGCTTCCTGGCGAAACACATCGACTTCTACAAAAGGGCTGATCTCCGGCCCCTGGCGTTCGAAGCGGTTTTCGTCCTTTTCGCACGCGCCGAGCAACACCAGGCTTATCACTGCCGCTATATGGGGGCACTTTCTCATCGTCCGGTTGATTTTTACAGGTTATAGGACAGGCCGAACCGGTTCCACCAGCCGAAGTAGGCGTATTCTGCTATGCGCTCTTCGATGCCCTGGTAGATGATGGCCGGCGAGTTGGTTACATTCAGGAATTCGGCAAATACCCTGAACCCGTCCATAAATTTGAATGATGCATTGATGTCCATCTGCAGGCGCCCCTCCTGGATGAGGTCGTTGCGGGCCTCGCCCGCTACCGTCCGGAGGAAAGCGCCGTTGTAATTGAGCGACGCCTTGGCGGAGAAGCTCCGGTAGTCGTAGCTCAGGGCGGCGTTCCAGGTGTGGCGGGCCTGCCCCGGCAGGTTGATGTCGTCCCGGTCGCTGGTAAAGGCGTCGGACTCGGTGAAGGTGTAGTTGAAGTACAGGCCGATGCCCTTCAGGGCGCCGGGCAGGAAGTTGAGCCCTGCCTGCGCATTGAATTCGAAACCGTAGACCTGGGCGTTCTCTCCGTTCTGCTCCTGCCGGAACTGAAAACCGGGAAACTCCTCGTAGAAGGGGTCGCCGGGCCGCAGGAAGCGCAGGTTGCGGCTGAACTGAAAATCGTCGATATTTTTGTAGAACAGGCCGCCCGAAAGGATGCCGACGGTGCCCAGGTAACGCTCGGCCATCAGGTCGATGTTCATGGCGGAGCCGGGCCGCAGGGCGGGGTTGCCCGCCAGGATGCGGGAGCCCTCCTCGTCGATGTTGAGGAAGGGCACCAGGTCGTTGAAATTGGCCCGGGCGTAGCTCCAGGTGGCCGCCGCCCGAAGATTGGTGAGGCGGTCCACAGCGTACCGCAGGTGGACGTTGGGCAGCAGGAAGTCGTAGGCCGTGCCATCGGAAACGGGCCGGGCTTCGCCGGTGATGTTGTTGACCTCGAAGGCGTCGTAGTCCACCCGGTTGGTTTCGTACCGCAGGCCGGCCAGCACCATGAGGCGGCTGAACTGCAGGCGGTTCATGAGGTAGGCGGCGAAGATGTTTTCCCGGGCCTTGTAGGTATCGTTGAAGGTATTGCGGTCCGAGCTGATCCGGTCGAAAACGAAGAGGTTGACATTCTCGTCGATAAAATCCCGGAATTTTGCTTCGTTGATGCTGGCGCCGAAGCGCATGTTGTTGTCCAGGAAGTTCTCATCCTCAAAATCGCTGATGAGGCTGGCGAAGCCTTCCCGCTCGTCGATCACCCGGTTGGGGTCCGAGTAGTTGTAGATGGTGTTGGCGCGGCTCCGGGCGTTGGACTGCCGCCGGTATTTCACGCCGGTTTTAAAGGAGCCGGATGCGCCGGCCCACTGATAAGGCAACAGGAAGTTGACCTTGCCGACGGCATTGTCCGACTCCAGGGTGAGGCCCACCAGGTCATACCGGCTTACCTCGTTGATGATAAAGGGGTTGTAAAAATCGAATTCGGAGTTGATGGCCTGAAACCGGGGGAAGGTGGTGTAAATGCCGTCGGAGCTGTTGGCCACCGCCAGGTCCACCCGGTAATCCGATCCTCTTTCAAAGCGGCCGTTGAGGCCGTCTTCCTCCCGGCGGCTGTCGGCGTAGTACAGCCCCCAGTCGACCACGGCCTGCCCGATGCCATGCTTCCCTTCGAGGTTGTAAGACAGGTTTTCGGAGAAGTAGTCCCGGAAGGCCACATCGCGCCGCAGCTCAGTTTGCCGGATGGTGTCGAGCGATTGCCACTGCACGCCGGCCGATTCGTTGAGGAATACGCGCAGGCGGTTGCGCTCGTCGAGGTCGGAGCGGCGGGAGAACATGAAGTTGAAGATGATGTCGCTCTTCGGGCTGAACCGGTAATCGAGGGTAAGGGTGGCGCCCAGGCGGGTGCGCTGGTTTTTCAGGTCAGAGATCTGGTGGTTTTCAATCACTACCGTATCCCGGCCCAGGGAAATGATGGGGATGTCGCCGAAGGACGACCAAATGGCCTCCAGTTTGTCTTCTTCGTTGTCGGTCTCAAAATAGCTGAACCCGGCCAGCAGGCCCAGTTTGCCAGCGCTTCTTTTGTCTTTGCCGAAAAACCGCTTTCCGATCTTGAACCGGCCGATGCCGTTGTAACTCTGCGAGAGGCTGTTGTAACCGCCGCCGGCCTCTGCCCGGAGTTGCAGGCTCCGGCTCCGGGCAGTGGGTGTGCGCAGGTTAACCGAACCGCCGATGGCGTCGCCGTCCATGTCGGGCGTGATGGCCTTAACGATCTCCATGGAGGCCAGCTGGTCGGCCGGGATCAGGTCGAGGGACTCGTTGCGGGCGCCGTTGTCCTGGGTAGACGGCACCTGCTCGCCATTGATGTTGATGGAGGTGAAATGAGCAGGCGTTCCCCGCAGGGAAATGGTCGAACCTTCGCCTCTGGCCCTGGAAATATTTACGCCGGGGACGCGCTGAAGGGCTTCCGCCACGTTCAGGTCCGGAAAGCGGCCGATCAGGTCGGCGGAAACGATATTTTTAATGTTGTCGGCGGTGCGCTGCTGGTTCAGGGCCTTCTGCTGGCCCTCCAGGCTGGCGCTGACTACGACCTCCTCCAGCTGAGCAGCGTCCGAGCGCAGTTCTATGTCGCCGAGGCCGACCTCCGGCGCGTCGAGGGCTACAGCGACGGATCGGGAGTTGAAACCGATGAAACTGATGTTGAGGGTGGCGCTGTCGCCCTTTATATTTCTGAGAACAAACGTCCCGTCATAATCGGTGGCCGTGCCGACGACATCGCTGCCGACGCTCACCGAGGCGCCGATCAGAGGTTCTCCCGTCTCCCCGTCCAGCAGCCTGCCCCGAATGGTGGCCGACGGCCCTTCCTGAGCGCACAGCCCGGCCGGGACCATTAAGATTGCCGCCGTTGTGACAAGCGTTATTATGCTTTTCATACGCCTTTTTTTTACCTCTCTGCCGTTGTAAAACGGCCGGCCCGCCGATACGGGGCCTACTAATTGACCAACTCGATCAGCAGGAGGAACAGTATCAGAAGGAGAAGCCCTACCAGGACTTCTCGAATCTGATACCAGATCAGCTTTCTTGATTTTGGAAACTTCCAGAACTTCATCTTCTGATAAAAGAAGTCATTTATTTCAGCATCAAAGCTCTGAAAAAGGGAAGGAAGGCCGTGGTAAATATGTTTCAAAATACCGGGACAGATGTTACATCTGCCCGGAAACAGGAGGAAATAAGCGGACTGGAAAAGGCGCGATGGGCAGGACAGGCAATAGAAGGCGGGCACGGCTGCCAGTAACCGGCAACCCTGCCCGCCTCGGGATGGGGAAATATTATACTGACGCACGGCAGGTTTTGTCGGCTACAAAACCCGCCGGGTCAGTATATACTGGCATCGCTGGTTTTGCTCCTGACAAAACCACGCGTTCGCCAGTATAGTAACTGCTTTTCCGGCGCACTCGTGTTTATGGAGCGAAATTCCCCTGTGCCGGCAATGAAGAAGCCAAATTCCGGTTATTCCCCTCCATCGAATGTACCCCGGCGGGTAAACACCCGGATTACCCCATTGCCGGCCTGGCTGTACAAACTGGCTTCGGCCAGGCTCCGGAGAACCTCGATCCGATCAACGTCGGCCGGAGCGATGCTCCAGAGCAGGTTGTTCAGCGCCGCGTCGTCGTAGTTGTAAAAAGGCATGCCGTCGAGCACCAGCAGGGGCGGCCCCAGGGCACCGCGGATGCGGATGCGGTAAGTATTGTACGTGCCCGTTACCCAAACGCCCGGCACCCGGCCCTGTATCATCTCGGCAATGTGGAGATAGCCGTTGTCGTATTCGGGTACCAGAAGGGTGATGGCGTCAGTAGCTTCGCTGATTGAAGTTACCGTGTTGGGCCGAAGCACTTCAATGGGCTGCACTGCCTGCCCCTCATTGTCCGGGCAGGTGGGGCAGAAGTTGTTGCCAAAAGCCGGCAGTGCGGCGAACGAGAATATGGCAAGAATGGGAAAAAATATTTTCTTGTTTTTCATAGCTTTTGCTTTTGATCGGCCATGTATTAAACATCTACTTACACAACTTCTTTTACCCCGTTAATAGTTTGTTAAACCTCCTTTAATTTGTGTCCGGGCAGTTGCAGGCATGCATTTTCAAAAAAAATGCGCCAAATTTTTTTAGACTAATCTAAATTTTTATATTTGTATTAACTAAAAAATTGATTAGGTTTGTAGAAACCATTTTCTTTTCTGGAGGTTAACTAATAAATTGCAGTTATGAGTTCAATAAATCCCGGGATTGCTCTGTTGGTCGGCGCAGGAGTACTGGCTGTCTTGCTCTGGGCCCTCTGGCCAAAGCGGGGGCTCCTTTCCTTATTGAACAAGGCCCGAATGAATACCCAGCGAATTCTGTTGGAAGATGCGCTCAAGTTTCTGTTTGATTGCGAGTATAAAGGCATTTCGTGCGGGCTGAACAGCATCGCCGGCAACCTAAGCATCTCCGCCGACAAGGCGGCGCCCCTGCTGAACCGCCTGCGCGCCATGGGCCTGATCACCATGAAAGAGCAGGACTTTCACCTGACCGACACCGGCCGGTCGTATGCCCTGCGCATCATCCGGGTACACCGTGTCTGGGAACGTTACCTTGCCGACGAAACGGGGGTGGGGCCGATGGAATGGCACGGCGAGGCCGACCGGCAGGAACACAATATGACCCTGGAGGCAGCCGACGAACTTGCCGCCCGGATCGGCAATCCGGTATTCGACCCGCACGGCGACCCCATACCCTCCGCCCGGGGCGAGCTGCCCGCCCACAAGGGGCAGCCCCTCAGCAACCTTCAGGAAGGAGAGATCGCCCAGATTCTGCATATCGAAGACGAACCCCACACCATTTATGAACAGTTGACGGCTCTGGGGCTTTATCCCGGCATGGAGGTTTACGTCATGGACGTGGCCGAAGGAAAGATTACCTTTGCCGCCAATGGGGAGGAATGCGCCCTCACGCCCCTGTTTGCCTCCAGCATCACGGTGGAATTGCTCCCTGAAAAGCAGGCTTTGCCGCTTCAAAAATACGAACTCCTTTCCTCCCTGGAGCTAGGAGAAAAAGCAGAAGTGGCCGGCATATCCCCCAACTGCCGCGGCCAGCAGAGACGGCGGCTGATGGACCTCGGTATCGTACCCGGAACCATCATTTCGGCCGAATTGAGAAGCGCCTCCAACGACCCCGTCGCATACCGGATCATGGGGGCCACCATCGCCATCAGGAAGGACCATGCCAGCCTCATTTTTATCAACAAAAAAGAAACCTCGACCAATGAACAGGCATCAGGATTGTGAAAACTGCCCGGTACATCATAAAGAAAACCTCATCCGGCTGGGCATTGCCATGGACAGGGTCGACTACGTCGTCGCCCTGGCCGGCAACCCCAATACCGGGAAGAGCACTGTTTTCAACAACCTCACCGGCCTCCGGCAGCATACCGGCAACTGGCCGGGCAAAACGGTTACCCGCGCCGAAGGGGGATATTCCTACGGAGAGGCCCGCTACAAGGTGGTGGACCTGCCCGGCACCTATTCGCTGCTTTCTACCAGTACCGATGAGGAAGTGGCCCGGAACTTCATCTTGTTCGGCAGGCCTGACGTCACCGTTATTGTTGCCGACGCCACCCGGCTGGAACGCAACCTCAACCTGGCGCTTCAGGTCCTGGAAATCACCGATCGCGCCGTCTTGTGCCTCAACCTGATGGACGAAGCACATCGCAACAGGATCGAAATCGACGACCGGGCCCTTTCGCGGGAGCTGGGCATCCCGGTCATTCCGGCGGCAGCCCGGCAGAAGGAAGGCATGCCCCGGCTCATCGCCGCCATCGAAGAGGTGGCCACCGGGAAGTACCTCTGCAAGCCTCACCGCGTCCGCAGCCGTTCTCCCAAACTGAACCGCGCCGTTTCCACCCTGGCGAAAAAACTGGAAGCGCAATTCCCCGGCCTGCCTAACCTGAACTGGGTGGCCCTGCGGCTGCTGGAAGGCGACCAGGCCATCGTGGAAGCAGTGCGGACCGGCGAACTGGGGCTGTTGAGCTCCGCCTCTTTACCCATTCAAACCTCAAACAGCTGATGGAAAAGAAAACCTCATCCCAAAGCGAAGAAATACTGTCGCTGGCCAACAACCTGCGCTGGGACCTGGGCATGGATTTTCACGACACGATCATCGAGTCCATCTACAAAGAGGCATCCAAGATCGCCCGGAAGACAACCCGGATGGAAAGCGACAAGCCCGCCTACAGCCTCGACCTGAAGATCGACCGCTGGGTGACGAGCCGCTGGCTGGGCTTCCCCATCATGTTCCTCCTGCTGGCCCTCGTCTTCTGGCTCACCGTCTCCGGGGCGAACTACCCCTCGGGCCTGCTGGCCAACCTGCTGATCGACATGGCCCACCCCGCCCTGAAAAGCCTGGCCGCCTCCATCGGCCTGCCCTGGTGGCTGGACGGCCTGTTGATCGACGGTGCCTACCTGTCCATGGCCTGGGTGGTCTCGGTCATGCTGCCGCCGATGGCCATCTTCTTTCCGCTCTTCACCCTGCTGGAAGACCTCGGGTACCTGCCCCGGGTGGCCTTCAACATGGACAACCTCTTCCGGAAGGCCGGCGCGCATGGCAAGCAGGCGCTGACGCTCAGCATGGGTTTCGGCTGCAATGCCGCCGGCGTGATCGCCGCCCGCGTGATCGACAGCCCGCGGGAGCGCCTGATCGCCATCATCACCAACAACTTTTCCCTCTGCAACGGCCGCTGGCCCACCCAAATCCTGATCGCCACCATTTTCATCGGCGGGGCGGTGCCGGCCCACTGGGCAGGGCTGGTTTCCGCCGGGGCAGTGGTGGGCATCGCCGTGCTGGGCATCCTGTTCAGCCTGGCCGTCTCCTGGGGGCTGAGCAAGACCGTGCTGCGGGGAGAGGCCAGCGCCTTCAGCCTGGAACTGCCGCCCTACCGGCCGCCCCGCATCCTGCAAACCCTGTATACGTCCCTGATCGACCGAACCATCTTCGTGCTGTGGCGGGCCATCGTGTTCGCCGTCCCGGCCGGGCTGGTCATCTGGCTGGTGGCCAATGTGCACATTGGCGAGCTCAGCCTGGCCGAGCACTTCATCCGGCTTACCGACCCGTTTGCCTTTGTCTTCGGGCTGAACGGGGTGATCCTCCTGGCTTACGTCATCGCCATCCCTGCCAACGAGATCGTCATCCCCACCATCCTGATGCTGACGGTGCTCAGCGCGGGCATGGCCGGCGAAGGGGCGGGCGTGATGTTCGAACTGGATTCTATCGCCGATACCGGCAACATCCTGCGGGGAGGAGGCTGGACCCTGCTCACGGCCGTCAACCTGATGCTGTTCAGCCTGCTGCACAACCCCTGTTCAACGACGATCTACACCATCTACAAGGAAACCAACAGCGCCAAATGGACGCTGGTGGCTACTTTTTTGCCAATCGTCCTGGGCTTGGTTGTTTGTTTCTTTACGACGCAGGTGTGGTTGTTGCTGATGAG
The DNA here is from genome assembly GCA_024102975.1 of Phaeodactylibacter sp. Classification (GTDB taxonomy): domain Bacteria; phylum Bacteroidota; class Bacteroidia; order Chitinophagales; family Saprospiraceae; genus JACJXW01. The sequence goes on along the minus strand of JAGFJD010000078.1, from coordinate 42,428 downwards.
CTAAGACTTCGCAGGTAGGTGGTATCTTTACGACCAATTCCGTATCTTTGATAAAAACCGAGCCATGCAAAAAGCCAAGCTTTCCGAATACGAAACCGGACGCCATAAGCCTATGCCCTCTCTGAATCACAGCATTATCCAGGCCAACCTCATCAGGGAGTTGGGCCTCTCCTACAAGCAAAAGTACCGCATTGCTTCCGAACTGAGCCTCGACCTCTCCGACTGGCCTTCCGTTCCGGATATCTGCATTTATCCAAAAATGCCGCTCGACCTGCGCCAGGATGTATACTGACGCACGGCAGGTTTTGTCGACTACAAAACCCGCCGGGTCAGTATATACAGGCATCGCTGGTTTTGTTCCTGACAAAACCACGCGTTCGCCAGTATAACTACCATGACCGAGCCGCCGCTTTGCGCTATCGAGATCATCTCCCCCAGCCAGACCCTCAACGAGTTGGTCGACAAAGCCGGCAAATATTTCGAACACGGCGTCCGCTCCTGCTGGATCGTATTGCTGCCGCTGGGTAATATATATGTCTTCTCCTCGCCCGACGACTATGAGATGTTCCGGGCGGCGGATACGCTTCAGGATGTTGCGTTGGGTATTTCCCTTCCACTGGCAGAAGTTTTTGAATAACGGAATACCGTTTACCCCGTTGCCTTTACCACCTTCCGGGTTTACTTGTTCCCAGGCGCAGGCAGATATCCCAGGCCGGTTCCAGGAATTGTTTCTTGCTGCATCAAAGAACTTTAAGCTGTTCTTCCACCCATTCGCCGGCGATGCATTTTGTATCCTGGAGTTCTTTCAGGAGCGAATCGGGTGTTGTGCTTTGGACAGGTTGAATACATCAATGGTATTGAGAGCAACTACGTTTCCTTCTTGCTCTTAGAATAATGGGCATGCACTCGCTACCCCGTAAATAACCAATAACGATTAACGGCATGTTGCCCTGGCCGGTGGAAAAACTTAATTCCGGAAGCCCTACTCACTCCTCAACGCCCCCGCCGGATTAGCCCTCGCCGCCCTCAGCGCCTGCCAGCCGATAGCTGCAAAGGCAATCGCCACCGACAGGGCGCCAGCCAGCCCGAAAGCCCACCACGGCATGGCGATGTGGTACTCAAACTCCTGCAGCCAGCCATTCATAAAATACCAGGCGAGGGGGGTGGCCAGCACGAAGGCGATCAGCACCAGGCGGAGGAAGTCTTTGGACAACAGGGCCACGATATTGGCCACCGTAGCCCCCAGCACCTTCCGGACGCTGATCTCCCGGGCCCGGCGCTCGGCGGAAAAGGTCGCCAGCCCGAGCAGCCCCAGGCAGGAGACGAAAATGGCCAGCAGGGTGCCCCACAGCACCAGCCCGCCCATGCGCCGGTCGGCCAGGTAGTTTTGCTGCAGCTCTTCGTCGAGGAAGTAGTACTCGAAGGGGGCATCCGGGTTGAGGCGGTTCCAGAGGGCTTCCAGGCGGCCGGTTGTCTCGTCCAGCCTGCCCATCTGCACGTTGGCTACCAGGAAATTGTGCGCCTCGCGGTTATCCCAGAAAAAGGCGCAACCGTCGATCTTCCGGTGGAGGGAGGAGGCGTGGAAGTCCTTCGCCACCCCGATGATGCGGAAGCTGTACTGCTCCTCCCCCCAGTTGAAGAACATCCGCTTTCCGACTGCCGATTCGGGCGTATAGCCCAGGCCCCGGGCCAGCGTTTCGTTGATGACCGTTGCCCGGGCCGTATCGGCAATGCGGTTCCGGTCAAAAAAGCGGCCCTCTGCCAGTTCGAACTGCATGAGGCGCAGGTAGTCGGGGTCGATATACGTCATGAAAGCGTGATGGCCTTCTTCGGAAACCTGCCCCTCGCCATACATGATCATGTCCTCAATATTAAATGAACCAGGATAACTGGACGTACCTCCCGCAGCGGTGGCCAGGCCCTCCTTCAGTATTTCGTTTTTAAAGGCTGTAAAATTGGCGTAGGAAGCCTCGCTGTGGTAAGGGATGATGATCTTTTGCTCCTTGTCGAACCCCAGGTTTTTGTTCCGGATGTATTGCATCTGCTGATGGATCACCAGTATGCCCTGGATGAGGGCTATAGAGACGACGAACTGCACGGCCACCAGCCCTTTGCGCACCCGCTGGGCAGAAAGCTGGCTGCCCAGGTTGCCCTGAAAGATTTGGGTGGGGCTGAAGGAAGAGAGATAGGCGGCAGGGTAGCCGCCGGCCAGCCCGGCCGTGAGAAGGACAAACCCCAGCAGCACCAATAGCAAAACGCGGTCCTGCACCAGGTTGGCCGTCAGTTCCCGGCCCATTAGTTGGTTGAAAACGGGCAGGGCGAGGTTGGCTACGGCATAGGCCAGCACGATGGCGAAGCAGGTGTACAGGAGAGCCTCGCTCAGGAACTGCTTCAGCAGGGTGGCCCGAGTGGCGCCGATCACCTTGCGGATGCCTACCTCCTGCGCCCGGACGGTGGCCTTGGCGGTGGCCAGGTTCATAAAGTTGATGCAGGCAATGAACAGGATAAAGGCGGCGATAGATCCCAGGATGTACAGATAGGAAAGGCTGCCGACAGGCCCGACAGGGTTGCTGGTTTCCGGCCGCAGGTAGATGTCCCCGACCGGTTCCAGGAAGTGCTCCTTGCTGAAGCCCAGTTGCCGGAGGCGGTCGCCGGCATAGCCTTCCAGCCAGGCTGGAAGCTTCTCCTCCAGGGCTTTGGGGCTGGTGCCCGGGCGCAGTTGAATGTAAGTATAAAAGAGATTGTTGCCGCCCCACTCCTCCAGGCGGTAGAACCGGCGGCCTACGTCGCCGCTCATGGAAGAAATGTACAGGTTGGCTTCGATGTGCGACTGGTGAGCATCCTGGTCAAAGACGCCTGTAACGGTATAGGGGGCTTCCCCCCACAGGCTTTCAATGTCCACAACTTTGCCGATGGGGTTCTCGTTGCCGAAGAGCTTGCCGGCCAGGCGCCGGGAAAGCACTGCCGAGAAGGGTTCGTCCAGAGCGTGTTCGGGGTCGCCGGCGACAAAATCATAGGTGAGCAGGCGGAAAAAGGTGCTGTCGGCATATACGCCTTTTTCTTCAGTGAATGCTCTGTCACCTGTTTTCAGCACAAATTTATCCACTCCCGGCGCTTTAAAAACCCGTGCGCTTTCCACCACTTCCGGAAAGTCCTGTTTAATTGCAAACGCCAGGGGAGAAGGCGTGGTGCCCGTTTTTTCCGAGCGCTCTCCTACTCGGAAGGTGGTCGATACGCGGTAGATATCTTCCCCGTTCCGATGGTGCTGGTCGTAGCTCCATTCGTAGCGGACATACTGAACGATGAGCAGGCAACAGGCCAGGCCGATGGCCAGCCCCAGGATGTTGATCCCGGCGTATCCTTTGAATTTGAAGAGGTTGCGCAGGGCGATTTTGAAGTAGTTGGATAGCATAATGGTGTTGTGGTGTTGTGGTATTAATGGTGTTGCGGCGTTATGGTGTTGCGGTTCTTCCATTCGTCAGGGCAAATGTTGGGGTGTAAGGCCGCTGGCCAGCGTTGGGGACTACATATTGAAAATCGGTTAGGAGTGATGCACCAAAAATCATGCCTGGGCGCTAAGTTTTTGATAATCAAGCAATCACAAGAAGGCGGTTATTAGCGTTGCGTCTATTCTGTCCGCAGGCGAACAGTTGGTGTTTGGAAATGAACAGTTTTTTACGTGAAGTAGTGGTTAAAAAATAAGTTCGACGAACTTATTTTTTAAATGTTCCTAAATTCATAAAAATCCGGCCCCCAGGCAACGTTTTGCTTCCTCTCTGTCTCTTACAGCCCAAAAAAATACAAAGCCATGAAAAAAGTCGCTTTTTTGCTCTTCCTTTCCCTGCTGCTCTGGCAATGCAATGTGCTGGAAAACGACCCCCTGCCGGAATCCGGACAACCGGCCGCGATTGAGGCAGGCAACGTTGTGATGGCTCTCCATACCGGGGCCGGGCTGATCGACGTGCGGGGGCTGCTTTCCCCGGATATCAGCACCGCCGACGTAGAAGTGGCCAAACAGCCCGAATATGGCGCCTTATCGGTGCTGGATAACCGGTACTTGAAATATCAGCCGCTGGCAAGCAGGAAAAATTACGAAGAGGAAATCACCTTGAGCGATGCCCGCGAACCGGGCCGGGAGGCGTCCGTCACGGTTGTGGTACGTTCGGATCCCGCCCTGTTCTGTGTCGTCAATGAATTCGAGCCGGCTTACCTGGGCATGCCGCTGAGTTATTCCATCAAAAAAGGAGAAAGCTTCGAATCCGAGCTGCTGGAATTGTTCTGCGACTATGAACGGGGTGGCAACGCCGGGGTAGCTGAGTACGATCACCCGGAACTGGGGGACGAAGGGTTCGAAATTTACATCAGTACGCAATCGGCCCGGCTCGAATTTATTCCTCCAGCCGATTTTACCGGCAAAAGCGGGAAGGTCTACGAATTGTGTTACGATTTACAGGACCAGGACTGCCTGGGCCAGATGCAGTTCCACGATTGCCCCTCCTATCCGCAATCCTGTAAATATTTTCTGTATACTTATGTAGAAATAGAGGTCGTCGAATGATGGCCTGAAGAACGCTCACGGAACCTGTTTTGTCAGCATGCCGGAAGACACCCGACATAAGCCGGTCGCCCTTGCGGTCATTGAAGGTTGCCAGCGGGGAGATATCCATGCCCAGGAAGCCCTGTACGGGCATTTTGGCAGGCTTGTCATGGCCACCTGCCTCCGGTATGCATCCAATTCCGCAGACGCCGAGGATATTTTCCAGGAGTCGTTTATCGCCATTTTTGAACAGATCGGCTCGCTGAAGCACCCGGAGCGCATCGTTTCCTGGATTTACAGGATCGTGATCAGCAAAGTCATCCGGTATTACCGCAAGCGGGCGCAGGTGGTGGAAGTTACGGAATGGAATATCCATAACAACTCCCCCGCCTACCAGGAACACGAGATCATCCAAGCGCTTTCTGCGGAAGAACTGCTGGCCCTGGTGCAGCAACTGCCCGACGGTTACCGCCTGGTGTTCAACCTGCATGTCATGGAAGGCTACAGCCACGGAGAGATCGGCCGGATGCTGGGCATCCGGGAGGCCACCTCCAGAAGCCAGCTGCACAAAGCAAAGTGCTGGCTGCAAAAAACCATTGTGGAAAAATTCGGAATACACAGCTATGAAAAGTGAGTATGATCAATTCTTCGAAGGAGGCCTTCGGTCCCGGCTCGCCGGCCAGGATCCGCCGCTGCCCCCCGGCGGCTTTGCCGCTATCCGACAACGCCTGGCAACCCGGCGGAGGAAACGGCGGGTCATCCGCCTGCTCATCCTGGCAGCCCTGGCGGTGGCCGCAGGAGGGCTGGGATGGCAGGATTCTGATCCGGCCATCCTCCCGGGAGCCGAAGCTTCTCCGCTTTCTCACCCTGCAGCAACAAAAGCCGGACAGGATTCCCGCCCGGATGCGGACAGCAGCCCCGAAACTTCATCCGCCGGCGCACCCGGGCGGGAATCTGCAGCCGGGACTGCCCGGCCAACGGGCGCAACGCCAGCTCCATCCCGCCGGCCCCTTCATCCTGCACCGGTGCCTGCCGGCATCAAAGCCCGGAGATATGGCAAACTGGAACCACCCGAATCCCTCGCTGCCCATAATGCTCCTCCTTTCCCTGCTCCGAAAGAAAGCCGTATGCCAATATCCGGGCTATCCGAAAAGAAAACAAAAAAGGCGCTTTTGCCAGGCTCTTCCCCTGGCCCCGTCGCCGGTTTGCAGGATACGGGCGCCATCCCGGCCCTGCCTTCCCCGTTCCACCCCCTGCCTGCCCTCCCTGCTCCCGAATCTGCCCTTTCCGGCAAACCTTCCTGGGAATGGGGCTTCCTGCCGGCCGCTCATTTTTACCACGCCATTCCGGACCGGCGAGATGACGTTCACTTTTACGCCCTGGAGGATGGGCGCCAGGACTGGAGCCTGGGCACCATGATCGGGGCCCGCTGGCCGCTCTCCACCCGCCTTTCCCTGGGCGTGCAGGCAAGATATAGCTTCACCCAAACTACCGCCCGGCTGGAGCGCATCGAAAAGGATGAGGGCAGCTTAGCGCTCATCCAACCCCGAAACAGCACGGAACCGCTCTTCTTCGAGGGCTACAGCCAACGCTCGGAGGAAATAGCGGGCGGATTCCACCAACTGGGCGTGGGAGGCGGGCTGCGCTGCCGCCTGTTTGGAAGAAACAACGGAACCGTAGACGCCCAAATGGACGCCATTTACCTGAAGTCGCTGAATGCGCCAAAGGGGGCTCTATTCCCCGGACAGGAGTTCAGGACGGAACTTTCGCTTGGTTTCCGGCACCCCGTCCACAACCGAATGGCATTGGCGATCCGGCCCAGCTTTTCCTATGGAGTTGCGCTCGGCGCCCCGTCGGAGGCGCTGCAGGTTAACCGCCTGCTTTGGGGGGTGGGCTTCTTTGCAGAAAGCTGGTAAATGGCCTGGACATTATATTGAGGTATATTCCCAGCCTGCAAAGGATCAGTACAAGCTGCGCCGGATCTACCTTCCGGATGAGAAAGTGGAAATCCCGCCCTTTGGCATGGAAGTAGAGGTGGAGAAATTGTTCGGTGCCAGTCTGTAAACCCATCTTCTTTTTTCAGTCAATCCGATGCCACTTCGTCGGCGCCGACACCTCCCCCGTGCGGGCGTCGATGGTAAAATTTTCGCTGTACCAGCCGTCAGCGCCGGTAGCTGCGCATTCCCACTCATAACCGGCATTCAGCTCCCGGACGAACAACTGCATGTCGCGCCCTTTTACGACCTGTTCGGCGGCGATCCGCCTGGCTTCCTCGTAAGTTACCGGGAAAACACAGGGGGCAGGGTCTTCGCGGCAGTCGGGCAGGTTGGCGGGCGTTTCCACTTCTTCGATGCCGAGAAAAGCAAATTTTTTAAAGATGATGCGCTGGTGGGCAAATTCGAAACCGGGCGGGAAGAAGTAATAACGGATTTCGTAGATTTCGGTGGCGGCCTCGTCCTTGAAGCTGTGCCAGTCCAACCGGAAATTGTCGTAGAAATACTCCTCGCCTACCCGCTCGATGCAGTACTGCTTCGTCCACTGGTAAAATTCATCAGTGTCGAACTTGTCGGACAGCTTCAGCCAGCCGAATTTCTGCCGGTATTCGATGCCGTAATCATCTGGGTCGAGGTTGTAGATATACTGCACCAGCGAATCGGCGGTCATTTCCCGGGGGACAGCCACCACTTCCATTTTTTCCCGGAGGTTATCCGGGCGGACCCGGGTTTCCATTTGGGCCTGCACGACCAGAGGGAGCAGAAAGGCGAAGAGGGCCAGTCGTTTCATTTTCTGTCGGCGTGATAGGTGAGGTTTTTAAAAAAGCCGCCGCCTTCTTCGGCAGCCCTGATGCCGGGCGCCAGTTCCGGGGACTCCCGGAAGAGGCGTTTCAGTCGGTCGTCGATGGCGGGATCGCCGTATTCATGCAGGAGCTTGGCAATGAAGAAGCGGTTTTTGGCCAGGGGTTCCCTTTTCAGAATGTCGATCAGGGGGTCGACGAAGTCTGGGCTTCTGGTTTGGTAAATGTATTGGTAGGCCTTCATCGTCGCGTTCTTTTCAGCCGGGTGTTCGACGTAGTAGCGCATGTCCAGCGCCGGCCGGATGCGGCTGACGATCTCCGCAGTGAGGCGGTCCCGGTTGTGGGTTTCCAGGTAGCGGATGATCTCCGGCAGCATCCGGGCGGAGCGTTCCCGTTCGGCCCTGCCGCCGTCCTTCCAGGCCAGGGAAAGGCGGTAGAGGGTGTCGGCATGGGTTAGCCAGAGGTTTTCCGGCACCCGGAGGTTGGGGTTATTGGAGTGGCCGGCCAGGATTTTTAAACAGAGCGCGGCATAAACGCTGTCGTAATTGCCTTCGATGGCGCGGCCAAGCGATGCGACAGGGCGGAATTGCCCTCCTTCGTCCAGCTGCAGGATCCTGGCATAGAGAGAATCCAGCAAAACGGCGGCCTGCCGGTCCTTATATTTCGCCACCCTGTCCTGGTACTGCGCGTTGCGCCAGCCCTTACCGAGGTTGTCTTCCAGGAACTCAAACATCCGGGGGTGCCGGAAGAACAGGAACGGCATCCAGGCGCGGTTGCCCCATTTGCCGTCCACAGCCGGCAGATGAGCGGTGATCAGTTCAATGTCGGCTTTGTTCTGGTATTTGGCCAGGAAGGCGGAGGCGAAACTGCTCTGCCCGGATTCTGTAAGCTGCCGGATGCAGGGGTACATGCCGGCTCGGGGTTCCCATCTCCAAAGCAGGTGTTCTTTCAAATCTTCAAAGCTGGTGAGCGAGCAGAGGAACACGCTGTCCAGCCACCGCTGCCTGGCTTCAGTCAGGGCAAAGCCGTCCTCCTCCCAAAAAAGGCGGTTGGTATAGCCGCCGATGGTATACAGAAATACATCTCCGGCCCTGGCCGTCCAGTTGTCCTTGTATTCTCCCCATATTTCAATCTGCACCCCGGCGGTGTCGTGGAAGTGCCGGGGCACGAGTTCCTGCAGCTCCAGGCTGTCTTTTTCCGGGTGGCTCAGGAGGGCGAACAGGGCAGTGGTGCGTACGGTAGGAGCGGGGTGATCCGTCAGCGCCATGAGTTCTTTTACCGTAGCGGATTGAGCGAGGGCTATGGCCACGCTATCTTTCAGCGCCTTCAACCCCATGTTTGCTCCCCCGTAACTAATGGAGGTGATGGCCACCGTCTCGACGCTGTTGGCCAGTTCCAGGATTTCCGGGCGCACCTGGGACAAGGCAGGGCTGGCCAACAGCCAGATTATCTGAAAAAGGATTGCATATCGTAGAAACGATGCCATATTTTACGGTTTTCTTCACCCGGTCGGAATGACTGCAAAATAAGAAAAAACTTCCGCTTTTGCCGGCTGCCTGGCCCTTATCGCCGCTCCGAAAATGTTGCGCCTTTCAAGATGCTCAATGATATTCCTCACCCAACGCCCTTGATGTTTATCTTTACATTTTTGCCTGTGATTCCCTAGTTTTGTCATTCCGGAAGAACTTCGATCATCACTTAAACAAAAAAATGAACCGGAAACTCCCAGCACTATCCAACAACCTGGCCCGCAAAAACCTGATGGCGCTGACCGGCCTGTTCCTCTGCTTTTTCCTGGTGATCCACCTGGCGGGCAACCTGCAGCTGCTTTTGCCTGCGGAGCGCGCCCAGTTGCAATACAACCATTACTCAGAGCTGCTTTCGCACAATATCCTTATCAAGGTGGTGTCCTACGTGTTGTATGCCAGCATCATCGCCCACGCCGTCTATGCCCTGGTGCTGACCGTGGAAAGCCGGAAGGCGCAGGGCGGGCAGGGCTACGCCTATGACAAGCGGGGGGCTGCCTCCACCTGGTATTCCCGCAATATGGGCCTGCTCGGCGCATTGTTGCTCGCTTTTCTCATTTTTCACATGGCCAACTTCTGGTATCCGTACAAATTCGGCGAAGTGCCTGTGGATGCTGCCGGCCGCAAGGACTTGTACCGGGTGGTCGTCATGGCCTATCGCGAGTGGTGGTACGTTGCGCTGTACGTCGTTTCCATGCTGGTGCTGGGCTTTCACCTGCTGCACGGCTTTTACAGCGCTTTCCAGTCGCTCGGCCTGTACCACAGCAAATACGGGCGCTGGGTGAAGTGGGCCGGCCAGGCCTACACCCTGGTGATCACCGCCGGCTTTATCCTGATCCCCATCTGGGTATTCCTCACCAAACCGATGCCATAACCATGAAATTAGACGCAAAAATACCCGAAGGGCCCCTGCAGGAGAAGTGGAGCCGCTATAAGGCCACCTGCCGCCTGGTCAGCCCCAGCAACAAGAAAAAACTCGACATCATAGTGGTGGGCACCGGCCTGGCGGGCAGTTCCGCCGCTGCTTCCCTGGCGGAGATGGGCTACCGGGTGAAATCCTTCTGCTTTCAGGACAGCCCCCGCCGGGCGCACTCCGTGGCGGCGCAGGGTGGCGTCAATGCCTCGAAGAACTATCAGAACGATGGCGACAGCGCCTTCCGGATGTTCTACGACACCCTTAAGGGCGGCGACTTCCGTGCCCGCGAGGCCAACGTATACCGGCTTGCGGAATGCTCGGCCAACCTCATCGACCAGGCGGTCGCCCAGGGTGTGCCTTTTGCCCGCGAGTACGGCGGCTACCTCGCCAACCGTTCCTTCGGAGGGGTGCAGGTGAGCCGCACGTTCTACGCCCGGGGCCAGACCGGCCAGCAACTGCTGCTCGGCGCTTACTCGGCCCTGAGCCGGCAGGTGGCGGAGGGCAATGTGCAGCTCTTCGCCCGCCATGAAATGCTGGACCTGGTGGTGACCGACGGCAAAGCGCGGGGCATCATCGCCCGCAACCTCGATACCGGCGCCATCGAACGCCATGCCGCCCACGCCGTCGTGCTGGCCACCGGCGGCTACGGCAAAATCTACTACCTCTCCACTCTGGCGATGGGCTGCAACGGATCGGCCATCTGGCGCGCCCATAAAAAAGGAGCGGGCTTTGCCGCCGCGAGCTGGACGCAGATACACCCCACCTGCCTGCCCCAATCCGGCGCCTACCAGTCGAAGCTCACCCTCATGTCGGAATCCCTGCGCAACGACGGCCGCATCTGGGTGCCCAAAAAGGCCAACGACTCCCGCCCTCCCGGAGCAATCCCCGAGGAGGAGCGCGATTACTACCTCGAACGGCGCTACCCCGCCTTCGGCAACCTCGCCCCCCGCGACATCGCCTCCCGCGCTGCCAAAGAACGCATCGACGCCGGTTTCGGCGCAGGGCCGCAGCGCAATGCCGTGTATCTCGACTTCGCCCACGCCATTGGCGAATACGGCATCGACACGATACGCGAGCGCTACGGCAACCTCTTCCGCATGTACGAAAAGATCACGGGCCACAACGCCTACGAGCAGCCCATGATGATTTCGCCCGCCGCTCACTTTTCCATGGGCGGCCTGTGGGTGGATTACGAACTGATGACCACTATCCCCGGCCTGTTCGCCATCGGGGAGTGCAACTTCTCCGACCACGGCGCCAACCGGCTGGGCGCCAACTCCCTCCTCCAGGCCTGCGTGGATGGATACTTCATCCTGCCGTATACCATTGGAAACTATCTGGCCGGGGAGTTGAAAACCGGAAAAATCTCTGCCGATGAGCCGGAGTTTGGCGCTGCCGAACAGGCCGTTCGCGATCAGCTCAGCCGCCTGCTCGGCATTCAGGGCAACCGTACTGCTACCGATTATCACAAGGAACTCGGCGCGCTGCTGTACGATAAATGCGGCGTGTTGCGCACCCATCAGGGCCTCCAACAGGCTATCGGCGACATCCGTGCCCTGCGGGCCGATTTCTGGCAGAACCTGAAAGTACCCGGCAGTGCGGGCCAGGTCAATTCCGAACTGGAAAAAGCCGGCCGCGTGGCCGATTACCTGGAACTGGCGGAGGTGATGTGTTATGACGCCCTCACCCGCGAGGAGTCCTGCGGCGCCCACTTCCGGGAGGAATACCAGACGCCGGAAGGCGAGGCGCAGCGGCGCGACGATCAATTTCAGTTTGTCTCCGTCTGGGGGTATGCCGGCCCGGAAGAGGAACCGGAACTGCACCGGGAAGGCCTTGTTTTTGAAACCATTAAACCCAGTGTAAGAAGTTACAAATGAAGATACAACTCAAAATATGGCGGCAGGAAAACGCCCAGGCTCGGGGCCGGATGGTAGATTATAAACTTACCGATATCAACCCGGAGATGTCCTTCCTGGAAATGCTCGACGTGCTCAATGAGCAGCTGACCCTCAACGGCGATGCGCCGGTGGAGTTCGACCACGACTGCCGCGAGGGCATCTGCGGGCAGTGCGGCCTGTTCATCAACGGGCGGGCGCACGGCCCCCTGGCGGCCACCACCACCTGCCAGCTCCACATGCGCCACTTCAGGGATGGCGACACCATCTACGTGGAGCCTTTCCGCTCCCGGGCCTTTCCGGTCATCAAAGACCTGCGCGTCGACCGTTCCGCTTTCGACCGCATCATTCAGGCCGGCGGTTACATCTCCACCCGCACCGGCGACGCGCCGGAGGCCAACGCCCTGCCCATCGGGCATGAGGTGGCCGAAGCCGCTTTCGACGCAGCTGCCTGCATCGGCTGCGGCGCCTGCGTGGCCACCTGCAAGAACGCTTCAGCGGCCCTTTTCACCGGGGCAAAGATCAGCCACCTGGCCATGCTGCCGCAGGGCCGGCCCGAAGCGGCGAAGCGGGCCCGGAAAATGGTACAGCAGATGGAGGACGAAGGCTTCGGCCACTGCACCAATACCGGCGCCTGCGAGGTGGAATGCCCGCAGGAAATATCCATCCGCCATATCGCCCGGATGAATTTTGAGTACAACCGGGCAGGGGTTTTGCGAAAGTGAAGCCCTAAAAGGTTATATTTGTAAGAAAACACAATGCCTTCCCCTTTCCCCGGAATGGATCCCTACCTGGAAGGCCACCTCTGGCCGGACGTTCACAACAGCCTGGCGTACCTCATCAGCGTTCAGCTGACGCCCCGGCTGGGCGAGCCCTATGTCGTACACCTTAATAACTATACGGTAGAGGATACTTTCCCGGAGGAAGATGTGGGCATCCTATACCCTGATGTAGAAATTTTTCGAAAACCAGATAAACTGAAGGAACCCGCCGAGGCTTACAGCGGTGGCGCCACCACCCCGGAAACTGTGGTTCTGCCGGCGATCAAACCCGTCGACGTGCGCATCCCGGTTATAGAGATCAAGGACCGGAAAAAGAACAAGCTCATTACGGCCATCGAAATCCTGTCGCCGGTGAATAAACGCCGGCCGGGCCTGCAGCCCTATCGGGAAAAACGGCTTCGCCTCCACCAGGCTGGCGTCCACCTCATTGAGGTCGACCTGCTGCGGCGGGGCGAGCGGCCCCTGGCACATCCTTACCTGCCCAAATCGCATTATCTGATCACACTTATCCGGGCCGGGCAAGGGCAGACACAGGTGTGGGCGGTGGATGTGAAAGACCCCCTGCCGGTTATCCCCGTGCCGCTCAAAGCGCCGGACAAGGACACCTACCTCGACCTGAACAGAGCCTTGAAAGATCTCTACGAACAGCGCGCCCTGGATAAATCGATCGACTACAGCGAAGCGCCGCCACGGCCACCTTTCTCCGAGGAGGAACTGGAATGGATGAAAGGGCTGGATGGTATTCCAGGTTGAATCTCTGCATGCCCTGCAACCGCTCTGGCAAACAAATAACAAATCTCATCCGTTTAATAATTAGCTGAATATCCGCCAAACCTGAAAAACTTACCTCTTCCACCTTCTGTGATCCTATTCACTGTTTAGCCGCTGAACATCCTGCACCTTTGTACCGACAAGTCAATTACAACCATTCAAATAACAACCAGATATGTATTTTCAGCACGTTTATGACAAGACCCTGGCCCAGGCCAGTTACTTCGTAGGCTGCCAGCAGGCAGGCGTCGCCATCGTCATCGACCCGAAACGCGATGTGGACACCTACCTGAAAATCGCCGAAGAGCAGAAAATGAAAATTACCCACATTGCCGAGACGCACATCCACGCCGACTTCCTGTCGGGTTCGCGGGAGCTGGCGGCGCTGACCGGCGCTGAGCTTTACCTGTCGGACGAAGGCGGGCAAGGCTGGGAATACGAGTTCCCGCACGTGGGGCTGAAGGACGGCAGCGAATTTTTCGTCGGCAACCTAAAGTTTGAAGTGATCCATACCCCCGGCCATACGCCGGAAAGCATCAGCTTCCTGCTGACGGATACCCCGTCCACCAAAGAACCGGTGATGTTGTTTACGGGCGACTTCGTATTCGTTGGGGACATCGGTCGGCCGGATTTGCTGGAGGAGGCCGCCGGCATCAAAGACACCAAAGTAGCCGGCGCGAAGGAGATGTACCGCTCGGTTGAACGGTTCCGCGACTTGCCCGGCCACCTGCAGGTATGGCCGGGCCACGGGGCGGGTTCGGCCTGCGGCAAAGCGCTGGGCGCCGTGCCTAGCACGACCGTAGGCTACGAGAAAATCCGCAACTGGGCGCTGCAGTTCGAAAACGACCGGGAGGGCTTCGTCAAATTCCTGCTGGAGGACCAGCCGGAGCCGCCGAAATACTTCGCCATGATGAAGAAGCTCAACAAGGTGGAGCGCCCGCTGCTCACGGAAGTGCCCCGGCCAAAGCAACTCTCCAAAGAAGAATTCCAGGCGGCTATGGCCAAAGGCATCAAGGTAGTCGACACCCGCCAGAAGCGGGAGTTTGCCGCAGGCTACATTCCCGGTACGCTCAATATCCAGAACAACAACGCCTTCCCGACCTGGATGGGCTGGTTCGTCTCCTACGACGAACCCTTCATCCTGATCGCGCCGGAAGAAGAGATAGAAACGCTTACCCGCATGCTGATGCGCATTGGCCTGGACAACATCTATGGCTATGTACCCGGCGTCAGCGTCTGGAAAGAGCTGGGCAACAAACTGGAAACCGAAACGATCATCTCTCTAGGCGAACTGAAAAACATGCTGAAGAAGGGAGACGTACAGATCGTCGACCTGCGCGGCGCCGCCGAGTACAAGAGCGGCCACCTGAAGGGCGCCGACCACGTCTTCGTCGGCACGCTGGAGAAAAACCTCGACAAGGTGAGCAAGGACCGGGATGTGGTCATCCACTGCAAAACGGGCGACCGCGCCGCCATCGGTTACTCCATCCTCGCCAAGCACGGATTCAAAAACGTGAAGAACTACCTGAATGGGTTTGAGGAGTGGGTGCAGAATGGCAACCCGGTGGTGAAAGAAGAGCAGGAAGAGCCGGCTGGGGTGAACTGATCGGCGGCTCAGCCAGTGTTCGAGGCGCTGCCAACCGCTGTTCGGCATTCGGTATTCGAATAATTTTAGATTTAACCATTTATACTCATCTGCAATAGGTTTTCCCGACACGATGTGTACGGGAAAGCCTATTACCGTTAAGTATAACAAAAAATGCTGTTTCAAAACAGCATTTTTTGTTATTTTTGCTGTGTCAATTCAGCAAAATGAATAAACTTGTAGAAAAATCCAATAGGCTAATAGAAGCTGTCACGCTAGAATTTCAAAGAGACATTTTACATTCCATCAAGTGGAAGTGGCGCCTGATCTCTCTCATCGGTGCCAGAGGCGTAGGCAAAACGACCCTTTTGCTTCAACAGATGACTTTAGCCGCCGCGCCTTATTATATGAATTACACGGCTTGTCCTTTCGGGAATATCTGAAAGTAAGCGAAGGCCTGGAATTTCCAAAATTCGAACTGGAGCAGTTGTTGCAGGAACACGTCGAATTGGCATCGGAAATATCCAGAGAAATCAGGCCGCTTCAGTATTTCCCGGATTATTTGAAAATAGGATATTATCCCTTTTTCCTGGAAGGCGCCGAATTCTATAGCGACCGCCTGGAGCAGATGATCCGGTTAGTTATAGAAAGCGACCTGGATTTCATCCCGGGTTACGACCCGAGGAATGCCCCAGTCATATGTGGTTGTTGATGATACTGAAATCGGGAATAAAGGCAGGATTCCCATTTGGCTGTTTGGTTTTTTGTATTAAAAAAGAGCCAGGTAGAAAACCGAACGCATTCCTGCAAAGCAGATTGCATCTGTCCAAAATAAACCATATATTTACAATTCTGCGCTTAAGAGTAACCAACCTAAATCAAATCAGCTCCGCAAGAGGTATTTCGCGGGTTCCGGAAGCAATCCTTTATGAATCCTGGAGGCTTAGTGTCTTTATGGCAAGGCTGAAGGGAGTCCATAAAGGCCGGACCGGGATCAGCACCATGTTGTCAATATTTCTCTAACTTTAAAACCCTCCATCATGAAAGGTCCTCAACTCACTCCGGAAGACGAACAACGCATAGAAAACGAACTCAAAGCGCTCAACCTGGAACTCAACCACGGTGCCACCCACTTTTTTGCGAGCGACGACGCACCTCCCGAGCTCGTCAGCCAATTCCTCGACAATGTCGCCCGGTTCGAAGAAGCCCATGCCAAAGGCGAGCGCGTACCCATCCGGCAATTCGCGCAGATCGGGGACCTGCCCCCTGCCGATGAACTCGACGAGGCGGAACTGGAGCCCCGGATCGAGGCCCTGCTCGAACAGCTCGAAACCAAATGCATTGCGATCGACCGCCCGGAACACCTCAGCGCGCGAGGCTACTACCGTTTCCTTACCGAGGAATTTCTGAAAGAACAGATCGTCAGCTACGCCGTGCCAGGCATGATCCACGGCTTCCTCTACAGCGAGCTGCGGCATGACGGCCCGGAGTTCATCCGCGATCACGTGGAGGAAACGCTGCTCGATTTACTGAACCTCGGCGGAGAATTCCAGGGCCAATGGCTCAGCGAGCGCTGCCGTAACCAGACAGAAGCCATTACCAAAGCCGAAGCGCTGGAAAGCATCCACATCTTCCGCTCCAAATACGAGTCGATCACGCCCATCGCCTTCCAGCCGCAGGAGGCCCGGCGGACGCACGATGCCATGTACCTGTTCTTCGGCATCGCCTGGGAGGGCCGCCCGCTGCATGGCGGCGAACCCGAACGCTACGAAGGCATGGGCATCAGCCAGGTGGATTGGGAAGACGGGGAATGGCGGGTGCAGGGGTTGATGATGCCGGGGTTTGAGTTCTAACCTCGCTTCTCCGCCAATTCCTGAAACGTATCCCCCTTATCCTCCTGCGGCTGGTGCTTGCAGGGGAAGTCCTTTTCGATCAGGATGTCCAGCACGTCGCCATTGTCCAGCCGGTGTTGGAGTTCGATACCCACCACGTCGGTTTCTATCCAGTGCCGGGCGGAGGCGGCAGGCAGGGCGATGCGCAGCAGCCCCTCCACGAAAGAAGGCGCAGCCGCCTCTGCCGGGGCGATGGCCAGCTCAAAGGCCAGGCTCTGGCCAGAGGCGACGTGTATGGTTTCCCGGACGCTCTCCCGGCTGGAGAGTTCTTCAACGTCTGATTTGCGGAGGCGGAAGCGCAGATGGTTGTCCGTGCAGCGGATTTTCATATATAGCTTTTTTTGCAAATTAAGCCAGGCTCAGGTTGAGGGGCCTGTGGCCAGGGATGGCTCAACAAAGCAAAACGGAAGCGGTTTCCCGGCATCCCTGGCTCAACCTCAGCCTCAGCCTCAACCTTAACCTTAACCTTAACCTCAATTATAACAACTATCCCTGCCCAACGATCAAATTATAAACTGCTTCATTGAAAAAACCGCAATATTAACTACATTTAGGAGATTAATAACGAATGCCCATTTACAATGAGGTTGCTATCCCTCTTCATTTTCCTGTTATTCTGCGTTTATGCGCTGGTCGCACGCTGGTATTTCGTCTGCCAGATACGAGGGCTCTGCGGCGAAGGACAGCAGGTGGAGGACATCCGGCTGAAAACCCTGAAACTGACCGAAGGCGATTCCGTCATCCTGCAGGGATATGACCAGTTTGCCTTCGACTCAGCCAGCTTTCAACCCCGGCTCAACCGCAACAACGAAGCCTTCCTGGATACCCTTGCGGCCATCCTCAAAGCCAACCCGGGCCGCAACATGACCATTACGGCTTTTTACCGCGACAGCGAGAAAGACATCAAGCCGGGTTTCTTTGAAAACATCGGCCTGGCGCGTGCCGACCAGATACGGAAACTGCTGATGAAAAGAGGCACCGATCAGGCCCGCATCTCCCTGGACCACGGGCTGAGCGAAGATGCCGGGCTGAAAGAACCCCTGCTCTTCAGTTTGTACGATCCCGATAATATCCCCAGGGATTTTGAAAAGGTCGTTTTCACCTTTAAAAACATGACCTTTTCCGATGCCAACTTCGAATACAACTCCGACGTGTTCAAACCCGGCGACCCCTTCAAGCTGTATGCCGATTCCGTCAAAACGTACTTCGACCTCAACCCGGAAGGCATCCTGCGCATTGTCGGCCATACGGACAGCATAGCCTCTGCCGACTACAACCTCGACCTGGGCATGCGCCGGGCCCAGAGCGCCCGCGATTACTTCCGGGGCCTGGGCATAGAAGCCAAGATCGTCGTGGAATCACAGGGCGAAGAGCGGCCGGTGGCCCCCAATTCCAACCCGGATGGTTCCGACAACCCGGATGGGCGGCAGAAGAACCGCCGGGTCAACTTCATCCTCAATACGGCTGAAGAATATCAGAACGCCCTGGAAGAAAACAAAAAAATCCTGGAGGACGCCGCCGACCTGAACTGACCGGCGCCTCGCCAATAAATAATATTCATTCACCTCATCCTACCAAACCATGGACTTAAGCAAACTCTTCGACCAGTTCAACACTCAGGACAGTTATGCTATCCTGTTCATCATACTGATCGCCTTTCTATTTGGCCTGTTGCTGGGATACATCCTGCGCAGCCGCCGGGTGATGCAGCTGAGGCGGGAGTTGAAGGAGAAAAAAAAAGAAATAAACAACCTTCAGGCGCAGATTGAGGCGCAGGAGGAACAGCTGGGGCTGAAGGAAGCTGACCTGAAAAAGGCGGAATTCGCCCTCCGGGAAGCCGAAGCACGGGCAGAGCGCATCGAAGAAGAGAAGGGGTCCCTGCACCGGGAGATTTTCAACCTCAACCGCCAGATCGATGAGCTGAAAACGGCAAAAACCGCCCAGGAGGCTACCATCGGAGAGCTGAACACGGCTATCGCCGGCCTGCAGTCCAGAAATGAACAGCTGACGGAAACCCTGGAAACGGAAGACGACGGGGCCGATGGCCTGGCCCAGATGCAGAGCACCTACAACGCCACCCGCCAGCGCCTGGAAGCGGTGGAGGACAGGCTGGAAATGCTGGCCGGCGAGAATGCCCACCTCCGCGAAGAGTTGGAAGGGCTGAAAAACAAGGCCTTGTATGCTGCGGCAGCGCCCACGGTGGTGCCCCCCCGCGAGGAGCCTCCCGCCGGGCCCCGGAGCATCCACCCCGAACCGGGCCTGCCCGACGCCTCAGTTGTCGAAGAGGAACCGGTGGTGATTACCAACCCGGACAAACCTTTCCTCCAGGACAAGATCGGGGCAGCGGCAGAAGTGCCCGAAAAGGACGACCTGACCCTCATCGACGGCATCGGCCCTTTCCTGGAAAAGAAACTCAATGAGATCGGCGTGTTTACTTACGACGAAATCTCCAGTTGGGACACTGCCCGCACCCGGGAGGTCACCCACGCCATCCAGTATTTCGAGGGGCGCATCGAACGCGACAAATGGGTGGAACAGGCAGCCCGCCTGGCCCTGAGGAAACATGAAAACCCGGAGGCCTTCACCGGGCGGCCCGACGCCCTGTCCAGCGACCCGGAAGACCTGAAAGTCGTCGAAGGCATTGGCCCCAAGATCGAAGAA
This sequence comes from Phaeodactylibacter sp., assembly GCA_024102975.1. GTDB lineage: Bacteria > Bacteroidota > Bacteroidia > Chitinophagales > Saprospiraceae > JACJXW01. The sequence goes on along the minus strand of JAGFJD010000078.1, from coordinate 23,069 downwards.
CTGCTTAAAACGGCGGGCATCAATAACTGGATAGCCCTGGCCAACGCCGATGCCGGCCTGCTGCGCGATATCCTGGAAGCCGCCGGCCCCACCTACCGCATCCACGACCCCTCGACCTGGCCTACGCAGGCCCGCCTGGCCGCCAACGGCGAGTGGGGCGTGCTGAAGGAATACCAGGCCGAGTTGCACGGCGGGAGGGAGCCGGATCGGGAGTAGTTGGTTGGTTGATTGATTGTTGCCGGGCTGAACGGAGGCTGGTTGATTGAGAGGGTTCTCAGCCCACCAATCAACCAATCAACTAATCAACCAATACCCCCCACTCCGGCGCATCGCTCGGAATCTGTTGGCGTATTTTGTTGAAAAACGGATGAAAGTGTACCTCCAGGCTGTGCCGCTTGGTATGGAGAAAATCCTTTTCGATCTCCCGGCATTCTTCTTCCGCCAGTTTATCCACATTTTCCGGCATGGGCCAGCGGCCCGCCACGTGGTTGGCCGCCAGTTTGGCCTGCAGGTCGGATAAGGGCCAGATGCAGCCCTGCGGCTGGGTGAGGCCGATGAAGAACAGCGTAGGGTGCTTCGGATGGATCATACGCAGGTAGAGGGGGATGCGCTCTGCGTCCTCAAAGTTGACGAAACGCTCATCGAAAAAGGGAAAGGCGATCTTATAGCCGGTGGCGGCGATCACAGTATCGTATTCTTCCACCCTTCCATCCTTAAAGTATACCTTTTTTCCTTCAAACCGTTCGATGCCCTTTCGGGGATGCACCTTGCCGTGGCGGATGCGGTAAAGCAGCTCCGAATTGAGGGTGGGATGGCAGCGGGTGATGGGATAATCCGGCCGTTCCAGCCCGTAATCGCGATAGTCGCCCACCTGCAGGCGGAGGCTCAGCTTTTGAATGGGCTGGCGCAGGAAGTGAGGCAGGCGGGCCAGTAGTTTATTGTAAGTATCCGTCGGCTTGCCCATCATGAACTTGGGGATGATGTAGTAGGGCCGGCGCATGCTGATGGCCGTATGGCGGGCCACCCGGCTGACCTCCACGGCGCAATCGCAGCCCGAATTGCCGGCACCGACAACCAGCACCCGCTTGCCGGCAAAGGGCGCATTGGTTTTGTAATTGTGCGCATGGAGGTACTCGCCGTCAAACGGGCCGGGAATGTCCGGCCAGCGGGGTACGGAGTGGTGGCCGTTGGCGGTGAACAGGTAGTCAAACTGATGCTGTTCGCCGTCCTTAAGGGTGACCAGCCACTTTTTATCCGCCGTCTCCTCCGCCTTGTCCACCGGCGTGTTAAAACGGATGTATTTTTCCAGGCCGAAATGGCGGGCATAATCCTGAAAATAGGCCAGCACCTGGGCGTGAGAGGGATAGTCCGGGTAATGCTCCGGCATGGGAAAGTCCAGGAATTCGGACATTTTCCTGGAGGAAATGATGTGGGTGGTCTCGCACACGCTGGAATGGGACTTGCCGGCTGTGAAGATCCAGTTGCCGCCCACCTGGCCGTTCTTCTCGAAGCAGGTGACGTTCTCCACGTCGGCCTGCACGAGGTTCTTAATCGCTGTCAGCCCGGAACAGCCGGCACCGATGACGCAGACGGAGGGGGAGTAGTAATTGGGGGTCATGGGTTGGATTGTTATTTTGTTATGCGAATCCAGGGCTATATATAGCCTGACAATGGCCCATCCGGTGTAATAATGAGGCTGCTATAAGGAGCAACCCTACCCTGGAAACAACCGCAACTGGTTATTTTACTCTTTATATGGACCTAAGAATTTATCGCCGTCAAAGTGGATCAGGTGGTCGGGGTCTTCGGCAATCCATACTTCGGTTTCCCAGGCGATGTCTGCTATAAATTTTCGGAAGGTTACCCGATCCAAGAAAGCAGTTACGTAAATGATTTCGGCCGTACAATTTTTTGTCAGTTCCTTCAACTGAAGCAATCTCAATTCGCTGATTGCCCCCGAGCTATGGACCGCTTCTATGAGATAAAGCCAGTTTTTTGCTTCTGAATAGGCAATTACATCCGGCAACTCCTCATGGGAAATTTCAAAAAAGTTTAGCTTTTCCAAAACTGCTTTATCCAGGTGCAAGTATTTGTCGGTGGTGTCCCCAATATATAATACAGTTGAGCCGTATCCATATCTGGGAAGAAATTGCTCAATCACTGCTTTTTGCAAATCATTGTGTAGTCCGGGGGAGAACTTCAGTTGTTTGCCTGACGGCAATTGAACTGGGATTTTTTTTATTTTCCTTTTCCGTTGTAGTTTTTCTGCAAGTGATTGGATGTTCTTAAGTTGTTTTTTTGCTTTCGCAGCCCAATTTTCATGTGGATAGCCTTCCAGCAATTTCGAATATTGGGGATTTAACCCATATCCTCTTGTAGAGTCCTTCGTAGCAGAATCAGGGCTTGATTGTAATACGACATGAGCAGTTACAAGCAGTTTCAAATCTTTTCGTCGAATGTCGTCATATGAGCCGCTACTCATATTTTCCTGGAAATTCCGATTTACATATTCGATGATTTCTCTTGTCGTTAAGGCATATTTGCTATTCTCCAAGTCTTTAGCCTTTTTAAAATCACCAACCTTCGTGACGTCTGCTACCGCCAAAAACGCAATAGCCATTCTTTCCAGCCTTCTTGGAGTACCGCTTAAAGGAATGCCGAAATTTTCAAGGATAAATAAAGCATGGTTGATTAATCCCTGTACTTCAGGCTTCTTTGCCGCAAACGTTTTGCACGTGTTCGGATTGATATAACTTCTTTGGTTCATGGAATAAAAGTAACTGCCCGTTTTCATCTTTCATTGGGCGGGTTCTTCCATTGTAATTAGGTTGAAAATACTTCTTGATTTCTTTCGCCAGGTTCATGGCAAAATACGGGGCAACTGCATTCCCAATCTGGTTGAACACGCCCGTCTCGTTGCCATGAAATTCGAACCAGTCCGGAAAACTCTGTAGCCTCGCGGCCTCTCTGGCAGTCAGGCGCCGCCTTCTTCCGTCGGGCAGCTTTATTCTGTGCATGTCTCCAGTTGCCCCTGCCAGGTTGCGACAGGTTAAAGTACGGGCAGGCCTGTTTAAATACAAATCCCTTGGATAATACTGAAGCCCACCGATTCAAAACCAAGCGACAAACCCCCGCATCCTGCAAACAGGTCAAGGACCGTTTTGTCCAGTTTTTTATCAATCTTTGGCTTAAGCTCTGTATTTATTCTTTCGACGTACTCCATTCTGTAAAAATATGTTTTTTACCGGACTTTTGAAGACATCAGTGAGACTTGACAAGTTTTCAGGAGCGTTCCCGCCGGGAACCTTGTCAAGTCTGGCACACAGGCGGGAGGAGGAGCGTTCTTGTCTGGGCGTGGTTTGTCCAAAAACAGGGAATATTGGCAGAAAAATGGGCTGTTCTTAGCACAAAGAGCGCATAGGACTGCGCTATATGGCCTATGTGATAAGAAAACGCTCCCCGGATTCCCATCGCCTCTGAACCACATAGGGCACAAAGAACACATAGGACAGGGCTAGGCGCCCTATGTGATAAAAAACCGCCCGGGGAAGCTTAATGCAGAAGCCAACATCACCCCCAAAGCCGCCGCCACCAGCTTTTCCCCTTGATTTCAGGATCAGATTCCGGGCCATCCAGCAGGCTGAGGATTTCCCCGGCAATTTGATGGTACTGCATGGAGAGTGCCTCCGGTGCAATAAGCCCCGTTTTTTCATTGAACCGGAGGGCTTTGAACATTTCCGCCAGCTTTGCCGCTTCGCCATGGCGGCTCGTGCCTTCGGTATGGGCCAGCAGGTGCCGGAGCGCCAGGGCCAGCTCGCTCTGCGCGACCAGTTGTCGTATCTCGTTTTTCCCGGAAAGGGTGCCTTGGGGCAAGGGAGAAAGATCGTCTTCGGGCAGGCTTTGAAGGTATTTTGCCCTCGACTCTTCGGCCAACCTCTGCGATTCTGCTCCCGCTTCCAGCGCTGCGGCTTCTTCTTCCGCCGAAATGCCGAACAGATCGCGAAGCTGGTTGGAGATTTCTTTCAGGCTTTCTCCGTGTTCCGGGCTTTCTTCCGGCGGGCCATCCTTCAGCCAGTGCATCAGGGCGTAGGCAATACGGTTTCGCTCAATATAAGCGCCTTGTGTTGTGAACTGGCCTGACTTCAGGCTCTTCTCCAGGCGTTCTATCCGACCGAGCAGAAGTTGAATCTCCGGTTCTTTGGCAGGTAGTTTTTGGAGGGCCGGGCTAATGCCGGCAGAAGCCATGAGCTGGAAAAAATCGTTTTTTGTCATCGGATACGGTACTTGGGCATAAAGTTAAAAAAAGCTATGCTGTTCCATAAATGGGCTCTCCGTTTTCAGGTATCTAATTTCAGCAGCCTTTGGCGGCAGGAAGAGTACGCCGTGTGGGCCTGCGATCAGGATGATCGCGCCACGAGCTAGTGCCGGGCCAGCACCACTTTTTCTACCCACTGCCGCTCCCCGCCGGTCACTTTAAGGAAATACGTGCCGGAGGGCAGGCCGGACAAATCCAGCCAGCCGCTTTCGGGCCGGGCAGCGGGCTCGCGATCAGGATGATCGCGCCACGAGTCAGGCCAGGCGGCCTGCATCAGTAGCCGGCCGGCGAGGCTGAACAATGCGACTTTTTCCGGGGTGCCTCCGGTGCATTCCAGGCGGACCAGCCCGCCGGAAGGGTTGGGCGAAACGCTGATCCGGCCGGCCGGCGGGGCAGCTTCCGTTGAGGTGATGTTGTCGCAGGCCCCGATGTGGTCGAGCAGGGCGCGGTATTTGGGGGCGTCGTCAATGGTATAAGGAGGCTGGATGCCGAACTGGTGCGGCAGGGCGCCGAAGCTGCCCCAGCGGGCTTCCTCGGGGGTGTCGCCCAGGGGGCTGATGAAGGAAAAGTGCATGAACAGCATCTCTTCTTCGGACAGTCGGGAGAGGGTGTCGAGCAGTTCCAGGTACAGGCCGTGCATCTCCGGGATGGCCTGGGCTTCCAGGAGGGCAAGGTTGTAGGGCTGCACCGTTCCCCAGGGGTGAGGGGTGAAATGCTGGCCGCCCTCGTAAAACACGAGTTGCTTGCTGTTGCCGGCGGCGAGGGCGGCGTGGCCCCGCCAGCCTTCCATAGCGTATTCGTTTTCGTCAAAAGTGAAAACGCGTGCGCTGCTGACCACGTCCTGGCCGGTGGCCGCCGCGCCAAGCGAGGCGATGGTTTCGGGGTCGTACGACATATAGCCGGCCGGCGAAATGGCGTCGATCAGGTGGCCGAGGCCTTCGGCTTCGATCTGAGCGTAGATGCGCGTACCGATGTCCAGCCAGGCGTGCTGCCCGCCCATGACCCGCACCAGGCGTGGGTTGCCGGCGCCGAATACGTCCGTCCAGATTTGCATGACGTCGGCAATGCGGGGCCCCAGGCGCTCGGGCCAGGGCAGGCCCTGGTTCAGCTCGTCGTTGCAGTAGTGGGCCTGGTCGAAAATCCAGTTCCACAGCTCGTTGGAGTATTCGACGTATACCTTCAGGCCGGGGTCCAGCCCGTCGCGGAAGAGGGTGGCGAGTTGTTCAATGTAGTTGTCGTCAGCCTGGTGGGGTACGCACACCCAGGCGTCGGACCGGTTGCGGTTGCACAGATCGATCCAGTACTCGTAGGGGTTTCCGTCGATGGTGTAGGTATAATCGGTGGGCAACGGCCGGCCGCTCCAGCTTTGCAGGCGGGAGTTGTTGGTCAGGCCCCAGTCCATAAAGCGCAGCGCTTTGAAGGGGGCTACTTTTTCCAGGAAATCCGCGCTCCAGGGGTTGTCCTGGTAAGAAGCTTCCGTGCCGGGCATCAGGAAGCGGATGTTGCGGATGGGGTTGTCCGGGTTGGAGCGCATGATCATCAGGGCCATGATGTCGTCGTTGGGCGTGACGGCCACTTCTATGCGGCCCGGCGACTGGCTGACGGCCTGGGCATCGAAGCGGAAAGCGATCTCCCCTTCGCCCTCGTAGAGCAGCACGTACGTGCCGGCCGGCAGCGCTGAGGTATTAGCCCAGACGGTGCGGATGACCTGTTCGGTATCAGCGTTGGGGTGGTCGATGTCGAGGGGCACTTCGAGGGGATAGCCCTGTTCGTCGAACCCGAAGTGGTCGATCAGTTCGGTATTCCAGAGGTTTTGCCCGCCGGCGGTCCAGGCGGCGTTGGTGGTTTCCCAGGCGCGGCAGTAGCGCATGATGTCCACAAAGGGCCATTCGGCGTTGTAATCGGTGGGGCCAGCCAGGTTGATGCCCACTTTGAGGTTGCAGGGGGCAGCGGGCTGGGCTATGCTTTGGGTACAAAAGAAGAGGAGGAGAGTTCCAAGTATGGTGCGCATCGTTTTCGGGATTTGGGCAGTTAAATTTTAAATATATGTATGTTAACGTGAAGTTTGGCCTGAATATGTTGCTATTCAGCAAATTGAGGCCAGTGGTGGGCTACCCGTCTGGCGTTGGATACCCAATTGGGGGTTCGTACATCGTACACAACCCGGGATTGCCACTGTCCCCCACATCGTACACAACCCCCGCAACTTCTGTCCAACCTTAGACGAATCCCCCCAGTGGTGTCATCTCGGAAGTCCCACAAGATGACACCTTTTTTCTCCGTACCTCCGAAAAAAGATGTCACCTTGTGAGCCTCATGAAAAATTGCTGCTAAAAAGTTAACAAGATTTTTTTACCTTCTGGCAAAAGGCTTGCAAGCTTACTACAAATGGAAAGAAAAAGGAAAAAAAACAATACCCACCAGGTAAGGAGAGTAGAACCGAACACCAGTATAGTATCCTACTGCGGCCTCGCCTTCCCTCTTCTCGGCAGCAAAACTGCCGTGAAGAAGGCCATTGCCGGCGGGCGCCTGCTGCACAACGGCAGGCCTGCCCGCCCGGATGCCCTCGTCCGGCCGGGCGACCGCCTGGAGCTGGCGGGTGCCGGCATGCCGCAGGCCAGGGATTTCGACATGGAGCTGGACGTCGTGTACGAAGACGAACACCTGCTGGTGGTCAACAAGCCGGCCGGCATTGCCGTCAACGGCAACCGGGTCAGGACCGTGGAAAACGCTGTGGCCGGGGCCGTCCCCCCCAGCAGCCAGCCTGGCGCCCTGCCCCGCCCGGTGGCCGTACACCGCATCGACGTGCCGACCCGGGGGCTGGTGTTGCTCGCCAGAACCAAGGACATGCTGATCCGCCTGAGCAAGGCCTTCGAGCAGAATGCCGTGAAAAAGGAGTACGTCGCGGTAGTGCATGGCAAACCGCCGGAAAAAGGCGTGATCGATGAGGCTATAGAGGGGAAAGAGGCTGTGACGAAATTCGAAACCGCGCGGTCGGCCCCCTCCCGGGTTTTCGGCCACCTCTCCCTGGTCCGGCTCCGCCCTGTGACGGGCAGGACGCACCAGCTGCGCATCCACCTGCAGCGGCAGGGGCATCTCATTGTCGGCGACAAAGCCTACGCCGGCAAGCAGAAGACGATACTGGGCAAAGGGCTGTTCCTCTGCGCCTGCCGCCTGGAATTCGGGCATCCGGCGACTGGGAAAGCGGTGGTAGTGGAGATTGCGCCGCCGCAGCGGTTCCGCAAGTTGCTGGAGCGGGAGGAGGAGCGGTATTAGTGCAGCCAGAACGAAGTCCCGGGACAGTTATTAACGCCACCGTGAGTCGGGCGCAGTTGCTGGTTGTTTCTGGTAATCAACCGCTTAGGTTCCCGGTTTGGAAATAACCAATTAACCAATAACTGACCCGTTATTTACTGTAGCCGGTGTAGGAGTCAAAATCGTACAACCTCGACCCCCTCACTTTCTTCTTCAAATCGATGATCTTTTCCCTGATCAGGCCCGAATTGATCCGGTAACGTTCATTGGCTGCACAAAAGTGATAGAGATTGTCGTTGAAGTCATCTTCCAAGAAATACATATTGATCAGGCTGTCTTTGTAGGCTTGGCCTTCAGTGTGCATCTGGATCGCAGAGTAATAGTACTGAACAGCCAGTTCGTTGTGATAATTAGGTTCGAGATAGTAAAAAACCGAAAAAAGATTCTATCCTGTCAAGACATAACGCGCCTGAATCAGGATCAAAAAAAGGTATCTCCTTCAACCTTTCCCGTTCCTCATTTATTTCGGCTATTGCTTTACGGACAATGCTCGTTTTTCCCATTCCCCGAAAACCGGTCACCAGATATGCTCCTGATTTTGTATCGGATTCCGTCAGGATCATTTTCAACCGGCCAATAACATCTCTCCTCCCGAGAAACTTCTGGTCCGGCTTGTCAAAGGCATATGGGCTGTGGAAAAACTCGTAGTTTTCCAATTCCAGAACGACCTCTTTGATCTTTGCCGAGTATTTTTCATACGGGGAAACGGCGGTTTCCGGCTCTTCTTTTTCAGAGGAGGCCAAAATGAAATATTGATTGAAATCCTGAATCCTCGTAAACTCAGCCCAGGATTGGTATAAAAAATACAGCACTATAAATAATGCAGGCAGCATGGCGAAAAGGCCATAAAGGAAAAACCCGAATGTACTTTCCTGGGGATAGGAGAGTTCGCTGGACAAGCTGCCTCTGTAATAGAAAAAGGATAAAAAGAATAAGATGGCAAGTATCGCGCAGAACAGAAGGAATCTCGTGACGGCTAATGCATTTTCTCTCCTCGCCAGCTTTTTTTCAATTTCATTCTTTTTTCCATCCAAAGTGCCCGGAAGCTTATCAAAATATTCCAGGGCGGCATTACTGATCCTGTTTTTTTCTATTGCCGCGTCAGAAGAAGGAACAACTCCTATCCTGTGCTTCTTTTCAATATCATTCCACCGGCTGATCAGCAACACGATTTCACGAAATACAGCCCGGTCTGTTTTACTGAAAATCTCCTTGAGGCTGTAAAGCACATCCAGGGTTTTACCCTCTTCGATGAGGGTATAAATCTTGTTTTTTATGGGTTGACTCATAGGTGATGGGGAGTGTAGAAAATCTTGAAAATATTCAGAAACGCTTCAGGGTGGCTTACTAAAGCATTTCCAAATTACTATTTCTGTTTCTAACGCCCAAATTATCCAGTCGGCATAGTTAGTATTTCCGCTGTCCGGTTTTGACACACTCTATGTCCGGTTTTGAACAACAGCCAGGCTATAATTTAAAACAAACAAATAACTATCAATCACTTGCATACATGGCACATGTTTTGGAACGCTAAAGGAAACCGGATCGGAGGACACAATCTGCGAACCTCCAAAATTCAAATCAATACACCCACCATGCTGTCCAACTTCCTCAAAACCGCCCTCCGCAGCTTCTACCGCAACAAGGCCTTCAGCCTGATCAACCTGGCCGGCCTGGCACTGGGCACGGCATGCTGCCTCTACATCCTGCTGTTCGTCCGGGAACACCGGGGATACGACCGCCATCACCGACAGGCGGAAAACCTCTACCGCATTGTCAGCGACCTGCAATTCGGCAATGAGGCGCCGCACCTGATGGCCACCTGCTCGCCCCCCATAGCGCCGGCCATGCAGGCAGAGTTCCCGGAAGTGGAAATGGCCGCCCGGGTGTGCAACCCGCCCGGCGTCGAGCAGCACCTGCTGAAAGTGGGGGAAAAGGTTTTTTACGAAAAAGCCGGCTATTACGTGGACAGCACCTTTTTCCGGCTTTTCGACTATCATTTTCTTGCCGGCGATGCCCAACACGCGCTGGATGAGCCGTTCTCGGTAGCCGTCTCGGAAAAACTCGCCCGCAAGCTGTTCGGGGAGGAAGAGGCCGTCGGGCAAACAATCCGGATCGGAGGTGGAGAGGAAGAACACCCGTACACGGTCACCGGCGTTTTCGACGGCAGCCTGGGCAAGAGCCACCTCATGCCCGGGTTTTTCATGGCGATGAATTCCGCCGGCATTGGGCAATACATCCGCTCGAACAACTCCTGGGCGGGCAACAACTTCGTTTACGGTTACCTGCGCCTGCAACCCGGTGCCAATCCTCAGGAGGTGGAAAACAAAATCCCCGCTTTCCTTCAGCAACACGGCGCCAGCCAGCTGCGCGACCTGGGCATGGACAAGCAGCTCCACCTGCAGCCGGTTTCGGCCATCCACCTCTCCAGTGGGCGGAACGCCGACATGCCCACCAATACCAGCGCTGCTTTCCTCAACTTGTTGCTGCTCATCGCCGGTTTCATACAACTGGTGGCCTGCATCAATTTTATGAACCTCTCCACCGCCCGCGCCACCCGGCGGGCGAAGGAGGTCGGCGTCCGCAAGGTGGTCGGTGCGCCGCGCCGCCTGCTGGTCGGGCAGTTCCTCACCGAAAGCTTCCTGCTGACGCTCCTGGCCATGGGGCTGGCCCTGCCACTGGCGGCCTATTCCCTGCCCTTCCTTAACCGCCTGACCGGCGCGAACGTCAGCCTGCACTTTTCCGGGGGCGGGATTTACCTGGGCATAGCCCTGGCGCTCGTGCTCGTCACCGGGCTGGTGGCCGGCAGCTATCCTGCCTTCTATCTGTCGTCCTTCCGCCCGATCGGCGTGTTGCAGCAAACCGGGGCAGCCGGCAGGAAGGAAGGCGCGGCCTGGCTGCGCAAGGGCCTCATCGTCGGCCAACTGGCCCTCGCCTCTGCCCTGGTCATCGGCGCGCTGGTCATCCGCCTGCAACTGAACCACATGCTGGAAAACGACCTGGGGTTCGAATCCAACCAAAAGGTCGTCTTCCATTTCCATTCCGGCGGAGGCACGGCCAACCTGGAGGCCTTCCGCAGCGAACTGATGCGACTGCCGGAGGTCAACGCCGCCTCTGCCATGAGCGAGGTGCCGGGCCAACCCCTGATCCGGGACATACCGCTGTACAAACAGGGCGGGAATATGCAGAACGCTACCGACGTCCGGATGGCTTACGTGGATGACCATTTTTTCAAAACCCTGAAGATCGGCCTGCTGGCGGGCCGGGCGCCCACGCTGGCGGATACGGCGAGCAGCCGCGGCATCATCCGGGTGGTGCTGAACGAGTCGGCCGTAAAACGCCTGGACATCCCTGCTGAAGAAGCGCCCGGCATGGTGTTGTACTCCGATTTTGAGGATATTCATATCGAAGCCACCGTCGTCGGCGTCATGGAAGACATCGTATTCGAAAAACAAAGCAGCGAGCTGGGCCCGTTCATGGTGGTCGCCGAGCCGCCCCGCAACCTCCGCAACCTCGTCGCCGACGTCAATACCGCCAATTACCCTGATTTTCTGGAAAAGGCGAAAGCCCTCTGGGCGGCAGCGGTTCCCGGCCTGCCGTTCGACGCCTCCTTCCTCGATGCCGACATCGCCCGGATGTACCAGGCGGAGCAGGCACTGTCCCGCATCATCGGCGCATTCACCCTGATCGCTATCCTTATCTCCTGCCTGGGCCTGTTCGGCCTGTCTGCCTTCGCCGCCGAACAGCGCACCAGGGAGATCGGTATCCGCAAAGTGCTGGGCGCCAGCGCCGCCGGCATCGTCGCCCTGCTGTCCAAAGACTTCCTGAAGCTGGTGCTGACCGCCCTCCTGCTGGCTTCGCCCCTGGCCTACTACTTCATGGATCAATGGCTGGAGAATTTCGCCTACCGCATCGAGATACAATGGTGGGTGTTCGCCCTGACAGGGGTGATCGCCATAGCGGTGGCTTTGCTGACGGTGAGCTTCCAGAGCGTGAAGGCAGCGCTGGCGAATCCGGTGGAGGCGCTGAGGAGCGAATAAATCGTGCATTGGTGCATTGGTGAAGGCACATATACACAAAAATTTAAGCCCATGTGGAAGAACTACTTCAAAACCGCCCTCCGCAACCTGGCCAGAAACAAATGGGTCACCCTGATCAGCATCCTGGGCCTATCTGTCGGAATGGCCAGCGGATTGCTCAGCTACCTTCATATCCAAGGGGTGCAGTTCCTGGTGTCCATCATCCTGATCGGCAGCAGCCTGTCCATCACCCGGCAAATGAACCACATCTCGGAGATGTGAACCTGGGGCTGAACCCCGACCAGGTCATCAACATACCGCTCTACGTCGAAGTGGAAAAGGAAAAAAGGGAACTGCTGAAAAACGAACTGCGCAGTATCGGCCAAATTCGCGAAGTTTCCCTGAACAGCTTCAACCCCGGCACAGTCAACTGGAACCAGACTGTCTGGTGGGAAGGGCAGGAGGAGAGCGAAAGCATGTACATCATTGCAGTAGACCCTGCTTTTTTTGAAACCGTGGGCCTGAAATTGCTGGAAGGAGACCCCGGCCTGACCCGGAACAATATCACGGACGAGTAAGCCTACGTCCTGAATGAATCCGCCAAAAAACACATTGGGTGGCAAAAAGCCGTCGGCAAAATGTTCACCGCCTTTGGCGACGAGGGGCGGCGGCCCGTTGCCGGCGTCATCGAGGATTTTCATTTCCAGTCCCTCCACAATCAGATAAAGCCCTGCCTGCTGGTGGTCGGCGACCTCCGGCCCAGCCAGCTGTACCTGAAAATCGCCTCTTCCCAGGCCCGCCGGACCATCGAGGCGGCAGAACAGAAACTGGCCAGCCTGCTGCCGGGGCTGCCGTTCGAATACGAGTTCCTCGACGCAGAATTTGCCGCCCTATACCGCGCCGAGCAGCAAGCCCGCAAGATCATTTCCTTCTACACCCTGATCTGCATCCTCCTGGCAGCCTTCGGCCTGTACGGGTTGCTGACCTTCGAAGTGAACGAGCGGACCCGGGAGATCGCCATCCGGAAAATACTGGGTTGCTCGGCCTACCACCTCGGCCGGATTTTATCCCGGAATTTTATCCGGGCCGCTGTCATAACCGGCATCGTTGCCATCCCTGCGGTGTGGTGGCTAATGGAAAGGTGGCTGGACAACTTTGACTACCGCATCCATGTGAGCGTTTTGTCCGTCCTGATGCCGGTCGTTTTGCTGGGCGCCATTATTGCGCTCACCGTTTTCCTGAAAGTATGGGGTTCTATGCAGGAAAACATCGTGGAGGAATTACGGTATGAGTGAGGGGGCAGCTTTCAGGGCAATTGTTGGATGGCTTGATGATTTGCGAACAACGAACAGCGAATTCCGAACAACGCCTCAAATACCCCCAAAACACAGGTACTTCACCTCCATAAACTCCTCCAGCCCGTATTTGGACCCCTCGCGGCCGATGCCGCTCTCCTTCACCCCGCCGAAGGGTGCCACCGCCGTAGAGATCATGCCGGTATTGATGCCGACCATGCCGTATTCCAGGGCTTCGGCAACGCGCCATACCCGGCCTACGTCCCGGCCGTAGAAGTAGGCGGCCAGGCCGTACTGGGTAGAATTGGCAGCGGCGATCACTTCCAGCTCGTCCTGGAAGCGGTAGACCGGAGCGACCGGGCCGAAAATCTCCTCGTTCGTCACCCGCATGCCGGCGTTGACGTTGGCCAGCACGGTGGGTTCGTAGAAGGTGCCGCCCAGCTTGTGCCGCCGGCCGCCGGTGACGACCGAGGCGCCCTTTTCGACGGCGTCCGCCACCAGCGTTTCCACCTTTTCCAGCCCCGCCTGGTTGATGAGCGGGCCGATGACGACGCCATCCTCCACACCTGGCCCCACCTTCTGCTCTTTGACTTTTTTGGCGAGTTTTTCCACGAATTCGTCGTAGATAGCGTCCTGGGCATAGAGGCGGTTAGCGCAGACGCAGGTCTGCCCGGCATTGCGGTACTTGGAGGCGATGGCGCCCTCCACAGCGGCGTCGATGTCGGCGTCGTCGAAGACGATGAAGGGGGCGTTGCCGCCCAGCTCCAGCCCGACCTTTTTGACCGTGCCGGCGCACTGCTCCATCAGCAGCTTGCCGACTCTGGTGGAACCGGTAAAGGAAAGCTTGCGGACGATGGGGTTGGCGGTCAGCTCTCCGCCCACTTCCGCCGGGGAGTTGGTAGTGACAACATTGAAAACCCCGGGCGGAAAGCCCGCCTGGCTCGCCAGTTCGGCCAGGGCGAGGGCAGAGAGGGGGGTGTCCTGCGCCGGTTTCGCCACCACGGTGCAGCCTGCCGCCAGAGCCGGCGCCACCTTGCGGGTGATCATGGCGTTGGGGAAATTCCAGGGCGTGATGGCTGCCACCACGCCGATGGGCTGCTTGATCACGACGATGCGCTTGTCGGCCCCGTGGCCGGGGATGACGTCGCCGTATGCCCGTTTGGCTTCTTCGGCAAACCACTCCACGAAGGAAGCCCCGTATTTGATTTCCCCTTTGGCCTCCGGCAGGGGCTTGCCCTGCTCGGTGGTGAGGATCAGGCCGAGGTCGTCGGCGTTAGCCATCTGCAACTGGTACCAGCGGCGGAGGATGGCGGCGCGTTCGCCGGCCGTTTTGGCCTTCCATTCCGGCAGGGCGTCGTTGGCCGCTTCGATGGCGCGTTTGGTTTCGATGGCGCCCATATCAGGCACCTCGGTGATGAGGGCGCCGTTGGCGGGGTTCCGGACGGGGTAGGTTTTGCCGTTCCCGGCATCGGCCCAGCCGCCGTTGATGAAGGCTTTGTTCTGGAAGAGGGTGGGGTTTTGGAGGGAGATCATAGGCTTATTGTTTGAAATGAAGAGGAACTCTTTTAGAAACGAAAGGGGGAAGGGAATGTTTGAGCATATCCCCTCACCCCCAAACGTATACGTATACTTCACCACCACCGCCCGTTCGCTCGAAAACGGCAAATGCGGTACTTCCCGTTTACGGTTCCCGTTCAGCAGGTCATTGTACACGATGTACAGGTCATTCCCTTCCCGGGGGTTGAAGCGCAGGCGGACATTTCCGGCGTACACCTCCTCCAGGCCGTTGTACTGCAGGAAGGCGGCGACGGAAAATTTGGTGTCCAGCATATACAGCGCTTTCAGGCGGGCCAGGTGGGTGGTGAACTGCTGGTGCCGTTGGGAAAAGCGGGCAGACTGGAAAAAATCGCAACCCCTGCCAATGGGGATGGCCACCTCATCGGAAAGCTCAAAAGTATCGGACACGTATTCGTGGTCGAAAAGTAAGGTGGGCTGCCCGCCCCACCCCTTCTTGGTTTCATACGGAATACCCGCCGAGGCATTGGCCGATTCCATTTTTCCTGCGCTTAGAAACCCCCGATGTTTCAGAAAAATTCGCCTCCATCCTGCTTTTATGCTAACTTGCGGCCTCTTTCAATTTAGGGGTTTGGAAATAAATAGGCTATTAATCGCGAACTCACGTTAAACAACCTGACCGATGTGGGACGAAATCCGGCAAACCTTAAAACTGGGCTGGCCGATCATCCTGGGCAACCTCTCCCAGATGGTGCTCGGCGTCATCGACAGCGCCATGGTGGGCGCCATCCACAGCAGCCAGCTGGCCGCCGCTTCGTTTGTCAATAACATCATCACCTTACCCCTCATCCTTGGCATCGGGCTGACGATGGCCATCTCCCCTCTGGTGGCCAATGCCCTGGGCGAAGGCGATACCGACAAGCCCCTGCGCATCCTCTACAACGGCATGTGGATCGTGGGACTGGCTTCCCTTGCCATGGCGCTGGCCCTGCACCTGGGCGAGGATATCGTTTATCACATGGGGCAGGACCGTATCGTGGCCGACCTTTCCGGGCCATACCTGAAATGGATGGCCTGGGGCATGGTCCCCATGTCCCTGTTCATGGCGATGAAGCAATTTGCTGACGGCCTGGGCAAAACGCGGCTGCCCATGTACCTGGCCCTGCTGTCTATCCCCATCAACGTGCTGGTCAACTATGCCTTCATCTTCGGGAAGTGGGGTGCGCCCCGCATGGAACTGGAAGGAGCTGGAGTAGGGACGCTGGTGTCGAGGGTCGTAATCATGATCGGCATTGCCCTTCTCATTTTCAGAGGCAAGGATTTTGCGCCTTATCGGCAGCATTTGAGGGAACAGCTGCGATTCCGGGCGGACCGCATGCGCGACGTCATCCGCATCGGCGTTCCTTCCAGCCTGCAGTACGGCATGGAGTCGGCCTCTTTCGCGCTCTCCGGCATCATGGCAGGCTGGCTGGGATACATCCAGCAGGCAGCCCACCAGATCGCCCTGGGCTATGCGTCTATCACGTTTATGGTATCCCTGGGCATCAGCGCCGCCGGCAGCATCCGGGTGGCCTTTGCCCACGGGCGCGGCAACTGGAAGCAGGCCCGGCACATCGGCACGACCACCATAGCCATGGCCGTGGTTTATGGTTTAACCTGTGCCCTGGCCTTTATTGCCGGCCGCCATCATCTGCCCCTGTTGTTCAACGACGAAGCCCCCGTTCTGGAATTTGCGGCAGTATTGATGTTATTTGCAGCGGTATTTCAAATTTCGGATTCCGTACAAGCCGTTGGGGTGGGCCTGCTGCGCGGTATCCAGGATGTGCGCATCCCCACCGTTTTTGTGGCCCTGGCCTACTGGGGCATCGGCATTCCGGCGGGTTATGCGCTGGCATTTAAGGCAGGCTGGGATATAAACGGCATCTGGATAGGCTTTGTCTGCGGACTGAGCGCCAGCGCCGCCCTGCTGAGCTTGCGTTTCCAGCGGCTCACCGCCAGGCGTTGAACACCGCCGGAAATCACTCATTCACTCATTCATTCATTCCCCCTACCCCGCCCGGTCGATCTTCCGCAGGCTTTCCATATTGAGGATGCGGACGTGGTGCTTGTCAATGTCAATGACCCCATCCTTTTTTAAAGTCATCAGCGCGCGGGTCACGCTCTCGCGGGAGATGCCGATCAGCTCGGCTATTTCATTGCGGGAAAGGGGCAATTCGAAGCAGTCGCTTTGATAAACTTTCTCGGCAAAGTACAAGATGACGCCGGCGATCCGCCCCGGGGTCTGCTTGTGGCTCTGGAGGGCGAAGCGTTTGTAGTCCAGCAGTTCGTTGCGGCAGATATCGGCGATGATCTGTAAGGCAAATTTGCCGTTTTTGTGGATTAGCCCTTTGAAAGTGTCGATGTCGATGTAGCAGGCAGTAGTGGGGGACAGAGCCGTAGCCGAGAAATTGTTGACCCGGTCGCCGAAGATCGTCGCCAGGCCGAGGTAAGCGGGAGCTTTCACCAGTTTCAGGATGTAATCCTTGCCGCCCGTGGCGCTCACGTGGATTTTGACCAGGCCGGTTTGGATATAAGTGACGTGGCTGTTGAGGACCTTCTCTCTGAAAAGAGACTCTCCTTTCCCGAAATAGGCTTCGGAGGCGTTTCCGGACATCAGCTCCAGTTCGCTGTCTTCCAGCACGGAAGCCGCGCATGATTTCACCGGGCAGTTTTTACACTTCAATGTATCGATTTCCATGGAGGCTCTTTTCGTATTTTATTGTGACCAATCTCACCGCTGGCAGTGAGGCATAGCAGGGCTGTTTTTCTGAGTTTTCCGACCTGGATTTTGTACCTTATTACTGAAAATCAGATGGTCTAACAAAAACCCGTCACGATGAAAAACTTTTTGTGGCGGACCGGATTACTCCTGCCGGCAGCGATTTTGCCGTTTACGTCCTTATGGCGGCTATCGGCATCATCGCCAGCATTGCCGGGGAAGGGCCGTTGTTTTACTGCACCGTATACTGCAAAATCGGCATAGCGCTGGTTATTGCCATAATGGCCGCCGTTTTGTTTTCCCAGGTCAGTTTTTCTCTTCAAAAATGAATAATTGGAAAAGAGAAAAGGCCTGGCCCGGAATCAATACACGTGAACCAGCAGATTTGCTTCTGCGAAGGGATAGTGCAATTGAGGGGAAAAAGAAGGTTTAGCGCAATGAGGAGGGTCACTGCCTGTATTGATTTTTCTCAGGCATTGAGTGGGAGCTTGCTGGGAAGGTAATCTTTGAGCTGTGGGGAGATTGCGTCGTCATACCAAATAAAATTTATACAGGCAGGGTTCAGATATCGCGAATACCCTTGTTGTGGAAACGCATTCATTGGTGATCAGCGCCCCGGTTTTTTTTCAGCGGAGTAAGAGACAGGCCTGTGTTCAGGTGTCCGGAAAAGAGGACGTAATTGGTGTTGCTGCGCAGGTGTACCGGCGGGGCGAGCAATTCTTTTAGCGCTTTTTCTTCGCAGAGATAAATAAACGCAGGCTGACTGAAACCAGGCCGGGTAATCAGAGCATAATAAAAAACGGAGTCCGTCCAACGCTGCCCGTCAAAATATTTGATGCAAAGGCTTTTTTTGAAAAGATCCTGAAAATGGGCGCAACCGCCACTGCCAAACAGGCATCGGACAACCTGTCTGTTTTGGAAGGCAATTATCAGCCGCCCATGCCGCCCGGTGTTCATTCCATTGAAGACAAAATGGGCCCCGCCGGCCCAGTGAACTGACCGGCCTGGCATTTGACCAGGAACTGGCTCTATCGCCGGCGGTACAAATGAAACGGAAAGGCTTCCCTGACTGCCAGCTGAGTTTCCTGGAGGGCGACAGGGGGGCAGTTGCCTTATACCGAACCCGGCAGGCCGGCTTAAGAACATTCAGAGGAATAGGCGTAGACGACACCCTGGAGCGGATCAGGCAAGCCTATCCAGAAGGCCGGGTTGCCAGCATGCCGCTCGGCAAAGGAATGCTTGTAGTTTATCCCATTCACGCCCTGGCCTTCCGCCTGCAGCCCGATAACCGGATATTTGAATGGGGCCTACTCCTCTCCTGGTGAAAACCACCTCCAAAAATCCGCAACCCCTTCCAATGACAATCGTCAACCCTACTGCAACAAAAAAAGCAGATCTTTAAACATTAATGGCCGGCGCGGAGAGACGGCGTACAAGTGCACGAACTTCCGCCCCCCTAACCAAACCTCAGCCACCATGTCCAGAAACCTTACCGCCCTGTCTGCCCGAAAAGGGCTATCCAGCAACCTCTTTGAACGCCTGGGCGAGCTTGCTGAAAAAGAAGGTACGCCCAATAAGGAGGAACTCCGCCAACTGGCCGAAGAATTCCTGATGGGCCCCGCTAACCTCCTCGGCACGGCCTCTTTCTACGATTTTACCCGCCCGGAAAACAAAGGCAAGCAGGTGTATGTGTGCAACGGCACGGCCTGCCGTATGGCTGGCACCCAAGACGGCCTGAAGGCGGAACTGCTCCGGCATTTCAAAGAAGAAGAGATCGGCGAAATGTGCTGCCTGGGCCGCTGCCATGAAAATGCAGCCTTCCAGTACCGGGGGCGCAACTATTCCGGCCCGGCCATCGGGCAGTGGGAGCGCATTGAAAAGCAGGGCCATCAAAACGGCCGGGACCGCTACGCGGTACAAGCCCTGGGCCGCCCCCTGCTCACGGCAGCCATGCCCGCCATCGAGGGCTGCCGTTATGCCATCGGCCGCATGCTGAAAGGACAGCCGGAGGATGTTATTGCCGCCGTCGAAATCTCCCGCCTGCGCGGGCGGGGCGGCGCCGGATTCCCGATAGCCGTCAAAATGCAGGCCTGCCGGGAAGCCCCCGCCGGGCGGAAATTTATCGTCTGTAATGCCGACGAGGGCGACCCCGGTTCCTATTCCGACCGCTACCTGCTGGAAGAACGGCCGCTGCCCGTCCTTCTGGGCATGCTGATCTCCGGCTATGCCATCGGGGCGGAAACGGGGATATTGTACATCCGGGCAGAGTATCCGGAATCCGTCACCGCTATCGCCCAGGCCATCGAGGCGCTTCGGGCCGCCGGCCTGGCGGGAGAGAACATTATGCATTCCGGCTTTTCCTTCGACTTCAAAATCATTAAAGCCCGCGGCGCTTACATCTGCGGAGAAGAGACGGCCCTGCTGGCCTCTATCGAAGGGCAGCGGCCGGAAGTGCGGGTGCGGCCGCCCTTCCCCGCCCGGGAGGGCCTCTTCGGCAAGCCTACCCTGGTGAACAACGTAGAGACCCTGGCCAACTTGTTCTTCATCCTCGAAAAGGGGGGAGAGGCATTCGCTTCCATCGGCACCGAACAGTCTGCCGGAACCAAGTTGCTGTCGCTCGACAGCGCGTTCCGCCGGCCGGGCGTGTACGAAGTGCCGATGGGCACGCCCCTCTCCGTTGTCGTCGACGAACTGGGCGGCGGCTTCCGCAAGCCGGTAAAAGCCCTGCATATCGGCGGCCCGCTGGGCGGGCTCGTGCCTGCCCCGAAAATCCCGGACCTGACGGTGGACTTCGAATCCTTCGCCGAACACGGCTTCCTGCTGGGCCATGCCTCAGTCATCGGCATCCCGGCTTCCTATCCCCTGATCGCCTATCTGGAACACCTCTTTGCCTTTACGGCCCACGAAAGCTGTGGCAAGTGCTTCCCCTGCCGCCTGGGATCGAAACGGGGCGAAGAACTGCTTCATAAGGCCCAGTCGGAAGGCTACCGGATCGACCATCGCCTTTTCGAAGACCTGCTGGAAACCCTGGAAAAAGGCTCGCTTTGCGGCCTGGGGGGCGGCATGCCGCTGCCGGTGCGCAACGCCCTGCAGTACTTCGGGGAGGAGCTGAAACCCTATTTCGCCGAACAAAAAGCCGCCGTCCAATGAAAAAGTCTGCTTTCATCAACAATATCGCTTATGAAATCCGGGATGGCGAGACCATCCTGTCCTTCATCCGCCGCCACCTGGGCCACGACTACGTCCCCACCCTCTGCGATGCCCCCAACCTGGAACCCTTCGGTTCCTGCCGCCTGTGCAGCGTGGAAGTCGCCAAAGAAGGGAACGGGCAGATGAAAACGGTAGCCGCCTGCCACACGCCGGTAGCGGAAGGGCAACGCATCTTTCCCGACACGGAAGCCATACAGCGGCTGCGCCGCAACATCCTGGAGCTCGTCCTGACCGACCACCCGCCCAACTGCCTCACCTGCGAGACCAACGGGCACTGTGAACTGCAGGCCGTAGCCGCCAGCGTGGGTGTCCGGGAAGTGCGCTACCCGGCGGGCGCCAACCACCTGGCCCGCCCCCGCGACGAGAGCCATCCCTATCTGGTGTCGGACCTGGCCAAATGCATCAACTGCTACAAATGCATTCGCGCCTGCGACGAGGTGCAGGGAGAATTCGTGCTCAGCATGGCCGGCCGCGGCTTCGACAGCCACATCGTCAAAGGCATGGATACCAGCTTCGCCGATTCTTACTGCGTATCCTGCGGTGCCTGCGTACAGGCCTGCCCCACCGCTGCCATTACCGACATCTTCCAACCCGCCGCCCAACGAGCCACCGAAACGGTGCGCACCGTATGTACCTACTGCGGCGTAGGCTGCAACCTCGACGTCGCCAAACGCAACGGCACCATCCTGAGCATCTCCGCTCCCTACGATGCTGCGGCCAACCAGGGGCACACCTGCGTCAAGGGGCGCTACGCCTTCCGCTTTTACAACCACCCCGACCGGCTGCGCTCCCCAATGATCAAACGCAATGGCCGGCACGAAGAGGTGAGCTGGGAGGAAGCCTATGACTACATTGCCGAACGCCTGGCCGCCATCAAGGCCGAACACGGCCCCGACGCCATTGCCGGCATCTCCTCCTCCCGCTGCACCAACGAGGAGAACTACCTGATGCAGAAGTTCATCCGCGCTGTCATAGGCACGAATAACATCGACGGATGCGCCCGCATCTGCCACGCTCCCACGGCCCTGGGCATGCAGCGCACCTTCGGCATGGGCGCCGCCACCAACTCCATCGAAGATCTGCAGTTTACCGACTGCATCCTCGTGGTCGGCGCCAACCCCACCGCCGCTCACCCGGTGACGGGCGCCAGGATCAAGCAGCAGGCCATGAAAGGCAAGACACTGATCGTCGTCGACCCCCGGAAAACGGAACTGGCCCGTCACGCTACCTACCACCTGCAGCTGCGGCCGGGTACCAACGTCGCCCTGCTCAACATGATGATGCACTACATTGTCAAAGAAGGGCTGGTGGACTGGCCCTTCATCCAGCGGCGCGTGGAAGGCTACGAGGCGTTCCGGCAACAAATCCTGGCGCTGGATATCGACAAAATGGAGGAAGCATGCGGCGTCGGCCGTGCCCTGGTGCGCGAGGCGGCCGTGACCTACGCCTCTTCGCCGGCGGCCATGTGCTTCCACGGGCTGGGCGTCACGGAGCACTACCAGGGCACCTTCGGGGTGATGCTGGTCGCCGGGCTGGCGATGATCACCGGCAATATCGGCCGGCGGGGGGTGGGCGTCAATCCGCTGCGGGGGCAGAACAACGTGCAGGGCGCCGCCGATATGGGCGTACAGCCCAACCTGGGGCCGGGATACCTCAGCATGGCCGACCCCGTGATGCGCAGTGTCTACGAGGCCGCCTGGGGGGCTGCCCTGCCCGGCGGGCCGGGGTATACCATTCCCAAAATGCTGGAGGCAGCCGAAGCAGGCCAGCTCAAAGCACTTTGGATCATGGGCGAAGATGTGGTACAGACGGAACCCAACTCCAACAAGGTGCGCAAAGCCCTGGAAAAGCTGGACTTCCTCATCCTGCAGGAAATCTTTTTCTCTGAGACGGCCCGCTACGCCGACGTCATCCTGCCGGCTTCGTCCTTCCTGGAGAAATCGGGCACCTTCACCAACGGGGAACGCCGGGTGCAGCGCGTCAACCGCGTCATCGAACCGCTTCCGGGCACCAAACCCGACGGCGTGATCGTCACTGAGATGATGAACCGTATGGGCTTCCCGCAGCCGGATTACGACCCGGCAGTGGTACTGGAAGAGGTCGCCCGGGTCGTGCCTTTCTTCAAAGGCATCACCTGGGAGCGCCTCGGCAGGAACGGCCTGCAATGGCCCGTGGCGGAAGACGGCACGGATACCCAAATCCTACACACCGAGACTTTCAAGCTGGGCAAGGGCCGCCTCCGCTTCATCGACTTCGAAGAGAGCCGGGAGGTCCGGGAAAATGCCGAAGAATATCCCTTCATCCTGACCACCAACCGCGCCCTGGAGCACTACAACAGCGGCTCCATGACCCGCCGCACCAGGGATACGGCCCTGCTGGGCGAAGACCTGCTGCTGATCAGCCCGGAAGACGCCCGGGCAAGAGGCATAGAGGATGGAGAGGAGGTATTGGTGCGCTCCCCGCGCGGCAGCGCCCGCATCCGCGCCCGGGTGAGCGACATGGTGCAGCCGGGCGTGCTCAGCACAACCTTCCACTTCCCGGAAATCCTGATCAACCAGGTGGCCAGCGACGTGCTGGACAGCGAGGCGGACTGCCCGGAGTATAAGGTGGTGGCGGTGGATGTGAGGCGGGGGTGAGGGGGG
>JAGFJD010000035.1 GCA_024102975.1 Phaeodactylibacter sp. | reverse complement strand
GACTTGCCGAAGCGGCGCGGGCGGCTCAGGAAATAATAATCACCCTCCGTGACGAGCCGGTGGATGGCCTCCGTCTTGTCTATATATAAGGCACCGGAGGTGCGGAGCTTGCGAAAATCCTGCTGGCCAATGGGAAGCTTGGGTAACATGGCGCAAAGATACAGCTTTTCGGGCGGAAGGTAAACACTAATACTCCTCGGCTTTTTCCTCCTTCCAAGTCATTTGCGGCCCCGGTATTTCCTGGCGGCCCCGGCCGCCTGTTCGCCCTTTGATAGCGGGAATTGGAATTGCAGTTTTTTCTCTCCTTGAACTACAACCGCTGCTCTTCCCACACCTTCAGCAGCCAGGCCCGTTCGGCAAGCGGCTGAGTGCGCCGGATTTCTTCCCGGATTTTCTCCCGTTTCCGAGGGTTGTTTTTGAGGGTGTTGAACAGGAGGTTGCAGAAGTTGAGATACGTCTTCTTCAGGCCGGGGGCAATCTTCTTGTTCCTCCGCAGGAAGTTGGAGAAGGAAGCCAGCAGGGAAAGCAGGGATTCTATCTCGTCGCTCTCGTAGTACGTCTTGATCAGGACTGTGCGCGACCCCATGTGGTAAAAAAGGTCCGAGAAATTGAGCTGGCTCAGGTGGGAAAGCACTTCGCCGTACTCCTCCTTTTGGTAATACAGTTCCGCCAGGTTGAAATGCAGGGCATCCTCCCGGGACTGGGGCTGGAGGTTGCCGCTGTAGGTTTTAATGAACTCCTCGGCCTGTTCGTAATCTTTCTGGCGCAGGAGCAGTTTAACTACGTTGGTGTACGTCCAGTGTGAAAGGTATTCGTCCTCAAACAGAGACCTGTCGCGGATACCGCGCAGGTAGAGGCCGAGCACGATAGGGACATACTGGTCTTTGCCCTGGCGGATTTTCCGGGCGCAGAAGTTGATCGCATATAAATAGATCACCCGTTTCTCCGACAGTTCGATATTGTCGCTATGGCGCTCTATGAGTTGGATAAGCCTGCTGAAGTGCTCGTCGCTGTCATGGGACAGCGACAGGTAGACGTGGAGGTAAATATCGGTCAGGGGCGGCCGCTCCTTTCTGCCGGAGAGATACGCTTGCACCTCATCGATGAAAGACAGTTCATAATCCGTCGAAACGATGGCCTGCCGGTTGAGCATCTCGATGCTGTACTTCAGTTTCCGGAGGAAGTACAGTTCATCCAGGGCGTTGACGGCATTCTGGAGCGTAGGGTCGAAGCTGCGCACCCGCTGGCGGATGAAGTGCTGGCTGGCCACCTCGGCCAGGCTGTACCGGAACTCGAACTGGTCGGCGTCCGGCCGGGCGGCATCCAGTTCCTCTTTCGTTTTGCGGTACAAAAAATTGTAGTGCTTTTCCAGTTCCCGCCGGGAGTACTCGCCAAGAATATCTATTTTCACCTGCAGGCTGTTCCGGCGGTAATGCTGGACGCTCAGAAACTCTTCCGCCAGCTGGATCAGGTAATTCATCAAATATCCCATTTGCCGGGCATCGAACGGGGTGCCCGGAAAAACAGCCTTGTAGGCCTTTTCCTTGGTCAGCGCCGAAGAAGAAAAACCAGGGGCATACCGCCCCAGGAAGGTGCAGAGCTGAATGAGGTTTTCATTATTGTTGAAATACGGAGAGGCGACAAAATCCCCGAACTGGCGCCATTCGTTGGCGTCAAATGTTTGCAGAAGGCCGATCAGTTTGCTGTTTTTCATGAATTTGGCGACTTTTATAAGGGCATTTTTAGTACAGGAAAACGAAAATAGAGTCAGTATATATTTAATTTTTAATAATTTATTCGCACTATTCAATTGATTGTCAACTGTATATAATAAAAATATGACAATCTTAAATTGCTCTTTCATTATTGTCAACCTGAAAAATACGAAAAAATGTATTTGATGCACGCTTCTCCCCGGCCTATATTTGTACCAGAAACACAAAAGAACAGATCTTTGAAAGTTTGGAAAACCAAGACAACCGCCGCTATTTTGGCTGCCATTCTGATGGGTGTTACCAGCCTGAAGGCACAACAGGTTTGGCCTGGTGATGTCAACAATAACGGCATAGTCAATAATGTCGACGTGCTGTTCTGGGCCTATGCCAACGGAGTGAGCGGCCCTTCGAGGCCTTCGACCAGCGGAGACTGGGCGCCGCAGGATCCTTCAGAGCCGTGGCCTGAGACCTTTCCCGGCGGCCTGAATTTTGCTTTTGCCGATTGCGACGGCAACGGCAATATCAACAGCGCCGACCTGAACGTCATCCGGGACAACTTCTGGCAGACGCAGGGCATGGTTTCCCTCGACGAGTTCCTCACCGGCACCGCCGGGCAGGACCCACAGCTGCTGCTGGATACGGACGACCAGATCACGGAGCCGGGCGCCGACGAGTCGGCAAGGCTGAGCCTGGGCAGCGAGCAGATACAGATCGATTCCTTCTTTGGGATCGCCTTCACGCTGCAATTCGACACCCTCAACATCCGGCCTACTACTAACATGGGGGGCAACGCCGGCATCCAGCTCGACCTGGACGACCCCACCTGGGTCAACGATCCCATGGGCATGGGCACCAACCGCTCCGAAGTATTTATGGAAGTGCTGGACGATTATGCCGTCGCCCAGGTCGCGATTTACCGTGGCTCCAACGCCGGCCCCGCTTCGGGCTTCGGCCGCATCGCCACTTTCAGCATCGTGATGGAGGACATTATCGTCGGGCGCGTCGACCTGGACACCGACAGCATCCGCATGGTGAACAACGAGTTCCTGAGCGAGGTCAGCGTGGCGCCTTCCCGCCTCTCGTTTGCCACCGCCGAGGATTCCCTCCTCCTGAAGGACAGGGCGCCTTTCCTGGCGGATGAAGCAGTAAAGCTGTATCCCAACCCGGCCGACGGCTGGTTGACCCTCGAACTCACGGACAGCGACAATGAGATTCAGGCCGTTGACCTGTACAACGCACAGGGTGCCTACCTGGGCAGGCTGAACGCTCCCAGGCCGGCAACCGCCACGAAGTTCAACCTGGGGCAATATCCTACAGGGCTGTACTTCCTGAGAATAAAAACAAAAAAGGGCACGCTGACGAAAACAGCCGCCCGAATGCCCTGAATACTGGCAAGATTATAATTCCAAAAAACAAGCTCTAAAGCCGGCAACATAATCCCATAACAATTTGAATCCCATGAACAACTACCGACGGAAGGGTGGCTCACCGGCGCCACTTTCTGTCGGGCAAATCGGCAGGTCGGTATTCGCCGGTTCGGTTTTCGCTTGCACGGGGAGGGTTCCCGTATGCACGAACGCCGAATAGCAAACACCGAACACAGGCTAAAATAATTTTGCAAAGCCCTGCGGGTGCAGGCTATGCCCCAAGAATAAATTATCCCATTTCCGATTGTTTTTGTTTGACAAATCCCCCCTGCACCCCAGCTTTGTAATAGAAAAGATATGCAGTAATACAGGCAAACTATCCGATTCTCATGAATAAGGGGGGCTGGAATGCCAGCCCCTTTTTTTAACTGCAAAAAACACCGGGATCTCCATCCCGGCGCCACATACAACCGGACGCCAGCCAGTTTTAAACCTATTTTGAATCAGCATCTAAAAGAATTGTAATCCTGATGAAACAAAAATTCACACGCTTCTTGTTTTTGGCCGGCATGCTGGCTGTTTTGCTCAACAGCGGATGTAACGAAGACGTCACCGTTTCGCCTTTCGAAAACATGACTCTGCTCAACATCCGCCTTACGGACGCCCCCCTTGATATCGATGAGGTCAACATTGACCTGCAATCCATACTGGTTAAAGGCCCCGGCGGGCAGGAAGAGATACAACTGAACACCAATGCCGGCATCTATGACCTGCTGGACCTGCAAAACGGCATCGACGTGCTCGTCGCCAACGCCATGATCTCCCTCGACGAAATCCGCCAGGTGCGCCTGGTGCTGGGCGACGACAACACCGTGGTGGTCGACGGCGTGGAACATGAACTGAAAATACCGTCCGGCAGCCAGTCGGGGTTGAAAATACAGGTGTGCCTCGACCTCACCGGCACCCCTATGTACAACCTCATCCTCGACTTCGACGCTGCGGAATCCGTCTACCAGCTCGGCAACGGCAGATACCAGATGCGCCCCGTGATCCGGGTGGTCAACCCCGATGCACGGTGCAACTGAAACGGCAGCGACAACCGGCGGTCGCCGATCTGCCGGCAAACGCCCGGGCTGCAACACCAAAATGCCGTAAAACCGAAACACCTGCTCCGTCAAAGAATAAACCTGGAAACTCAACCAGTTCTCTGCCCACTGTACGGGAGCATTTTTTATCAGTGGGCAGCTTTTTTTGAAATTTAGCTGCGATTGATACGATAAATAAGCCGGTTTCCCTGGGGGAGCCGGCTTTTTTTATTTTATATTTGACGGCAATAGGTTTTCCCGACACTGTGTGTACAGGAGAGGTAGTGCATTTGTGGGTGGGCTTCATTAATCAGATTTTATTGTGAAATCAGAAATTTGGCTTGTTGTTATAGTATTTTTTTGGGGATGTAAAGACAGGTTGTCAATATTTTTTGAAGTGGGGAGCCTGAATTTCAAAGTGGAGGAGGTGAAAAATTATAATATGAACAAATCCTTCGTCATCTCGCCAAATGAAATAGAACTTGATGCTTTTTCAGAAATTGACTGTGCGTCTAGAATAAAAAAACATTACGTTCATATTGATTGTCCTAAAGGATATCCCTGCCTTAACTGAATACTCATAATTTTTGCGAATCCAGGGCTAAATGGCCTGAAATTGGCCCAGAGGGCCGTAATTTAAACTGGCGATGAACCTGAATGCCAAGGTGGGATTCCGGCCCGCTGGGCCTAAAACGGCATTTTGGGCTACTTTTCTACCAACATTTAGGCCCTCACGGGCCAAGACCTGGAACAATCCCCTGGATTCGCATAAGTTTATATAAAAAACTTATTGGTGACTTATTATATCTAAAACAGTCTAATATAAAAAACGGGTTTTAATCCCGGCTTTGATTTGTTTATGAAACGTTTCCCGCTCCTCCTATTTCTCATCTTACCCTTCCTGCTCTCCGGGCAAAACCGGTGGCAGGGCGGCCTTTTATCCGGAGGGAGCTTTTACCAGGGCGACCTTACCCCTTCGGCGGCGAGTACCCTTCGCGAAGTCCGCCCCGCTTACGGGTTGTTGCTGCGGCGGGGTGTGGGGGCGCAGTTTGCGCTTCGGGCCAATGTTTTGCGGGGTGCCCTCTCGGGGGATGACGCCAATTACAAAGACTTTGCCGGCCGGGCGCTTTCTTTTTCCACCCGTTTCACCGAACTTTCTTTACTGCTGGAGTGGCGGTTGGTCCCGGCCTCGGCAACCGGTTCCCGCCTCTCGCCATATTTTTTCGCCGGAGGCGGCTGGCTACAGATAGCCCCCCGCCCCGAATTCCTGAACCAGCCGGGAGGTACGCCGCCTAAAGGTGTGAAAGAGGACATTCAGGCCGACTACGCCCGCTCCCGATTTGCCCTGCCCTTCGGCTTCGGCCTGGAGTACAGCCTGAACGAACGGTGGGCGCTCGGCGCCGAGGGCGGCCTGCGCACTGCTTTCACCGATTACCTCGACGGCATCAGCCAGGCCGGCAACCCCGAAAAAAAAGACTGGTTTGGCTTTGTAGGCCTAACGGCCGCCTATCGCTGGGGCACCCCCGACCAGGACGGCGATGGCATCGCCGACGCCAGGGACAACTGCCCCACCCAGCCCGGCACCGCCATCCATAACGGCTGTCCGGATACCGATGCGGACGGCATCGCCGACCAGGAGGACGACTGCCCCCTGCTCGCCGGCCAGCTCAGAGGATGCCCCGACAGCGACGGCGACGGCATCGCCGACCACATCGACCAGTGCCCGGATACGCCGGGCCCACCGTTCCGTGCCGGCTGCCCTTCCGATGACAGCGACGGCGACGGCATCCCGGATAAAGAGGACCGCTGCCCGCACCAGGTAGGCCCGCCCGCCCGCCAGGGTTGCCCCCTCCTGGATTCCGACCAGGATGGCATTGAGGACAGCCGGGACCAGTGCCCCCTCATCCCCGGCAGCAGCGCCAACGCCGGCTGCCCGGAAGCAGTCGGCGATACCGGGGCCAGTTACCGCCTGCTCTTTGAACCTCATGATGCCGAGCTGGACGAACAGCAGCGCCAGTTGCTCAACGCCCTGGCCGCCGCCCTCGCCCGGCAGCCCTCCGCTTTCCTGCTGATCAAAGGCCACGCCGACGAACAGGATACGGCGGGCGACAACCAACAACTCTCCCTCCGCCGGGCCCGCGCCTGTTACGAATACCTTCTCCAACACGGCGCTCCTCCCCGCCGGATGCACTTCGACGGATATGGAGAATCCTACCCCCTCGCTCCCGCCGGCAGTGACGCCGGCCGCCACTTCAACCGCCGGGTTGAACTGGAACTGCAGCTTCAGTGATGGATGTTATGCTACTGGTGTTGGTGTGTTGGTGTGTTGGTGTGTTGGTGTATTGAAGTGTTGAAGTGTTGAAGTGTTGGTGGGTTGGTGGGTTGGTGGGTTGGTGGGTTGATAGGGGGGGCGTTCTTTTACACATTTATACGCTTCCACTTTTACACAGTTCAGAAAATGCCCGGAAGTGATAGTTTCCCCTCCGATCCCCCTAAAATTCCTTATTTTGCGGCGAAATGTTTAACCCATGTCTTTAAAGCCTTCACAGCGAAGCCGGGCCCAGGAATCGCGGGCGGCCATCCAGCGCCTCTACATCGCCATGCGCCACCTCTTTATCCGGGGAAGCTACAAACCCCTGGGCGTCTCCGGCGAAGCCATGATCGAAGCGCTCACCCAACTGCGTCCGGAGATTTACGGATCCATCAACGACCCGGAACGGGTGGAGCTCGACGGGCTGCTCTACATTTTCCAGCGCCTGCCCAAAGGCATCGAAGAATGCCGCTACATCCGCCTCATCTCCCGCGAAGGGTTCGAAAACAGCGCCTTCAGGCCCATCGTGCCGCCCAAACGCCGCCGCAACAGCTACCGGATCGACCAGGAACAGATGTTCATCGAAATGACCCGGGGGCGAAGCGACATCTACGACATCCTCACCCACCTCACCTTCATGTACATCGAAGCGGAAAAGATCCGCCGCAACAGCGAAGACCACCGCGGCCGCAAAAAACGGGACTGGATCATGCTGGAAGAAATCGTCCGCCGGGAAGACCAGGGGGAGGAATACAACCAGGATATTGCCTACACCTACCTCAGCACCCTCCTGGGGCGCACCTACGAGGAAACCGTCAATGCCTGCCGGCGCTTCGCCAAGGACCCCGACGTGAACAGTATCTTCCACATCGCCTACTGGCTGGGCAAGCTCTCCACCGACGAGGCCAGAGACAGCATCGACCGGGAGATCAGCTTCTCCTCGGCCCTGCGGGAAAAGGTCGGCCACCACATCTACGGCGAACAGTGGGCCAGCAATATCAAGGACTGCCTGTCCAAAAAAGGCCTGCTCTATCAGCCCCTGCACATCATCAGCGCCAACCTGCACAGCGTGATGAACAGCTTCTTTGCCGCCAAAGCCCTCGGCCAGGAAGGGGAAGAGCTGGAAGACCTCGCCCGGGAACTCAGCATCGAAAGCAACCTCGAAATGCGGGAGGCCGTCCGCAAATACGCCCTGAACAACGGCATGTACGAGGTGGAAGACCACGCCGGTACCGGCATCACTGTCCAGATTTTCGACACCTCGAAGATCGACCCCGCCATACTGCCCGCTGAACTCCAATGGGACGGAACCTACGTCAATGAAAAGAAACCCGCCATCGTCGTCATGGATTATGCCTTCGGCGAACAGGCGTACGAAACGATGGATGAGCTGCTCAAACCTTATGAATTAGGCGACAAAAGGATACCCCTCGACGTACAGTCGGTTTCCATAATGGGCAAGGCCGGCATTCTCGAAGGGGAAAAAGGAGATATCATGGTGCCCACCGCCCATGTTTTCGAAGGCACCGCCGATAATTACCCCATCGACAACCACCTCCGGGCGGCCCACTTCCAGGGCAAAGGGCTGAAAGCCTTCGAAGGGCCGATGATCTCCGTCCTGGGTACTTCTCTTCAGAATAAAGACATCCTGCACTACTTCCTGGGCTCCTCCTGGAAGGCCATAGGCCTGGAAATGGAAGGCGCACACTACCAGAAGGCCATCCAGTCCGCCTCCAAAATCAGGAAGAGCATCAATGAGGATGTCGTGCTCCGCTATGCTTATTATGCCTCGGACAACCCCCTGGTCACCGGCCATACCCTGGCCTCCGGCAGCCTGGGGGTGGATGGGGTGAAGTCTACCTACCTGATCACCGTGCAAATCCTGAATCAAATCCTGAATCCCGGGTAAGGCGCAGGATTTGTGTTCCTGCCCAGCTATCCGTTATTTTGTTACACATATCACCTTCTCCACGCCGATCCGCTCTCCTCCCTGTTCGGCCACCAGCCAGTATACTCCGGCCGGGACCTGCGGCTGCAGTTGGTGGACGAAGCCCTGCACCTGACCCTCATACACCGGTTGCCCGGCGAGGTTGTACAGCCGCAGGCGCACCGGCAGATCCTCCCTGATGCCGGACAGGCGCACCTGGAGGCCCTTCCTGAAGGGGTTGGGGCTCACGACAATGCTGCCCCCGCCGGCGCCCGGGCGAAAAGTGACCGGGCCGGCACTAAATTCGTCCCGCAGGGGTACCTTAAAGAGGAATCCCCGGGAGCAGTGCGCATCGGCGGCCATGAGGAAATACTGCCCGGTCGGCAGGAAGTCGATGAAAGGCGCCGTACGGCCGTCGCTCCACAGGTAGCTGTAGGGAGGCGTACCGCCGCCGAGTTCGACATAAATACTGCCGCCGAAGAAGTCCTGGTCGTCCGGTTCGATGAAAAAGGAATCTATCCGAATGGTATCGTAGTAAGCGAGCGCCAGGCTCAGGATGCTGTCGCACCCGCCGGCGCCGGCAAACTGGAGCGTTCCCTCGAAGGGTTCCCGGAAAACGTAGGGCCCGAGGTGTAGCGCCTGGCCGGGGCAGAGGGTGGTGTCGAGCTGCGTTTCCACGGCGGGGATAACGGCCAGGGCAAGCGCCACCACGCTGTCGCAGCCGGCACCGGAGACAAATACTTCGGTGTACTGGCCGGCCAGGCTTAGTTCGGTGCCGGCGAACAGGAAGGTTTCTCCTTCGCAGATCGTGGCATCCAGTTGGGTAAAACTCGCCGGCTGCACGGCCAGGGTCACCGTGACGATGCTGTCGCAGCCCGTCTGCGGGTCGGGAAAGACGACCGGATACACCCCGGTATTCGTCAGCACCTGGCCGCCGATGTTGTAGGTTTCTCCCTGGCAAATCTGCACATCGATGAACGTTTCCGCTGCGGGCAGCACCGACAGGTTCAGGAATATAAGGCTGTCGCAGCCGTTGGCGGCCACGAGTACGTCCAGGTACTGGCCGGGCGCGCTGTAGACGCTGTTGCCGATGGCGATTGTTTCGCCGTCGCAGATGGCCGTATCCACGAAAAGCGTATCGTTGGGCAGTACCGTCAGGTCCAGGCAGGTGATGTTGTCGCATCCGGCAGGGCTGCCGCCGGGGATGGTGTCGCAGAATACGCCGCCCTGGCTGTAATCCACCCCGCCCCAGGAATACACGCCCCCCTCGCAGATGCTGGCCGACAGGGTGTCGTTGGGGATGGGCAGGACCGTGAGGCCCAGGTTGACGATGCTGTCGCAGCCGTTGGCAGCTGTCAGGATATTCGTATAGGCGCCGGAGGCGGAATAGGTATTGCCTCCTATGGTGACGCTTTCCCCTTCGCAGATCACTTCCGTTAGCAGGGTCACTGCAAGTGGATAAACCGTGAGTTGCAGTTGCACCATACTCTGGCAGCCGGTCGGAAGGGTGAGTACCGCATCATAAACGCCCGGCTGGGTATAGGCCTGGTTGCCCAGGATATAGCTCTCGCCCTCGCAGATGGCGGCCTGAATGGTGTCGGCTGGTTGCAATACACTGAGGTTGAGGGTGACGACGCTGTCGCAGCCATTGGCCGCAGAGAGGGTTTCCACATACTGGCCGGTGCTGTTATACACCGTGCTCCCCACGACGAATTCCTCCCCCTGGCAGATGCTGGCGTTTACCGTGCTGTTGGAAACCGGCAGGACGGTAAGGTTTAGCTGCTGGATGGTGGCAGTGCCTCCGTTGATGATCGTATCCAGGTAGGTGCCGCTGCTCGTCAGGGCAACCATGTTGTAGAATACCGTATCCCCCTGGCAAATGGTAGAATCGATAAAGAGGGTATCCGGGGCGAGGGCGGCGAGAAAGCCGGCTACGATGCTGTCGCAGCCGTACTGATTGATAAGCACGACAACGAAATCGCCCGTAGTGTCGATTGGCACGTTGCCCACCAGGAAGGGCAGCCCGGCGGCGACGGTCCCCAGATTAGTGAGGGAAGGCGGGCGCACAGTGAGCACCAGACTGACGGTACTATCGCAGCCGTTCCGATCGGTGAGTGGGAACTGGTAAACGCCGGGCTGAGTCAGCAATTGCCCGGCGAAATCGTAGAAACCGCCTGCGCAAATCTCCCCGGTAACCACCGTAGGCGGGTTGGGGCCGAGGACGGTCAGGTTGAGAATGATCGGTTGCAAACACCCATCGGGGCGTAAAACCTCAAAAGAGTAGATGCCGGTCGAAAAAAAGGCATAGCCCTGGTAATTATAGGGAAGGTCTTCCATACAGACCTCCTCATTGATGAATTCCGGCGGCGGAGGTGCCACCGAGAAGGTCGTGCAGGTGGTTTCCCCGGGGCCGTAGCAGGGGTTTCCGGGCGTGACGCACAATTCATACGATCCGGCCGGCAAGTCGTCCAGCATCACATGCTGTTCCAGCCCGATTGGTATCCCATTCAGTTCCCATTGGTAATAGCCGGCGCCGGAAACGCCCCCTGCGCTAAACCAGGCCTGTGCCCCCGGGCAGAAACTGGCCGTGCCGTCAATAGTCGGGGTGCCGTCAACAGCCGGCGGCAGGGTGGAGCCCGATATTACGTCAACTGTAAAATCGCAGATGTCTCCCCCATTGCCGTCGACCACCAGGTAACAAACGGTGCCGGGAGTCAGGCCAGTTGCCACAAGCGTGGTGGCCAGGAAACCGGGATCGCAATTGGACACCTGGGTGAAGGAGGTACAGCCCGTGGAGGTATAAATCCCTGCCTGGAGGCCCATGCCGGTTTGGCAGGCCTGGGCCGTTATTTCCAGGGTTAAGGAAGAGCTGCCGGCGACGAACCCCAACCAGTTGATGCTGTGAAACTGGGGCGCACAGAACTGGGGTGGAGCCTCCCATTGAAAGAACCACTCGTTCGTGCCGACATACCCATCCAGGTCGCACACAATGCAGGCGTCCGAACAGAAAGGGGCCGGCGACGGAAAACTGCCCGGGCAGGCTACGGGCGGCGACTGGGCAATGGCGAAGTGAAAGTTGAAAACAGCGAAAAGGCTGAGCAGGCAGAGGTGTCTCATAACAGATTGCAGTTGACAGGGTTTAGAATAGAAAGCAGCCCCGGTGCCCATGTGGCACCCCGGCAGGCCATGTTTACACAAAAAATAGAGGTTTGTTAGAAGGAGTTGCGCCGCACTAAGATAGGAAAAAAATTGACAGGATGAACAGGATGGACAGGATTATTAGATTTACAGAATTGCCTTTGAAACGGGCCAATCAAACAACCTCTTATTTCGCGGGGCCAATCATGTCCTGTTTTCTCCGGGCCGGCACCCTTCCAGGGTTGGATAGCCTCGTACACCGTACAAGCTAAGGCGCCCTATATGTACGTGTACCGGACACAACCCCGGCCCATTCTTTCCAGGCGGAGGCGAGTCACCCGCCGAACCGGCGCCCGTGCCGTTTGCTCAGCCAGTAGGACAAAGCGCCCAGCCCCAGGTTGGCCAGCCCGAGCAGGCTTTCCCGGGGATGGTCGTACATGAGGAAGGCCATAAACCAGATACTGATCACCAGGAATGCCAGTTGCACCCAGGGATAGCCAGGGCTGGAGTACCCCTGCCGGCCGTTCTTCCAGCGCATGACGAACACGCCGGCAACCGCTGCAGTGGTAAAAAGCTGGAGGACAAAACCGCTGTACCGCAGCACCTGGTCGAAGTAACTGGTCACGACCATAAAAATACTGATGGCCGCCTGCAGCCAGACGGCATTCACCGGGATGCCGTGGCGGTTATCTTCCGCCAGGAAACGCCAGATGCTGTAGTCGTTGGCCATCGCCCGCACCACTCTGGGGCCTACCCACACCATAGCGCTGATGCTGGAAACGAGGAAGAGGGAAATAAAAAAACTGATCAGCTGCCCGCCCGCCGGCCCGAACATCTGCTCGGCGACGATCTGCCCCACCTCCAGCTTGCCCCGGAGCAGAGGGATGGAAGCCTGGCTGAGAAAAGCCATTTGCAAAAGGACGTAAAGCAGGCTCACTGCCAGCGTGCCGCTGATGAGCGCCAGGGGCAGGTTGCGGGCCGGCTCCCGGATTTCTTCAACGATATAGGCCGCCGCATTCCAGCCCGAGAAGGCGTAGATCACGTAGACCAGAGAAACGGTAAAAGCGGGTTTGGATAGGTCCTCCTGCCAGGTATTGCTCAGTCCGGGTTCCGCTGCGCCCGGGTGGGCGGGAAGGATAAAACAGGCCAGGATGAAAAACAGAATCAGCAGCAGTTTAAGCACGGTCAGCGTATTCTGGAAGTTGCTGCTTTGCCGGATATTTACCGAATGCACCATGGAGATGAGGACGATAGCGCCTACAGCCATCGCCTGGGCAGAAACCGGAAAGAACTTTTCAATATAGGCGCTCATGGCCATTGCCGCTAAAGCTACCGAAGCGGCGAAACCCACCGTCAGGGACACCCAGCCGGAGAGGTAGCCGATAAAAGGATGATAAATGCGGCTCAGGAAGTAGTATTCGCCGCCGGAGCGCGGCAGCTTGGTGCCCAGCTCGGCATAGCTGAGGGCGCCGAAGAGGGCCATCACGCCCCCGATGATCCAGAGCAACAGGATGGCCCACATGCTGCTGAGCTCCTGTAACTGGTAGCCCAGGCTGGTGAATACACCGGTGCCCACCATGTTGGCGACTACGATCGCCGCCGCGCTGCTCCACCCTATTTTCCTGCCTCCAGCCTGTTGCATGAATATCTTTTCAAAAGGCTAAAGTTATTAAAACTTGACCTACAAAGCCCAATTATCAGCCGGTGCTAACGTATTAATAACATACGCGGTGCCAGGATCGCGTGCTTTTAACGATCGTTAAGGGGCGGATCGCCCAAAATGCCTATTTTTGCCCATCAAAATCCAATGAACAATGAAAAAGCCGATACTGATCTTTTGCCTGGCCGGGCTGCTGGCCTCCTGTGCCGAATCCTTCGAAGACCAGCACGGGCGCATGGTAGAGGAACACCGCGCCATGCAGGTCGAACACGAAGAGCTCAAAGCCTATCAGCAGAACCGCCTCCGGGAATACCAGCAGGTGCGCAGCGCCCATGAAGAGCTGGCGGCAGGCGTCGAAGATTCGCTGCACGCGGCTATCAATGAGATGCACGACGGCATGCTGCTCAATCACGAAGCCCTGCTGAAAAACCACGAGGCGATGGCCCTCCGCCACGCCGCGCTGGAGGCCGATCACGGCAAGGAAGGCTACGAGGAATCCCGGATTCGCATGGACCATGAGCAAATGAAACGGGATCACGAGCAGATCAAGACCGAGCACGGTTATATGAAAGACGAGTACAACCACATGCTGGATGAGCAGCAGGGCATGATGGGAGAGCATCAGTGACCGTCAGTTCTGCAGTTCCGCGCCCCTGCGGTTGGATTTTTGGGCGCAGAGAACGCCTTTCAACTGCTGGCCAGCAGTTGAAAGGCCCGCCATTGGCGGCCTCCGCTTTAAAGTAGCAAAGTAGTATTAGGGTGCCGGTACATTTAAAAATAATTATTATATTAGTGATCAGGCAAGTGGTCCTATGATCTACCCGTCTAACGTTGGGCATCCAATTGTAGGTTCCTACATTGTACACAACCGCAGGCCGCCACTGGACTCGTACACCGTACATAGCCCCGGTCACTTCTGTCCAGCGTCAGACGGTTGGCCATCCTATGGTCATTGCATCTGATCCACACCACTGGACAAAATGGTTTTGGACACAGAGAGCACTGAGATCAATACAGAGTGCACGGAGTGTTTTCCATTGATAATCAGGTCTCTGTGTGACTCTGTGTCTTCTCGGCGTAATCTGTGCCCAGAAAAATGTCTAGTAGTGTGCATCTGATCCTCAATCTCTTCCTGCATCAACATAGCATGACAAATGCGCTGCCCGCTTCATAAGCAATAACTAAAATTTTTTCAAAAAAAAACCACCCATTTTGGGTACCCTTTCCCAGGAACAGGAACAAAGAACAAAACGAATTTAATAAACTGCTTAAAATCTTTGGAGTCATGAAAAACACAATCATCCTGTTGACCTGCCTTGTATTGTCCTTTACCACCTACGCCCAGGAGGAGGAAGGTGCCATCAGCATCGCCGTTGTAGAATCCTACGATTCCCGGGATCCCGGCGCCGTCAAAACGCTGGCGGCCCTGGCCCAGGAAAGGCTTTCCGCCAACGACCGCATCCACGCCATCGATCGCAACTCCTACACCAAAATCCTGGAAGAACAAAGCCGGCAGCACGACGAACAGTTCCTCCGTTCCAAAATCGTCGCCGAGGAGTTTAACGCCATCGGCGCCACGCACATGCTGATCACCAAGGTGCTCAGCCAGCAGTCCAGCCCGCAGTATACCGACGGGAAACTGACCAACTACAAAGGAGAAGTCAGCGTGTCGCTCACCGTAGTCGACGTCTCCACCACCGCTACCAAACATTCGGAAACCTTCCGGGAAACAGGCTATGGTTCTTCCGGCAACGCCGCTGTCCTGAAAGCAATCGAAAGCATGGGATGGAAGGTCGACGAATTCTTCACCAAAGCCTTCCCCATCGAGATCCGGATCGTTAAAGTAACCGACGAGAAAAACGGCAAGTTGCGGGAAGCCCTTGTTTCGGCCGGCGAGAAAGACGGCGTAAAACAAGGCGACATCTTCGACGTCGTCATGATCACCCCGGTCGACCTCGGCGGCGGACAGGTAGAATACATGGAAGATGTCGTCGGCAACCTCAAAATTTCCGAGGTTAAGGGCGACGCCCTCTCCATGGCCAAGCCGACCAAAGGCGCCAAGGAAATCTTGGATGCCATCAGCAATGCCCCGGCCGGGGGCGCCGAGGTCGTCATCCGCTCCAACCCGGAAAGCCGCAGCCTCCTGGGCAAAACGCTGAAAGACATGATCGACAAATAAGCGGCGCTCATTCTGTCTGTTATACCCATTTTTCAACAAGACCAAAACAAACCAACGATGCAACGAATACTCCTGTGCCTCGTCGCAGCAGCCCTTTTCTTTGCCTCCTGCGGCGCCAAGCGCACCATCCCCTCAGCCGAAGTATGGAACGTCAGCCAAAACAAGGACATCCTCGTGCTCGGCGCCAAAGGCTACGGCAAAAAGGACGCCGACGCCGTCACCGACGCCGAACAACGCGCCTTCCGAACGCTGCTCTTCCGCGGCGTGCCCAACACGGCATACAAGCTGCCGCTGGCGCCAGACGGAGAGTCCGCCAAACAGAGCTTCTTCGACGCGTTCTTCTCCTCCGGCGAATACCGGAACTTCATCACCAGTTCCAACGTCATCGCTCCGCTTAAAAACAACAAGGACAAGAACGTCAAGGAACTGACCCTGGAAGTCGGCATCAATACCTTCTCCCTGCGCAGGCACCTCGAAAATGAAAAAGTCATCAACAAATTCGGATTTTAACCTCGCAAATATGAAAAGCACAACCATAAAATACCTGGCCTTCGGCCTCACGCTCCTCTTCCCCGCTTTGTCTTTTGCCCAGGACGGCAAGGACGTCCAGCAGGTCCAGCCCACCATCATGGTGGTGCCCTGGACCGGCAAGGGGGAAGACATCCGCCAGAAGCTGGATGAGGACTTTACCTACCGCGCTGTGCTGAGCAAGATCAAAGAGGCGTTCGACTACCGCGGATTCACCACCTACGATTTCATCACCGCCTACCAGAACGCCGAAATCGAAGCGGCGCAGGATTGGACAACACAGTCCTCTCTCTTCAAGGAGATCGCCAACAACTCCCCGGCGGACATGTATGTAAAAGCGGACATTGACATCCACGAGGGCGGCAGCGGCGCCCGCGTACACATCCTGCTGGAAGCGGTGGACAACTACTCGGACCAGTCGCTGGCCAACACCAGCGTCACCTCCCGAACCATACGCACCACGGATTACACCATCCTGGCCCAGCAGGCCCTCGACACCGACAATGAGACCGACCGCTTCCTGGAATTGCTCAACAGCAAATTCGCCGACATCCGCGCGAACGGGCGGACCATCGAGGTGCGCATCGTCGTGGACGAGAACAGCGAAGTAGACCTGGAAACCGAGGCCGGCGACGATTACGATTACCTGGGGGACCTCATCAGCGACTGGATGAAGGAAAACGCTCATCAGAACTACGCCCATAAAAAGGCCAGCGATGAAACCCTGCTTCACTTTGATGCCGTGAAAATACCCCTGCGGGACGAAGACGGCAACAACTACGACGCCAGCCGGTTTGCCCGCGAACTCCGCAAACAGGTCGCCAAGCTCGGCGCTCAAACCGAATACGGCGGCCGCCTGAAAATCTCCCAGGACATCCGGGGTGCCTCGGTAACATTAACCATCAAAACTGAATAACCATGAAGTACATGCTTTCGGCCATACTTTGCTTTTGCCTGTTTGCCCTGCAGGCACAGGAAGAAGAATCCTCTCCCATCACGGTTTCCGTCGTACTTAAAGAAGTAGCCTCGGAGCTGTCGCCCGCCCAGCAGGAGAAGCTGCGCAATAAAGTCACGCAAATCCTGTCGCGGGAGGGCGTCGCCGCCGCCGGCTGGGCGCAGGACTTCATCGTCTATCCCAAGCTCGACATCAACGACGAAAAGCAGATGAGCGGGATGCGGCAGCAGACTTACCTGAAGGCGGACCTGACCCTGATCATGGAGCAAACCAGCAACCGCACCATCTTTGCCTCCACTACCCAAACCCTCACCGGCAACGGCGACAACCGGGAGGCGGCCATCACCCGCCTGATCAGCAACATCAAGTCCTCGTCGCCGAAGTATGCGGAGTTCATCGCCCAGGGCAAAGCCCGCATCGCTCAGTACTACGAGGACAACTGCGGCCAGTTCCTGAAAAAGTCGGAAAGCTACGCCCAACTGCAGGATTACGGCTCGGCCCTGATGGAGCTGTGGCAGATTCCGGTAGCGGCTGAAGGGTGTTACGATCAGGCCCAGGCGAAAATGGTTGATGTGTTCGTCAAACTGCAGGAGCAGAACTGCATGAAGGGCATCCAGAGCGCTAAAGCGGAGATCGCTGCCCAGCGCTACGGCAAAGCCCTGGAGTACCTGACTACCATCGACCCTTATTCGCCCTGTTTTAAGGAAGCCCAGCAACTGGTTACTAAGGTGGAAGGCAAGGTCAGCGACCTGGAAAAAAGGAACTGGGACCTGCTGATGACCGCCTACAGGGACGAGGTGGCCCTGAAGAAGCGCCGCATCGACGCTGCCGTGGAGATCGCCCGCGCCTACGCCCGCAAAGAACCGGACAACCTGTACTACAACCTCATCGTCAAGTAACCTGAGAGCATGTTTGGAGGCAAAATGACTGCCTTCATACATGCTCTGAAAAAACATCATGCTCTCCAATGATGTTTTCCGGGGCCGGCTCCTGAGCCGGCCCTTTTCCGGACGGGCCACTTTAAAGTGGCCCGTTAACATAACCGGCAATTTTGATACCTTTACTGCCGTTTCGAAATTATACCAAACAGAAGCTGCTTATGCGCCAACTGCTCGAAACCGACCAGAAAGCCCTGGAAATCAACCTCGACCCGGAGATTTACGGCACCTTTGCCGAGATCGGCGCCGGCCAGGAGGTAGCCCGTTACTTCTTCCAGGTGGGGGCCGCAGCGGGCACCATCGCCAAGACCATGTCGGCCTACGACAAGACGTACTCCGACCAGATTTACGGCGAAGAGCCCAGCGGCCGCTACGTCTGCGAAGCCCGCCTCTACAAAATGCTCGACCACGAGTTTGGGCTGATGCGTTCCCGCCTGACCAACGAGCGGCCCGGCACCAACTTCTTCGTCTTCGCCGATACCGTGGCTGCCGTCAACTATCAGCGCACCATCAAAGGCAACGGGTGGCTGGGCATCCGCTTCCAGCTCCGGCCCGACAGCGAGCCCAACGACCTCGTCCTGCACGTGCGCATGCTCGACAACGACAACCACCTGCAGCAGCAGGCCATCGGCATCCTGGGCGTCAACCTCATCTACGCCTGCTACCGCTACAACGACAGCCCGGAAGTGATGCTGCAATCCCTGATGGATGGCCTGCACGGCCGGGTCAAGGTCGATATGGTGCGGCTCACCGGCCCGGAGTTCGAACAGCTCGACAACCGGCTGCTCAGCCTCTGGATCGTCAGGAACGCCCTGAGCGACGTGGCCATCTTCGGGCCGGACCGCCAGAACATGCACGCCTCGGAATTCCTCTATAAAAAGAACGTCATGCTGGTGCGCGGCAGCTTCCGCCCCGCCACTCTGGTCAACCTGGACATGATACATGTCAGCTTCCGGCAATTCCGCAACGACCCGGAGGTAGACGCCCGGCGGGTGTATCTGCTCACTGAGATCACGCTCGACAACCTGCGCGCTGCCGGCGAACTGGACGAGCAGGACTTCCTCGACCGCGCCGAGCTGCTCAATACCCTGGGCCAGACAGTGGTGGTCTCCGATTGCCAGCAGTACCAGAAGATGATCGCTTACCTGGCCGACTACCGGGTGCAGAAGCTGGGCATCGTCACCGGCGTCGGCGAACTGCTCGACCTGATCAACGACAAATACTACCAGAATATGGACGGCCGCCTGCTGGCCGCCTTCGGCGAACTCTTCACCCGCAACGTGAAGTTCTACGTTTATCCCGCCCTGCAGGAAGGCAGCGGCGAGTTGATCACCGCCCAGAATGTGCCCATTCCGGAAGGCGTGAAATTCCTCTACAAACACCTGCTCGACAACCGGCAGATCGTCGATGTGGAGGGATTCAACCCCAATGTGCTGCACATCTTCTCCAAGGAAGTGCTGCACATGCTCCAGAACGGCGAAGAAGGCTGGGAAAGCCTGGTGCCGGTGGCAGTGGCCAACCTGATCAAGGAGCGCTTCCTGTTCGGATACCCGGCGGAGCAGATGGAGTTTGAGTATTGAGTGATTGAGTGAATTAAGGCTGCGAACAGCGGGCCTTATCTGGCCATAAAAAAAGAATCTGATGAAAACAAAGAAAATAATGTTCTACACCATTCTGTTGTTGACACAACTGCTCTTCTCCTGCCAGCCTTCCGGCAGCACAGCGGAGCAGGGCGCAAGCGCACCGGAGCAGGCTGGCGCAGAAGGCCCCGTTGCCTACGAAACCACCCTTGCCAGCCTTGCCGACACGGCCATCGCCGGCGGGTTCACCACCGATTACATCATGGGCCGTTTCGACCCGGCGCAGCATCCGGATTTTACCCTGGTCGACGCCCGCTACGCCGACCGGGAGGGCCTGTACCTGCGCAGGGACACCTACGAGGCCTTCCTGCGCATGCGCGAAGCGGCAAAAAAGGAGGGCATCACCCTGGTAATCCGCTCCGCCACCCGCAACTTCGACTATCAGAAAGGCATCTGGGAGCGCAAATGGACGGGCGCCCAGGCCATCGAAAACGGCAAGGACGCCTCCAAAGCATACCCCGATCCCAAAGCGCGGGCCCTCAAAATCCTGGAGTACAGCTCCATGCCCGGCACCTCCCGCCACCACTGGGGCACCGACATGGACCTGAACGCCTTCAACAACGAATATTTCGAAACCGGCGAAGGGCTGAAAATCTACCAGTGGCTCACGGCCCACGCTTCGGCCTACGGCTTCTGCCAGCCCTACAGCCCCAAAGGCGACGAGCGCCCCTACGGCTACAACGAGGAGAAGTGGCACTGGTCGTACCTGCCCGTCGCTCTCCCGCTGACCGCCCTGGCAAAGGAAAAACTGAAGGATGATATGGTCGCCGGCTTCCTGGGGGCGGAAGTCGCCAGAGAGATCGGCGTGGTAGAAAAATATGTGCTGGGGATCAATGGGGAGTGCCGGCGCTGACGGGCGGGCGGGGGGATTTGGTTATTGGTTATTTACAGCCAACTATCCCGGGACGACGAGTAATAACCAATAACTCCGCCTGTTCCCCGGCAGCATACTACTAGACATTTTCTGGACACAGAGTACGCAGAGAAGACACAGAGCCACACAGAGACCTGATTATCAATAGAAAAAATTCCGTGTACTCTATGTTGACCTCAGTGCTCTCTGTGTCCAAAACCATTTTGTCCAGTGGTGTTCCCCGGCAGAGCAATAACTGTTGGAAAAAGGCTGCGGTTGTCAGCCACAACCCTTTTCCAGCACTATTCCGTATCTTCCCGCTTCAAAAACCGATGACCATGAAACAATGGATACTCCTGGCGGTCGCCGCCCTGTCGGTGGGGCAGGCTTCGGCCCAGCTGATGCGCGCTGAGATGGATGAGAACTTCCGGATTACGGCATATCCGGTTCCGGGAATAGAAAACATAGAAAACCTGGAACTCCGGGATACCGTTTTCGAACAACTGCCCGGCTTTCCCAAAGCCTTGCCTGCCAACGCCACATCCAAAAACCTCCGCAATATAACCCTGGCCGAACTCGACGGCGACGGCGTCGACGACATCCTCTGGGGCGCCAACAACAAACTACAGGCCTACAGCCTGGGCAACCTGTTGTGGGAGCGCACCCTCTCGGCCGTTGCTATTTATCCGCCTTCGGTGGGCGATATCGACGGCGACGGCCAGGAAGAGATTGTGCTGGCAACCGGCGGCATTCAGGTATCGCCCCGGCTGTACGCCTTTGAGAAAGATGGCACCGAAGTAGCAGGCTGGCCGGTTAACCTGAATAACAACTGGGTGCTTACTGCTCCTGCCCTCTCAGACATGGATGGCGATGGCGCCCTGGAGATCGTTGCGCTGGAACGGGATTTCCCCATCGGCTACGTCCATATCCTCAAAGGAAATGGCAGTTCGTTCAGCTCCAACTGGCCGGTTGCGTTAAATGCTACTCCTGCCGTGACGCCTTCCATCGGCGATATGGATGGAGATGGCGAAAAAGATATTGTTGTGCATTCCACTACCAGCAGGTATATTCTTGG
The DNA here is from genome assembly GCA_024102975.1 of Phaeodactylibacter sp. Lineage (GTDB taxonomy): Bacteria > Bacteroidota > Bacteroidia > Chitinophagales > Saprospiraceae > JACJXW01. The sequence goes on along the minus strand of JAGFJD010000035.1, from coordinate 14,572 downwards.
CCTGGATGGGCAGCCTAAACCCGGTTTTCCCATAATCACCGATCCGGCACAACGGCACAGCTACCAATCGCCCGTATTGATCAGCTTTGATGAGGGCGGCCGGTTGGAAGCCGTCGGCGCTTCCCATGGCGATGCCCCGGAATTCTACATCCTGGATTCCGACGGCGGTTACCGGCCTGGCTGGCCTGTTCCTTCTGCCTTGAACCTCCAAACCTTCAGCACACCTACTGTCGTAAAAATCGATGGAGAAGACTGGATTTTCATGGGCCGTACCCTGGGCGCCGGCCCGGGCGATATGCTCTTTGCCTGGGACGCCGATGGCAACCTCAAAGAAGGTTTCCCCATCTTTAAGATGGACGGCTGCGAGGGCATTATCAGTGTGGCGGATATCGATGACGACGGACAGTTCGAGCTGGTTTTCGGCTCTGTCCTCTTCGTCGGCAGCGGGCCCGGTTTTATCCATGCTTATGAGCTGGATGGTACGCCGGTGGATGGTTTCCCACTTCACCCCCGGGGCTTGACTTACCTGAATGGCGCTGCCCTAAGCGACGTAAACGGCGATGGTTTGATGGACCTGGTAGCGCTCTCCTACACCCTGAACTTTGGCGCTGCCCCGGATACAGCCTTCCTCAACGCCTACAACCTCAACGTCCCCTACAGCCCCGAACGCGTCCTCTGGAGTACCTACAAAGGCAGCAATACCCGCGACGGCCTGCTGTCTCCCCCCGTGATGTCAGGCGCAGTTGCTTCAGACACGCCCCGGCTGAATTTGAAAACGACGCCCAACCCGGCCCAAAGCGAAACCCTGCTTTCCTTCACCCTGTACCAAGCCACCGAGGCCAGCGTTTGCCTGACCGACGCCTCCGGCAGAGAACAAGAGCTGTTGCCCGCCCGCCACTGGCCCGCCGGCACACAGCAAGCCCGGCTGCCGTTGAACAATTTGCCCCCCGGCCTGTATTGGATAAGTATAAGAGACAATGGAAAAATACTGGGGACAACAACCATTTTAATCAGATAAATGGCTGTGCAAGCTCCGGAAGGGAAATAATTTGAAATGTCATGAAATGAGTAGAAATGCTCCCGGCTGCACCTGCGCGCCTACTGCCCGGGACTATTCAAACTACGCTGCGGCCCTCCGCGCTCCCTGCGGTTAGAAAAATGCGGATTGACACCGCTTTTTGAATATCCCCTATTGTCCTGCTGAAGCTGGCATCATCCCGGCATCCCATACAAATGCACACATACACAAATTTTACCCGGCTCGAAGAGACGGGACATGTATACACATTTCAGGACCATGGCACTCACCGAATCCAATATGCTCAGCCTGGGCACCAAAGCCCCGGATTTTACCCTGCCGGACACCGTTTCCGGCAAAACCGTCAGCCTTTCCGACATCCGTTCGGACAAGGCCACGGTCGTGATGTTCCTCTGCAACCACTGCCCCTACGTGATCCACACCAACCCGGAGATCGTGCGCCTGGCCAGAGAATACCAGGAAAAAGGCGTCCGCTTCGTTGGCATCAGCTCCAACGACGTGGCCAAATACCCGCAGGACGGCCCGGAGGAAATGAAAAAACACGCAAAAAATGTGGGCTATCCCTTTCCCTATCTCTACGACGAGAGCCAGGAAGTAGCCCGCGCCTACGACGCCGCCTGTACGCCGGATTTCTATGTCTTTGATGAAGAACTGGCCCTCGTCTACCGCGGCCGCCTGGACGCTTCCCGCCCCAACAGCGGCATCCCGCTGACCGGCGAGGACCTGCGCGCCGCCCTCGACGCGGTGATGGCCGGAGAAGCAGTGCCGGAGAAGCAGTATCCGAGCGCGGGGTGTAATATTAAATGGAAGGGGTAATAATGCAGGTCAGTTATTTAACCTGCTGCAGGCACGCCGCAGTTATTGGTTTTTGGTTATTTTCCGGCGTTGAACGATTTGATACGTTATGCTGTTGACCTTCAGGAAAATTTGATCGTTTTCTGTATTTTCGCATGCTATACTGACGCACGGCTGGTTTTTTCGACTACAGGACCGGCCGGGTCAGCATATACTGACCTCGCTGGTTTTTGTAAAGCAAAAACCAAGCGTGCGTCAGTATAGTTAACCATTCTCCGGAAGAACTGGTAAAGGATGTAGAAAATGTCAGAAATCGCAACCGCTGACACGAATAGAAAAATATGTTTCCTGAATACGATGTAATAGTAGTAGGCGCCGGCCACTCCGGCTGCGAGGCCGCTGTAGCTGCCGCCAATATGGGCTCCCGGGTGATGCTGGCGACGATGAACATGAACACCATCGCCCAGATGTCGTGCAACCCGGCTATGGGCGGGGTGGCCAAAGGGCAGATCGTGCGCGAGATCGACGCCCTGGGCGGTTATTCCGGCATCGTGACCGACCACACCATGGTGCAGTTCCGCATGCTGAACCGCTCCAAAGGGCCGGCCATGTGGAGCCCCCGCGCCCAGAGCGACCGCATGCTGTTTGCCCGCAAATGGCGCATGATGCTGGAAGAACACCCCAATATCGACTTCTGGCAGGAGATGGTCACCGGCATCATCGTAAAGGGCGGCGTAGTGAGGGGCGTGCGCACCGGCATGGGCCTGGAAATCCCCGCCAAAGCGGTGGTGCTGACCAACGGCACCTTCCTCAACGGCATCATCCACATCGGCGAAAAGCAGTTCGGCGGCGGGCGCGCCGGCGAAAAGGCCGCCAAAGGCATCACCGAGCAGCTCGTCGGGCTGGGCTTCGAGGCCGGCCGTATGAAAACGGGCACCCCGCCCCGCGTCGACGGCCGCACCCTCGACTGGAGCGCCATGGAACTGCAGCCGGGCGACGACAACCCCGGCAAGTTCTCCTATGCCGACACCCCCAAACTGGAAAAACAACTGCCCTGCCACATTGCCTATACCAGCCCGGAAGTACACGAGATACTGCGCACGGGATTCGACCGCTCCCCCATGTTCAACGGGCGCATCCAGGGCCTGGGGCCGCGCTACTGCCCTTCGATCGAAGACAAGATCGACCGCTTCAGCGATAAGGACCGCCACCAGCTCTTCGTCGAGCCGGAAGGCTGGGATACCTGCGAAATCTACGTCAACGGCTTCTCCTCCTCCCTGCCTGAAGACGTGCAGCACAAAGCCCTGCGCACCGTACGCGGCTTTGAGAACATGAAGATGTTCCGCCCGGGCTATGCTATAGAGTACGATTTCTTCCCGCCCACTCAGTTGAAAACCTCCCTGGAGACGCATCTGGTGAAGAACCTCTTCTTCGCCGGTCAGATCAACGGCACCACCGGCTACGAGGAAGCCGGCTGCCAGGGCCTGATGGCGGGCATCAACGCCCACCTGGCCATCCGCGATCAGGAGCCTTTCATCCTGAAGCGCTCCGAGGCCTATATCGGCGTGCTCATCGACGACCTGGTTAACAAGGGCACCAAAGAACCCTACCGCATGTTCACCTCCCGGGCCGAGTACCGCATCCTGCTCCGCCAGGACAACGCCGACCTGCGCCTGACGCCGCTGGCCCAAAAGCTGGGCATCCGTGGCGCCGACGAACGCATGATCCGCGTGGCCGCCAAGGAGGACGCCGCCCAAGCCATCGAAAAATTCTTTGAAGAATACAGCGTGGAGCCGGGGCAGGTCAACCGCTACCTCGAAGAACAGGGCACCAGCCCCATCCCGCAGAAGGTCAAGCTGCAGGGCATCCTGCTGCGCCCGCAGATCGACATGGCGGGCCTGCGGAGCGTACTGCCTGCACTCGATGAATTTCTGGACGGCTACGAACCCGAGTTCATCGACCTGGCCGAGATCAACATGAAGTACGAAGGCTACATCCAGCGCGAGCAGGAGCGCGTGGAGAAGATGAACCGCCTGGAGTCCGTCCGCCTCAGCGATACGTTCGACTACCAGCAGTTGTCTTCTCTCTCCAAGGAGGCCCGCGAGAAGCTCTCGCAGATCAGGCCGCGCACGGTGGGGCAGGCCAGCCGCATCAGCGGGGTGTCGCCGGCGGATATTTCGGTGTTGCTGGTGCATATGGGGAGGTAGGGGAGTGTACGGTGTACGGGGCTGGTGGCGGTTTTGGGGGAGTGTACGGCGTGCGGGGTCGCCTGGCGTCTCGCCTGGCGGTTAGGCAGGATGTACGAGGCTCCACCGGCTGTCTAACGTTTTTCGACGTTGTGCTCGACGATGCCAACCTCGTACAGCCCGATCTTCTTTTCGTTTCGGCGGCCCGTGCTTCCATCGTGACGGAAAGCTATCGTTTTCTGAGCCAGTAGTACCTCAATCCCAGTTCCAGAACCCGGGCACGCCCGGTTTGCAGGGGGAAGTTAAGCATGTCCTCTATGCCCAAGCGGTAATGCAGCTGGACGCTTATAGCTTTGTTCCTGATGCGGCGGAAATTCCTGATGGCGCCAAGGCCGAACACCAACCCACCCTGGCCAAAGGCGATATCGTCAGCATTCCAGATTTCAGTGTTGTCGGGATGAGTCCAGCGAGAATAAGCCTTGATATTGTAATAAACTCCCGTATGAAGGGAAGGGCGCCAGCGATATCTTCGGCTCCGCTTTTGCTCCTGCAGCCACCATTGAACTGCTGCCATGACCTGTCCGTATCCAATGCGCATCCGGGCGTTAGCGGGCCGTTGGCCGAAGAACTCCCCAAGCCGGTAGCGATATCCTTCCAAGGAAAAGCCCAGGCCTGCTTCTACCTGGTGTTTCCCGAGCGGGAAGTAGCCGGACAAAGAAAGCTGCCCGCCAACGAGAGCATCGGTATGAGTTTTCAAGGCATTTTTTCCCAGGCTTGCCCAGGAAACGCTTGCCGAGCCGCCGAGGCTAAAACCAACGTACTCCTGGCAGAGAGCAGGTATCATCCCAAATAATAACATACCCCAAAGGCCCATTACTTTTCTCATAGCTAAAAGTTGAGCCCCAGCGAAAACTGGCAGCCTAACGCTTTGATGTTTTCTGCTCCGATAAAAATAAACCAGTCGTCATTGTGTACCCTGCTCAGAAATTCAAGTTCAGAAGTAATGCCGCCATACAGCCATGGAGTAAAATGATAGGAGAGCTGCCCCCCGAAGAGGACACCGATTCGCCAGTGCCCGTTGGTTAAATGCAGCCAGGTATTATCAAAGTAATGGCTGTAGTCGTAAGAAAACTTCCCAAAACCGCAGCAGCCGGGCCTTTTGATCCCGGTATTACTGGGAATCGTAAAATTCCTTAAGGACAGGTCGTAAAATATATCCAATGAAACACCGGACTGCGCCATAAGGACCCACTTTCCCTTTTTCCAAAGTTGGCGTTTTCCAGCAAGAAAAAATTCTGTGGAGAGATATTTCAAATGATAGCTTGTACCGCCATATGTAGGGGGATAGTCAAGTTGCCTGCCCTGGCTGGAATGGAAGTGATGCGGCGACTGTTGCCCTCTCAATGCGTGCCGGAGCCCGATGGCCAAGCCCCATTTTTCACCTATCTGTCGTTCATAAGCCAGCCCAACTACAAACCCGGGCAAGGGGCGGGAAGGCTTCTTTTTTTTAAAATGATAGCTGTGGGGAGAGTTCGCCAACTCTTCATCAAAGTTCGTCTTAGTTATCGCCGGGCCATAAAAAAAGTAAAGGTAGTTTCTTTGGGCCGAAAGGGCAAATAAACAGGCGAGCCAAAGTAATAGTGCCAGGAATGTTTTTTTCATAGCTTTTTCAGCTTATGGACAAAGGCAATCGTCACAGCAGCCCGGTATATATAAATGTTCCGGGACTCTGCCCGAAATACGTCCTCAGGTTGTAACCCGACGCTAAATAGGGGGTGAACCAACAATTGGTTGTTCTCCTTTTCCCAAAGCAAGATATCCAGGCCTGCTGAGGCGAAGAAGCTGAAATCCCTGAACTCTACCTGGCTAAAGTTTTTCATTGCCGGGTCATTAACTCCGGCGCCTGTAATAACAGGCATTTCCCTTTCAAAAAACACCCGTTCCAGGCTGAACCCAATGATGCCTGCGAGCCGCTCGCCTTGGCTCAACCCATATCGTAGCCTAAGAGGAATACCAATACGCTGAAGCGTGATTTTCTCTTCGATCGTAGTGATCGTACCCAAGGGCAAATCCTCCGGCAACCTGATATTTTCTGCCTTATAAATATAGGGGCTGCGCTCATAACTGATGCCTGCAAATAAGGATGCCCTTCGGGAAATCTCCCAGCCCGTCAATGCCGTTGTCGTAAACCCAAAAGTACTTTGCAGGTTTTCTTCGATATCTGATTCAGGGCCGAGCGGCCCTTTATCCCGTTTTGAAAAAAATAGTTTCCCGCTTTTAAAGGAGGTGCCAGTTTCCATCCGAAAGCTGGTAAACTGGGAAAACAACGACACCGGAACGGCGAATAAAATAAGAAAAAATAATTTATTCATAACATGAAGGAGCTTTTTACGAAAACGGCACCGGGCAAATCAACTCTTCTTTCAACCTAACTAAGGCTTTGAGATGCCCTGTCCTTACAAAACAATCGCTCTTTTCGCACTACTTCCAAACCTGGTTTCCAAACAAGTGCTTCTCTTTTACCTCACCAAGGTGAGGTCGCCATAATAATCTCTGTCGGAACAATTTCCACAACTCCCGCCATCGATATCCCAAACGTCACACCCCAGACATCCTTCAAAACCGAAATCGCAGTTGGCGTAGTCAATGACCCAAACGTAAACATCAACAGGAGCAGGTTCCCAATTATCAGGATTTGCCGAATAGACATTACCATCCCAACGGATTTCAGGTTCCGTTCCCAAAACTGTTTCTCCATCCGGAGCCTCATAAATTCCTTCAAATAACATTCCTCCCCATTGATTAAAGATTCTCATTCCGGCTGCAAAAACATTGGATTCCGTAGCATGGAAAAAAGGGCCATAAGTATCGTTTGCGCCATCCCCATTGGGCGAAAATCCATTGGGCATAAATACATTTATCACTCCGTGATATTTGCCGGACGGTATTTCAAAACTCTCATTAAGTATACAGTCTACGCCGCCGGCAATAACCATGTTTTCAGGCAAATCGCCCAGACTAACCCGCACTTTGAGGTCATAGTTGTACCGTTTCAGCAATACCTCCGGCAATTGATAAGAGTGTATGTCTGACAAGCCTGGTTCAGAGATCAAATTTCCTGGAAAATGCTTATCATTGTATATGAGTTGTATTCCCGGAGGAGAGTCGTAAAGTTCATTGTTGGCCATTCCCGATAATGAAAAAACCACAGACAAATCATCACTATGCACCGGCTCCTCCAATTGAATATGGACCACGAACTCTTGTTCACAGCGATTCAGGCTGATGATTTCCAACTCAATATCGCCGAATATTTCCTGCGTTTCAAAAATATTAACTTCCTCTTCGTAAACGCAACCGGCAGGAGTTGTCATTTCGACCTGATAAACCTGTTTGAGTGCATGGATATTTATTGAACCCAAAATGATTGGATTGAGAACTGTAGAACTGTTTAAATACTGGCCGGGAGACCAATCAAAAGTACAATTCAGACAATCGGATTCCCCTTGGATTTGTACATCCTGCAAGTTGCCACAAACTGCTATATCCGGGTACGAAACGGAAGCCTCCTCACAGATATAGGTAAATTTCTTTTCGACAATTGTGGTGCCGCAATCGTTAATGGCTACCAATTTGACATTGAAAATATCTCCACAATTCAGTTCGCCTGCATTGTGGGCATTGGGATCAAAGAAAAATCCCAATATATCTTCAAAAGAAGATGCCCGGGGCGCAATTGCCAAATCGGTGAGGTAACATTGATTAGTCGGGTTACCGTCCTCCAACGTCCGGCACACTTCCCAATAATGCCGGTTAGTACCAAGTGATTTCGTTACTTCTGCTGTGACGACTTGATTTTGACAATAGACTTCATTAAGCTTGAAATCCACAACAGGATTTGTATTTTCAGTGCAAAGCCCGTCGATGTATGCGTATGCCCAATGGCCGTCTTTGGAACAGCCAACGACATAAAATTCGATGGTGAGATTTTGCCCAATGAAGTTAGTTAGATTCATCGAATGACAAGTCCACTCTTTATAAACTAGGAATCCCGTGTTTTGAAAAAATTCATTTTGAACATCGGCAACAATATATCCTTCACATCCAGGACAGTTGATCTGAACGGCATTAGCATCGATTACTCGCCAGTAGAAAAATGGTTGTTCGGATGGACTGTGGGGTTCATGCTCATTACCGTCTTCCAGGACAACGGCATAGAAGAAATTTAATTCCGGTGATGTAGCCTCCACCGTGAAATCGTAAAACATGGATGCTCCAAGCTTTTGGGCCGGAGTAGCGGGCCTATTTAGCTTAGCTATGTATATTCCATCTTCTGTAGGCGGCGTTAAAGGGAATCCGGCTTCTTCATCAAAAGCTCCCGCTCCCTGGATTATTTGATGTCGGGAACCTGGGCCTGAAAGAATAGAATTAGAAGGAGGCCGGGCACCATTCTCATTTTCGCTAAGGCCCAGTTCCCAACCTTCAAAGGTGCCTTCCTCAAACCCGCCATTGAAACAGCTGCCATGAGAACCGCCCTGAGGGGCAAGTACGCTTACACTTTGTGGCGGAGATGCACCACATACTTCATTGCGAACTACAATGCTGTATTCACCTTCCGGCAGGTTGTCAAATAAATGAAGGGAAGAATTTGGAGATAAAGGGGTGAACGGAACAAAGGTGTTTCCGCCATCCAGGCTATACTCGAGATCACCTTGGTTGGCTTGAACTCTGATTTCGCCGTCTGAACATATCGGGCAGGAAGGGGGTATGATTTCAATGTTGTAAATTTGTGCGGCACAATCACTGTCTGCACAATCAATATCGCCGTCACAGTCATCATCTTCTCCGTTAAAGCAGTTTTCTCCATAGCCGGGTACGTCAATACCTGAAATTGCTAATATGCCATAACCCGATCGCTGTATTCTGATATATCTGCCTTTGAAATTTTCCAAAGAAAAAGAAGTCCCGGAGGGAGAGCTGGACAGAACATGAAATTTTTTTATTTCTTCGGCAGCTAAATGTGCTTCTAAACCATCCTTTCTAAAAGGTAGATCAGAAGTTAAGAAGAAGTAATCATGCAAAGGATATTGCTCCTGAGGATACCAGATAGCAAAGTTGTCAAGGTGCGTATTTTTACCCAGGTCTATTTCGATCCATGGTTCCGCTTCAGGCAGAGACTGAAAATAACCTGCCTCTCCCTGAGCAGAAATAAGCCCTGCCAGATCGTTTTCGTACTGCGTATCAATTGAGGAGAATGATATTTTATCAGGATCGGTACCAAGTAACAGATCAACAGCATCATTATCACAAGGATGTGACGGTGTCTGCCCGTTGGTATTTAAGGGATTCAAAATAGAATAGAATAGAATAGAATAGAATAGAGGAGCGCTTTCATAAATAACAGATTTTGTTAGTACTGCATTTCAATTCAAAAATAAGGCAAAAAGCCGAGGTTGGCAATACATTTCTGTGATAAAATTCAAGGCGTATGCCCCTGCCCAAAAACACTTGTTGCCTCAAGCTCACTGTCACCTCCAACCTGGAACCTGCCCCGCCCCCATAAGAACCACTCACCGGCGCGGTCCGGTCCGGATATGCCGAAGCTGCCACCGCCATGTGGCGTCCGGCAACGGCCACGTTCCAGGATGCTTCCGAGCAGCGAATACCGCCCGTCTTCGCTTCGCTCTTCCGGGTAAAAACATCGAATACCGGCCAGGGCCTGACATTTCTCACCCTTCCCAACTGACGAAAATCATCAAGTCCAACAATAAAATGGCGGAAATTTAGGGTAATAAGTAACCAAATTCCTTACTTATGCGCACCCTAGAAAAAATATTCCCAGGCTTTTTCGCAGCGCTAGGCATCACGGTGGCTGCAACGTGGTTCGCCCTCGTCATCGTCGGGGCGGCCAACATGATCGTGCATATCCTCTTCCTCTTTTTCGCCGCGTTTATTTTCGAAATATACTCCTCCAACCAGGAATATGAGGCCAATGAGGCCAGGAGAAAACGGGAAATGGAGGAAGTAGACGAGATGCTCCGCCAGTTGAAAGAGGACGACCACGAAGAAATGATCCACGAACTGGAAGAAGAATACAACCTGTAATTTTTCTCTGAACAAATAAACACTGTTGGACAACGGATGGAAGCAGTAGCCTTAGAGCATGTTTGGAGGTGGTGCTTTAGCAGCGAAAAAGATCAATTTTGGGTTCTCGCAAGGCTTCCCGACCCTTCGGGTGCGGGGCAGGCTATTTTTTGGCGCATAGCGGCGCTACGGGCCAAAAAATAGCCGCAGCGAGGTTCCAAAAGTGGGCTTTTGCAGCCTAAATGACCACCTCCAAACATGCTCTTAAAGAAGGGTTACTGCTTCTTCATTTTAACGGGCCACCTGAAGGTAGCCCGTCTAAAAAAATCCCCCACCGCCCGAAGGCCATGGGGGAAATGAAACCTCTCAAAGATTTCCGGATACTACCTTACTACTACAAACCGCGTGCCAAAAACATCTCCATTCATCCGCAGCAGGTAAGTTCCGGGTTGCAGCCGGCTGATGTCGAACGCCTGCTGATTGGGGCCGGCAGCTACGTTCCAGCTTTCCACCTGCACCTCCTGGCCCAGCAGGCTGGTGATGCGGGCCTGCACCACGCGATCTTCCTTGGATTCATACCGGACCGTCAGTTGCCCGCGGGCCGGGTTGGGGAAAACGCTGAGGACTTCGCGCGCCGCGCCGGAAGCCGTCTTGCCGGAAGGCGCCACGCCGGAAGCCTGCCGCGCGCCGACATTGATGCAGAAATTCGTCGTTTCCGAAAACCCGAAGCTGGCGCCGGAGGCCAGGGTGGCGCCGCCGGCGTCGCGAAGGATGTAAGACCCCACGCCGTACCCGCAGCATAGGCCGTCGCCGTAGGAGTCGTAGATGGTGAAATCGTAGCAGCCGGTGCTCAGGCAGGCCGTCTGCACCACCGTCGAACCATCGGGCTGGTTGCCGTAGGGGCCGCCCGAAGCCACGACGTTGCCGCCGGCGTCGGTGATCTCCCAGTCCGTTTCCTCGGGGTAGTTGTCCAGGTTGAGGGTCAGGGTGACGTCGGCGCAACCGCCGCCGGCCCCGGTCGACAGGGAGAGGTCGTCGATGGCCATATCGCCCTGCCAGGTGTCTCCGGTCGTGCCGACAAACCGCAGCTCCAGGCTGCCGCCGGCGTAGGCGCTGAGATCCACGTCGGCCGAGAGCCAGGAGTTGCCCCGGTTGCCGGCACGCGACCAGACTGCTGCCCAGGTGCTGCTGCCTGCCTGCCGCGCCTGTAGTTCCAGGCCGCCCATCGACAGAGCGCCGTACAGGTGGTACCGGAAGCTGAAGGTAGCGTTGCCGGCAGCCGACAGGTCGAAGCAGGGGCTGTTCAGGATGGTGACTTTTCCGGGGTAATTAGGGCTGGAGGATTCTACGTACACATACCAACTGCCCTGGGCGGCGCTGCCGGGGCCGGTGCTGCTGGAGGGCGTACCGCCGCTTCTTCTCGTCCAGTCGAAATCGTCGCCGCTGCCCTGCGTCCAGTCGCCGAAGCCGCTCTCGAAGCCTTCCGTGTACGGGAAATCGCTGATGCCGCCGTTGCATCCGCCGCTGCCGGCGGGGTTTACGGTGATATAAGCCGTTTTGGTTTCCGTATCGCTGCCGCTGGCATTGGAGGCGGTCAGGCTGACGTTGTAGGTCCCGGCAGTGTTATAGGTGATGCTTGGGTTTTGAGTGCTGCCCGACGCCGGGCTGCCGCCCGGGAAGGACCAGGACCAGGAGGTGGGGTTGTTCGTGGACAGGTCGGTAAAGCTGACGCTCTGACCCTCCGTGATGGCAGTGGCGCTGGCGCTGAAGTTGGCGACCGGCGGCGCGGCGTTGCTGGCAGAGATTTCAATATCGTCAATGCACAGGTCGCCCTGCCAGGAGGTGCTGGTCGTCCCGGAAAACCGCAGGCGCAGCTCGCTTTCTCCACCGTAAGCGGACAGGTCGACGCTCACGCTGGCCCAGCTGCTGCCCTGGTCGCCGCTGCGCGTCCATACGTCCGCCCAGCTGCTCCCGTCGGTGCTGGCCTGTAGGCGGATGGTGCCCACGGAGTTGCCGAGCATGTGGTACTGGAACGAGATTTCGGCAAAGGACAACCCGGAAAGGTCGATACAAGGCGACTGGAGGATGGCCTGTTTCGCGGGATAATTGGGGCTGGAGGCTTCTACATACATATAAAAACTGCCATCTGCTGCGGCCGGGGGCCCGGTGCCGGAGGAGGGCGTGCTGCCGGTCCGGCGCGCCCAGTCGAGGTCGTCGGCCGTGCTTTGCGTCCAGGCACCCGGGCCGCTTTCGAAGCTTTCGCTGTAGGGGAAAGCGCTGATGGTGGTGGAGCAGGTGGGCCCGCCCCCTCCGCCGGCGCATACTGTCGACGAAGCCAGGGACGCCCGGCGGGGGCTGTTGGCCATCACGGCCTGCATGCGGGCCTTCTGGTCGAGGGTGAAAATGTTCATGCAGGCGTCGTCGGTGTAGTCCATATAATTGCGGACCATATCGGTGGAGCCGCAGGAGACGTGGGAGGTAGGGCAGCCGTAGTTGGCGGCGTCCGACTCCGGCGTGTCGGCGCAGTAGTCGTCGATGCCGCAGCCGCCGTCGCCCCAGATGTGGCGCAGGCCGAAGCAGTGGCCCACCTCATGGGTGCCGGTGCGGCCCTGGTTATAGGTATTGCCCTGCGGATTGGGGGTGTCGGTGCTGCCCACCGAGGACGTGAGGAGAACAACGCCGTCCGTACTGGCAGCGCCGCCGTTGGAGTTGAGGCCCGGCAGGCCCGACTGGCTGGGAAACTGGGCGTAGCCCAGGATGCCGCAGTTGATGTCCATCACCCAGATGTTGAAGTACTGGTTGGGGTCCCATTGAGATTGGGGCTTGATCGTCCCTTCGATGTAGGCGTCGTTGAAGCCGCCGCTGCAGGTGCCGTAAGGCGGTGCCGACCAGCCTTTGGAATTGCGGTTGATGCGGTTGATGCCGGGCTCCGCCAGCGTGCTGCCGTCGGGAGCGATCAGAGCCGGGCAGAATTCAAGCTCCGCATCGGCGCCAACCGGGTTGTTGTTGTAACCGGAAGTGCCGAGGATGCGGCGGAAGTCGTTGTTCAGTTGCTCGACCTGGGCGTTGATGTACGTGGCGCTTAGGTTGTCGCCGGCCCCGACGGATTCGCCGTTGTGGATGATGTGGAAAACAACCGGCACGGTAAGCACCACTGAGCGCTGGGCTGTTTGTTGTTGGTAGGCCCGGACCCGGGGCGACAGCCATTCTTCAAACTCTTCCAGCGTGCCCAGTTCGGGATACTGCTCCCGCAACTGCTGGTCCGCTTCCATGGTGTAACAGCGGACAACATCCTGTGCCTGAGCGTAAAGAGTTGAGGCTGCCAAAAGCAGCAGCAGCCCCAGTAAGGAGTACTTTGTTTTTGAGATCATCATTAATCGAGTTTTTGGTACAATGCACTAATAAATACTAATCTTTTGCTGTCGATATGAATCGCAGCCGGCCAGAGGACAATTCATGCTTAATTATAAGTGGGGATTAGCGAAGCTGAAGCAATAACGGGCAATTGCCAAATGGTTACAGCAAGGGTATCTATTTAGGTATTGCGGTATTGCGGTGTTATGGTATTGTGGCAAGCCTGATGCCAGCCTGCCGTCAGCACCATAAAACCTGAAATAGGTGCCGGCACAAAACGGGCGAACCCCCGCATTACTTTTTAGTTGCTATTGTTTCCAGGCAGGATAGTGGCAGCTTGAATTGCCGGACCGGGACTGGAGCGTGTTGTTCAGAGCGCGGAACAAAAATGCCGTCACAGCATTGGAGCCTACGCTTATTTCACAGCAAATTTACATTTATATTTTATTTTTCAAAATAATTGCTGCGGGTAATCAATCATTGATTTCGACATACTCTACTTCATTCAAGATTTTAGGACCGATATATGGGCTCAGCCCATTCAGTGTCACAACATCAACTTGGTTGCCTTGGAAAATATCTTCCAAGAGGTCATACAGCCCCATCAAATTATCAAAATTCTCCTCTTCCGGCCTGAAATCAATAAAGATATCGATATCACTTGCCTTTTTTTGTTCTCCCCGTACATAGGACCCGAACAAGCCTATTTTTGTGACTCCTAACCCTTTGATCTTCAAGCCATTCTTTCTTATAAGTTGTTTAATGTTCTTTTTATTCATTGACAAAGTTTTGCTTAAAACTCAACAATCGGAGCAATCAACAATTTACGCCTGCCTGGTTTAATAACCAAAAAAAATCATTGAAACATCCCGCCGCCAAATTGGAATATAGGTACGCGGCAAAAACTTCCTTCGTCTGCCATTTGGCCATACCGGCAGAATTCTTCCTTTGATTATCAAAACCTTCCTAAATTTGCCCTCCATTAAATTTAGAGCATGTTTGGAGGTGGTGCTTTTGAGGCGAAAATGTCAGATTTTGGGTTCTCACGAAGGCATTTTTCCGCCCCATAGCAGCGCTACGGGGCGGAAAAATGGCAAAGTGAGGTTCCAAAAGC
>JAGFJD010000011.1 GCA_024102975.1 Phaeodactylibacter sp. | reverse complement strand
TCCCCCTGCGGCGTGGTGGTATCGACGTTCTCCTGGTAAGAAATGAAGTCCACCCCCAGCGAATGAAACTCCTTCAAGGCGTTTACCAGCGCTTGGGTGGAGCGGGCAAAGCGGTCGTAGCGCCAGACCAGCACCACATCGATCTTCCGTTTCCGCACCTGGTTGATCATCTTCTGGTATTCCCCCCTCTGCTCCGAGGCGCCGGAAGCATGGTCAACAAATTCCCCCACCAGGTGGAAACCTCGCCTGTGGGCATAATCCCGCAGCTGGATCAGTTGGTTTTCCGGGTCTTGTCCCTTGTCCAAAGTGGAGACCCTGGCATAGATGGCAGCACGTTTTTCCATATCATAAAGGTACTGGTTTTTGATAAGGGATTTGGGGTTTGTAACTCTTTGGTTTTCAGGGGTGGTTTTTGGTGGTTTTGGGAGGCCCTTTTTGATAGGGGGGGGGGCCTGCCTCTATTAATCATCGGCATGCTTTTCAACCTGAAAAGCATGCTCAAAAGGATAAATATTTTTCACACCGTCCTCATCAAAAAAACCAATATTTCCGTACAGCTGAAAAAATGATGCTTAAAAAGATCAGGAATAAAGCAATAAAAAAGAAATAGTTTGCCTTCCTTAAATCCATTGTCATTTATTTTTCCCGATTTTCAATAACCTGAAAGTTCTTTTCGAACATGCCGATAATCTCAGGCTGGCCTTCTGAGGCAGGTGAGCGGCTTATATGTCCATATATCGTATATCTGCCGACGGCTTTTATGCTTCCACTATCACTTGCTGCGCCTTCAGCCATAATGATTTCGTACTGAGGAACTGGATATCCTTTTTCCTTATATTCATTAGGACGCTCTACAAAATCATATTTGACGGTGAGGTTGTTTGTAGGCATTTCCTTTTCAATGCCAGGAGGCAACTTGAAGGTGAAAACAAACTCTTCATTAACTTTAATAGTGTCATCTATTAGCAAAATGGGAGACATTTGCTCCTCCACCGAAATAAGGGAATCCGCATCATTGTAGTGAAAAGTTTTTTTGAAGTAGGCCGTGTCATTGTAGAAGATATAAAACGCCCTCAGCTTTCCATCAGGGAGATAATACTTTTGAATTCCGTTTTTGGAATCCTCCTTAAATTGAGCAACCTCCATCAGTGTCCCGTCAGGATAAAAGTTTTTAAACTCACCGTTTTTATTGCCATGCTCATAGTGTTGTATTTGCTCCAATCCTCCATCCGGAAAGAAAAATTTCACAACCCCGTGAACTTTGCCGTTCAAGGTACAGTAATCTTTTTTTAGCAAATCCCCCTCGTAATAAACCCTGTGACATTTGATTCCCGTGTCTAAACCAGTAGTTATTATCTCTTTTATGTCACCATTCGGATAGTAATGAATTTCCGAGTCCGTATCATTTGAGCCACAACTGAAAAGCAGCCCTATCAAAGCAGTATAGAACGCTATACCTCTCATCATCATCATTTTTTATCCTTTATTAGGTTGAATAATGGCTTTATGGATTCTTTTGTACTGTTACCGGTAACTACTCCCCCTCTTGGATTCGGTGATTTTGATCTTTCGAATAGGACACTGCCTCTTGAGGTAGAGTCATTGGAATAATGAATAATGGCAGGAACAGACACGGTATCTGTTCCAAATTTTGTAGGTCTAGTAGGAGTTTGATCAGGAGTAGCGCCAATTTCATAGGGAGCAGAGGCATCATTAACTGTGGAGCTATTACCATTCTCGTCTTTATAAGCATTGTAAGCATCTACGGCTTTGTCCAATCCATTTGCTACCTTTTCAAAGCTTTCCAATTGAGAGTTGCGCCATACCTTTAAACCAGATCCGCCACCAACTGGCAGAGGAAGCCCGTCTATGATTGCAGTTGAAGTTCCTTCTCTATCTTCAGGCCCTCTTCCGGCAAACCTTCCGACACCCATAAAATTTTCCGTGCCAGCGGGAGGCTCATAGCCTAACACCGACCAAAATGCATTTTTCGCCTGGGAATATTTTGCATTCACATAGCCCATACCCTGCTCGAGTTTCCTGCCTACCGCTTCGGTGGCGCCGGCGACTCTTGACTTAAATTCATTAACGGCACGTACTTTCTGTAACCCATGCAAATCAATATTCGCCACCGGCTCATTCTCGGCATAATTATACGTACTCACCCATGGAAACTCCTCCGCGATCGGGTCCACCCCCGTAAACCTGCCCACTGCCGGGTCGTACCACCGCGTCCCGTACTCGTAGAGGTTGATCTCGTAGTCGGCGCTGAGCTCCTTGCCATTATACAGGTACTTATTCTTCCCGAAGCTGCGTTCGGGACTTCCGCTGCGCTCCAGCCGGCGCCACCGTCTCGTACCAGGGGCCCAGGTGGTTCATGCCAAAGTTTACCCGGCTGAGGTACGAAGACGGGGGGTAGTAATGGCTCTTCCCGGCGATAAATGCCGGGACTTCCGCCCCGACCCTGGCGGGGTACGGGGCTCCAGCCTGCGTGATCTCCAGCTCATTCAGCGGCGTTGTCGGGTCGTCCTCTTCCAGGTCCACAATACCATTTAAGTTGAAGTCGGAGAAAACCAGCCGGGTATTCCCCAAGTGGTCCTGATGAAAATACTCCGCCCGGTATCTTGTTATCTGCCCACCGGTATATTCCGCCACCATGCGCCCATCCGGCGCGTATATCGACTCCAGTTTCCCGTTGTGGTACTCGATGCCGGAAGCATAGCTCGTCGTTCCGAACTCCCCGTGTTTGAGCTTGCTGGGAGGTGGTGCTTTTGTAGCGAACCTGCCGGCCTGCGGCATAGCAGGCGGGAATGACAGGTTTGGGGTTCTCGCGAGGCTTCCCGCCATCCGGCGGAACAGGCTATTTATGAGCGCGTAGCGGCGCTACGGGCGAAGAAATAGACGAAGCGAGGTTCTAAAACCTGTCATTTGCAGCCAAAATGATCACCTCCAAGCAAGCTCTAAAACCACTTGCGGCCCGTAGCGTCGTAGATCAGCCTCATTTGGCCGATCTCGGAAGGTAAATTAAGGAAATCCGGAAAGGAAGTAAGCAGCCAGGGTAAGCTAATGTAAAAGAGGCGCTGGATTATTTCACTTCATACAGCCTGATATCCGGGACGAACCTAAAATCCTTGACATTATAAGTGTGGAGTTCAATTTGGTGGACTACAGCAGTTGCTGCGATTATTGCGTCGGGGATTTTTAATCCATGGCTGAGGTTAAACTGTTCCACCAATTCCAAAGCCAGTCTTGAAACAGGGATATCTATCTCGATAAAGTCATAGTACCTGATCCTCTTTTTCATTATTTCGAGCTCCCTTTTGTTGCCCATACCCTGAAAAAGTTCCATGACCGTGATGGTGGAGAGCGCTATATTTTCGTGGCCGATCTGATGGAGTTCCTCAATGGTTTGCGCGTTCCCATTGAATGCATGGATGAAAATATTCGTGTCACAAAGGATCATGGCCTAACTCCAGTTACGCGCCCAGGATCTGGTTCTTATCTCATCGATATCCCTGGGATTATCTTTCCAAATTCCGAACAGTTCTCCGGGGTCAATGCTCTTGTCCCCTCTGGAAAAAGGCGAATCGGGCAGAGCGTCTGGCTGTTCGATGATCCTGATGCCCTGGAGGCCTAATTGATGGAGCAACTTCAACAAAGCCTCAATCTCTTGTATGCTTGTCGTTTCTATAGTGATCCTCATAAAAGAAGTTTATTGTCTTTAGGGTAAGGCCAAAATACGATTTTTAGTTCAATAATGTTAGGAGCAAGCTGAATGGCCCTGCCGGCGATATTTTCCAGGCAGGGCAGCGTGCTTTCGCTCCCCGCTCGTTGTAGTTGATGACGAAAGCGGGACGCTTCGGGCTCGGGCGGCCATAGGTGGATATGCCCAGCGGCAGTTATGCCCGGCGGGAGCGGCAGCCGGTAAGAAGCCTGTACTTTGGGGCGGGTACGATCATTAAGCCTGTACCATTTGTTGCGGCACCGGAAGGAACTGGACAAAAAAGTAAGTTGTCAGCGAGCAGA
>JAGFJD010000003.1 GCA_024102975.1 Phaeodactylibacter sp. | reverse complement strand
TACGCAAAGTTTTCCGTTGATAATCAAGCCTCTGTGTGGCTCTGTGTCTTCCCTGCCTGCAAGGCCGCGCCTCGCGGCAGGCAGGTCGGCGTACTCTGTGTCCAAAAAATGTCCAGCAGTATGTTCTTTTGGCTGTACTGGCTTTTTTTAACGTTGGATTAAAAGGGGGTCTGGCGATCAGGCCTCCGCCTGCCAAAGCAGGCTACTGCCTGCGGCGGCAGGATGATCGCGGCACGAGGGTGCGCCATTTCTCCTCCAGCTGCGCCAGCATGCCGCTGGCCTCGTCGCCCTTTTCGTAGGGGGGCTTGCCGTCGTCCGGCCATTCGCCGGTGGGGGTTACTTCCCGTTCCCGGAGCAGGCGGATGTATTTCTTTCGGTAGTAAGCGGATTGCAAGCTCCGGAAATGGCCGGCGATCTCCGGCCGGGGCGCTGCCGGCCGTAGATCCCGGCGAATCTTCCGGAAGCGCGGCAGGTCTTTCAAATAGTACTTGTATCCCAGCCATGCCGTGTAGACCACAGATATGACGCCCCATACCAGCCCCAGGGCGATGATGATGTTGTAGGCCCAGACCGCCACTTTTGACCCCAGCGGCAGGTGGCCCTCCGGTGCGGACAGGAAACCGGCGTCCATCGACTCCATGCGGGACATGAACAGGAGGTACAGCACCAGCAGGCTCACGATCGTTGCCATGAAAACCCTGGTCTTGGTATCGGACAGCCGGAACATGTAGGATAGAAATACCACCGAGAACCAGGGGATGACCACAAAAACGAACAGGGCCGCTTCGAACAGGATCACCGGAACCATCCACTGCCAGCCGTCGATGCCGCCCTGAAAAGGATCAAGCAGGTAAACGCCGCCCAGGATCACCGCCGCCAGGAACAGCCATTTTTCTGCTTCCCGCACCTGCAGGAAGCGGGCCAGCGGGCGGAAGTTGTCGGACAGCTTCAGTGTCCTGATGTCTTTGGAGGTGGGATAGCCCAGCGATTTGGTGCGCAGGAAGTAAAAGCGGGCCAGGTGTTCGAGTACCGGCGTGCTGAGTTTGTCCAGGTAGCGGGACGCGTTCGCCAGGCTCTCCTGCAGGTAGGGGTTGGGCGCCTGAGTCAGTTTGTCAAAAATGCGGATGATCAGGCGTTCGGCCTCCTCCTGGGGCAGCAGGGCGATGGCTTCGATGAGGTATTTCTGGAGGATGAGGTCGTCGCCCAGTTCCGTATTGACCAGGATGAAATCGGACAGTTCCCGGCTATGGGGTTCCAGCAGATTCTTGCGGCTGATAAAGCCGTCTACCAGGAAGCGCAGGCAGTTGACGGACTGGTAATACTGGTTGTCGATGATGATCTTTCGCGGCCGGGCTTTCTTCAGGCGTTTCTGCCGTTCCTTCTTGCTCAGGCCGGGCTGGAGCAGCGAGGCTTCGTCCGGGCTGGGTTCGAAGGCCAGCTTTTGGGTTTCCTCCCAGCAGTATTGCATTACTTTCCGGGCGGTTTCCTCTTCGGCGATCTCGCAGTACAGCACCAGGGCGTCGCGGTTGCGGGCGTCGAGCGGGATGTCTTCGACGGGCAGCTCTTCCGGGTTTTCGCGGAAGTTGAGGGCGACGAAATACTCGTGGAATTTGCGGTGGATGAAGCTGAAGCGCCCCTTGCCCAGGCGGGCCAGCCGCTGGTCGCGCAGCAGCTTGATGGTGGCGTTCAGTGGGTGGCCTTTCAGCCGGCGGTTCAGTTCCTGCAGTTCGATGGCGAGGCCGTAGCGGGGGTCGTCGAAGAGGAAAGCCGCTATGGCGCGGGCGGTATGGATGATGTCGGCCGGGCGCAGCCCGTACTCTTCGGCCAGCACGCCGGCATCGAGGCGGTTGTGGATGCAGCTCTCGTAGAGGGCCAGCTGGTGGGGCGGCAGTTGTTCAGCGTTGTTCTTCAGGTAGTCCTTTACCAGCGAGAGGGAGAAGGGGTTCTTAATGAGGGGGCGCAGGTTGTGGTGGTTGTACAGCTGCTGGATGGTGCTTTGCCGAAAGCCGGCCTTTTCCAGGCTTTCGATGACCATTTCCTCGCCCAGGGGGCGGAGGTGCAGGCTGAGGCCGGCGGCGAAGCGGCCGGTGGGGCGCTTGAACTTCCGGGAGGCCAGCAGCAGTCGGTTGCCCCCGTCCAGGCCGTAGAGGTAGATCACCTCGGAGAGCTTGTCGATCAGGGGAGAGTGCTCGTAGCTGTCGATGACGGCCGGCGTTTCGTCAAAGGAGTCGAACAGGAAGAAAAAGCGGCCCTGGCGGTACAGCTCCCGGTAGTGGCGGCGGATGAAGGCCCGGGTGACCGGCGGCTGCCCTTCCAGCAGGGAGGACAGGATGAAGCGCTCCAGGCTCTCCGGGCCGGGCGGCTGGCCGGGCGTCCAGTCCTCGGCGGCATACCAGTCGCGCAGGTTGATGTAAAGCGGGATGCGCGCTTCCTTGCCGGCCGCGAGCAGTTTTTTTGCCAGCTCGCGCAGGGCCACGCTCTTGCCGGAGCCGGGTTCGCCGATAACGAGAAAGGACGGGGCATCTTTGCTTTTCAGGACGGCCCGGTCGAAGGATACGGCCTTTTTCTGAAAGCTTTTGCCCTTCTGCTCGTGGGCCAGGGCATTGAGGTGCAGGTAATCTTCCGGGTTCCAGTGGGTTTCCCGGTCGAGGACTTCGAGGCGGCGCAGCAGGCTCTCCCTGAAGCGTTGCATCTCTTCTTCCCCGGGCGGTTGGTAGGGGGCGCCGTCGGATGGCTCCGCGTCTTCCTGCGGCAAAGGGGCGGGGGCGGCTTTTGCTTCCCGGCGCAGGTGCCGGAGCAGGCCCTCCGCTACCTGCCGGTAGGGCTGGTCGGCGCTGTCCCAGTCCCGGCTGCTGATGGGCTTGCCGTCGGGCGGCAGCACTTTCCTGCCCTGCAGCAGGGGGTACTCCTCCCAGAGGCAGTCGCGCAGCACGATGGCAAAGGCCTCCGCCTGCCCTTCGTCTTCCCGGTGCAGGGCATCCTCCAGCAGGCCGAAAAACTCGTCGAAATAGTCGTTGCTGATCAGGGAGACGATGATGTCCGACTCCCGCAGGGCGCGCTGCAGGGCGGTTTCGGCCTCCTCGCCCGCCGGGATCAGGCCCCGGTGCCAGATTTGCTGCACCAGCCCCTGCCGCTGCAGGATGGCCAGATGGGACAAAAGCCGGGCCGTCAGTTGCTCATCCTGCTCAGCATGGCTGTAAATGATGACGAGTTTGTCTTTGGCTTTTTCCACCTGACTTGGTTGACTGAGTTGATTTAAGTGGCCGGACAGGCTTAAATTGAGTATAACTTTTTCTTCAACCCACTAAATCGGAGAAGTACTGGGATTGTGCAATAAGTATATGTAGACAGGATTAACAAGATTAACACTCCTGTGACGCAAGCCACTACATCTTGTAAATCCTGTTAATCCTGTCTACTTTCGACCTTTTTGCACAACGCCGTGGGGGGAGGCTTCTTCAGGCCGACAGTATCTAAAGGAAAATTCCAATATGCCCTACTCCACTTTCTTCTTCTTGCCCTCGTCTTTCTTCTTGTCCTGCTTCGGGCGGGGGTTGCCGTAGGAACCGCGCCAGATTTTTCCGCGTTTGGTCTTCTTGTCTCCTTTACCCATGATTGTTTTTGGTTTTGTTAGTAAATGATTATACGAGGGGCAAAGATAAAGGTTTTGGGGATTCGCGCAAAGGAGAGGTTTGCCAGCATCTATAGCCTGTCTTCGCTATCGCTCGTCCGGGTAAACAGCTACAGCATCACCCCCCTGAATCCCCTTCCCCTATTTTCCTCGCCTTCTCCCGAAATGATGGCTCCCCCGTCCGCTCATATAGCTCCAGCCACAGCCTTTCTGCTTCCTGCCGGTACTGCGGAGCATCAGCCGGCGGCGGCTGCCGCCCGGCCAGGTTCTCGTACGAAACGGCCAGGTCGTGTGCAAACTGGATTTTTCCCGGGTTGGTTTGGTATAATACCCGGCAGATTTCCAGGTCGCGGGCTAGGTAATGCGCTGCTTCTTCTGACTTGCCCGTCCGGTCGAGGATGATGCCCATTTTGTAATAAGCCACGCTCAGGTCGCGGCGCAGTTGTTCGGAATGGGGGTTGTCCTTGGCGAGTTGTTCGCATATGACGATGCTTTGCTCATAGCGCTGTTGGGCGCTTTCGAGCTTACCGAGGTCCTTTTCCAGGTCGGCCAGTTTTTCGATCGCGATGCCCCAATCGCGGCGCAGTTGTTCGGAATGGGGGTTGTCCTTGGCGAGTTGTTCGGAAAGCTCCAGGTCTTTAACATAGGTTTCCTGCGCCTTTTCCGGTTGTCCCAGTTCTTTATAAATATCTCCCAATTCGGATAAGGCAATCGAAAGCTCGGATTGCTTTTCCTCCAGTTGGCCAAAGTGCTGTACGGCTTCTTCGAAGCTTTTTATGGCTTCCGGATAGCGGTGGGCGCCCCGGAAGATGCGGCCCAGCGCGGGCAGTTGTTCCGGCGGCCAATCCTGGCCTTCGCCGGGAGGGTAGGCCTCCAGGATGCTCAGCGCTTCGCCGTAGCCGTCCAGGTCAGCGTAGGCCTTAGCCAGCGGCAGGGCGTAGTCGAGGGCAATGCGGCGGGAGGAAAGCCGGGCTTCGACGGCTTCCTGCAGTTGTTTTTTTTGCAGTTCCAGCGCCAGTTCCAGCTGAGCGGTTTCTTCGGCCGACCGGAGGTTTTCGGGAAAGCGGGAATCCAGGAAAGGGTCCGGCACGGTTATGTCGGCAAGTTCGTCGAAGTAGACGTTTACGCTCCGGCGCTGGGAATACAGGTCGGTAGCGAGGTTGCCGATCCTGGCCAGGGTGTCCTGTGTCGCCCAGAACAATATAGGTATGCCCAGTTTATTGATGGCTTCGCGGGCAAAGTTGAAAGAAATGATCTTGTCGGGAGCGCGCAGGAATTCGTCCAGGCCGAGGACGATGAGGCCCTGTGCGCCCCGGGCTGCCTGCTCCAGCTGAGCGGGCAGGAATTGTTCCGGGTCGAGATAATGGATGCGCACCGGCCGGCCGGTTTTTCCGGATGCTGACTGCCGGATGGCTTCACTGGCGGGCCGGATGATGCGCTCATCCCGGGCGCAGGCGAACATATAGCCCCTTTCCCCTTCCCGGGCCAGGAAGCGGGCCAACTGATTGATCTTTGCGTAATATGGCCGGTTGTTTTCCAAAGGGATATTAATTCAACAATCCTCTCTCCTGCAGTAGTTCTTTCACGATGGGATGCACGTCGGTCCAATCCTGCCCGTTGTAGGCCAGGATACAGAGGTTGGAGCGGAGGTGCATCACTTCTTCAGTATTGACTACCTGCTTATTGCTGTCGTTGGCCAGTTCGGCCAGGATTTTCAGGTAGGTTTCCGCTTCATATAGCTTGTCCCCATCCCGGAAGTCGGCAATATTGGTATTGTAATCCCGCTTGAGGCTGTTGAAGGCCGTGTTCCAGTCTTCTTCGCTGATGGCTTCGCGCTCGTGGTCCATGGCGTTCTCGGCGGCTTCCAGCACCAGGAAGAACAGGTCCCGCAACACGCCGCCGGAATACAGGATCATCGGAGAGCAACTTTTCCAGGTAATTGAGTTCGGTGCTTTTGCCGCACCCTTTGTAGCCGCCGAAGAGGATGTGTTCGTTCGTGTCCAGGTTGTCCCGCAGCAACCGCGCCATCCGGATTTTGGGGTTCTTTCCCCTCACAGGGGCTGTTTCGCAGTAGAACTGCTCCAGGTCCTCAATGCCAACGGGTTCGTTGCGGAAGGCCCGGAAAATATCGTTCAGCCTTTGGGCGTATTGCAGTCTCATATTCGGAGTATTCTTTGGCCTTCAAATTTAACAATTATCGGTAAATTGTTTTAAGGCGCCGGCAATCTTCCGGTCGTTGCTCAGCCGCGGCACTTTGTTCTGCCCGCCCAGCTTGCCCTGGGCTTTCATGTACTGCCGGAAGGCGCCCTGCTTCATGGGCCGGATTTTGAGGGGCTGCAGGATGCTGCCGCTGATCAGGTCTTCGTAATAGATGTTCTGCTTGACCATTTCGCGGTCGACATCGGCGGCGAAGGCGGCCAGGTCGGCGGGCGGCTGGCCGAACTCGACGAACCACTCGTGGTAGGGCGCGCCGCCCTCCGGCGGGCTGACCTGCGGGGCGACGGTAAACTCCACGATGCTCGCCCCGTGCCGTCGGGCAGCCGCCATGAGCGCCTCCTCCACTTCCTTGCCGATGACGTGTTCGCCGAAGGCGGAAATGAAGTGTTGGATGCGGCCGGTGACTTTCAGCCGGGGCGGGTCGAGGCTGACGAATTCCACGGTGTCGCCCAGGTCGTACCCCCACAGGCCGGCGTTGTTGTTGATGACGACGGCGTAGTTGACGCCCGGCTCTACCTGCTTCAGCCAGAGGCGGGTGGGGTTGTCGTTGTGGATTTCCTCCAGGGGTATGAACTCGAAAAAGATGCCGGAGTCGGCGTTGAGCAGCAGGCCTGCTTCGTCCTGCCGGTCCTGGAAAGCGATGAAGCCTTCGGAGGCCGGGTAGGTCTCCACGCTGTCGATGCGCCGGCCCACCAGTTCTTCCAGCTTGTCGCGGTAGGGCTCGAAGTTGACGCCGCCGTAGACGAATACGGAGAAGTTGGGGAAAATCTCTTTGATGGTTTTCCGGCCGGTGTGGTCCAGCAGGCGCTCGTAGTACATCTGCACCCAGGGCGGGATGCCGGAGATGAGGCGCATGTCTTCCCGGAGGGTTTCGCCGACGATGGCTTCCACCTTGTCTTCCCACTCTTCAATGCAGTTGGTTTTGTAGGAGGGCATCTGGTTGGTGCGCAGCCAGGAGGGCACCTGGTGGTTGACGATGCCGGAGAGGCGCCCGGTGGGGATGCCGCCCACTTCTTCCAGCTCGGGGCTGCCGGAGAGGAAGATCATCTTGCCGTCGAGGAAGCTGCCGTTGCCGGTGCGGGCGTAGTAGTTGAACAGGGCGTTGCGGGCCGTGCCGAAGTGGTTGGGCAGGCTGTCTCTGGTCAGGGGGATGTACTTGACGCCGGAGGTGGTGCCGGAGGTCTTGGCGAAGTATTTGGGGCGGCCTTTCCAGAGCACGTCGCTCTCCCCTTTTTTGATGCGATCGATGTATCCTTTCAACCCTTCATAGTCGCGAACCGGAACCTGTTCGCGGAAAGCTTCGTGTCCGTTCACCTTATCGAACCCATGGTCTTTGCCAAAGGCAGTGCGGCGGCCGGTTTGGATGAGGTTGTGAAATACTTTTTCCTGCGCCGCAACGGCACCGGCGGCCCACCTGTCGATGTCGCGGGCGATCTTATTGGCAAAGGGCTTGAGTATAAATGACCGGAATCCCATTTTTTGAAGTCGGAATTTGGAAGTTTACCCGGCCGAAGAACGAGGACGGGGTGGAAGGCGGAAAAAGCCCTGTGAATTGAGCCGTTTTTGCCTTCCGGCGGAAAAAATTCAATTTCTGGCGCATCCATTTTCTGGATAACGTAAAGGTAAGGAATCTACAGGAGAGAAAGGGAGGGAGGGAGGTGATTAAACCTTTGAGGTTTCGCAAACCTCAAAGGTTATATGAGCAACTACTCTCTCAAATCCTCAAGGAAATATAATGAAAACGGGCCACTTAAAAGCAGCCCGTCCGGTTACTCTCTCAGGTCTTCGATATAATATCCGGGATATTTCGATTTATCGAAAGTGAAATGCCCGGCGGGAAAGGCCTTGTTGGGAGACAGCCTGTCGATAGACAACTTGTAGCGGGAGCCGTCCTTGGCGAAGGCCTCCACGCTGATGACGTCTTTGGTGGCCTTGTTGACGTTCATGCGCAGCTTGCTGTAGTCGGCATTGCGGTCGGTGGGTTTGAACTCGATCTGCTGGACGGTACGGCTGCCGTCCTTATATTCGTTGGTCAGGTAGTAGACGAAGTCGCCCTTGTCGTAGAAGTTGAGCATGGCTTCCGGGGAGAGGATGGCCCCGTCCGCCTCGCCTTCTTCCGGCATGTCGGTGATCTGCACTTCCTTATTGTACGCCATGATCAGCCAGATGGTGTTGCCGTCGGAGATGACGGACTGGCTGCCCATTTCCACGCGGTATTTCTTGCCCTGCTGGGCCAGGGCGCCTTTCTGCGATTCGGTAGGCTCGTCGGCCAGGGTGATGTCCAGGGTGAAATCGGCCCCCAGGGATGTGTAGCTCAGGAAGCGCTTGCGGATTTCTTCCAGCACGGCCTTGGCCTTGGGGTCGGACTCTTCGGGGGTGGTCAGGCTGCCCGTCTGGGCATAGCCGGCGGCGGCCAGGGCGGAAAGGGTTAATACTACGAGAAATTGTTTCATGCTTTTGGTCATTTGTTTTGTATGCGTTTAATTATTAGAGGTGGAACAGGTTTTGTGCATCAGGGGCGGACATCCCCTTATTGGTTTTCAAAAATTAAACAGGGGGGTTGCCGTGATAGTCGACAGGCGAACTCTAGTCGCCAGCCGACATCACATCCCCTTATTAATATTTGAAACTTAATTAGGGGACCGGGGGGCGGGAGTGGCAATGCACAAAACCTGTTGCCAGCGAGTATTACAACGGCATTAAGACGCAGATTATTGACAGAGGAACACAGATGGCGGGGTTAAAGTTTTTTTAAAATGACGTGAGGGTTGAGGTTGAGGTTGAGGTTGAGGTGGAGGTTGCCGTCGTCATATAGCGAAACAATAGTATGGGTTTAAAAAATATTTCACAAATCCATCCAAGCGGGAACTTTTGTTTGGTTGTATTGGTTTTCGACCATATTCTATTGCCAAAAAGCCGATCCTCAAACCCGGAAGTTCGGCTATTTTTTTATCCTGAAAACCGGTTTATCTATGAGTAAAACGTTGCAATACACCCTGGAGGGCCTGGAACTGGGGCAGAGCCGGCACCACCGCAACCTGAGCGTATTCCCCATTTTTCACCGGAACGGCGACGGGCCGGCCTACCTGAGCCTGAAAGAGGCCATCGCGAAGGGCGTCCTGGAAGTGGTGGAAGTGAGCGAGAGCGGCAGCGTGCCGCAGCTGAAGGCCATCAACAAGGGCGAACAGCCCGTCCTGCTGGCCGACGGCGAGGAACTGGAAGGCGCCAAGCAGAACCGCATCGTCAACACCTCCCTGCTGCTGGCCGCCCATTCGGAGAGCCTCATCCCGGTGAGCTGCACCGAGAGCGGCCGCTGGAGCTACAGCAGCCGCCGGTTCAGCGACTCGGGGGTGATGATGGCCTCCCGGGCCCGCTACCGCAAGGCGTCCCGCGTCTACGATTCCCTCCGGGCCAACCGGGGCTACGACGCCATGCAGGGCGAAGTGTGGCAGGATATCGAAGAAGTACACCTCAAGAGCGGCAGCAGCTCTTCGCGCACCCGCGCCATGAAAGACGCCTTCCTGCAACGGGAAAAGGACATGAAGGAATTCCTGGAGGCATTCCCTCTGCAGCCCGGCCAGAACGGCATGCTGATCTTCCTCAGCGGCGAACTCATCGGCATGGACTACGTCTCCCGCCCCGAAGCCTACGCCGGCCTGCACGAGAAGCTGATCAAGAGCCACGCCATCGAGGCCCTGGCCGAAGAAGAGACAGAGGACGGAGACAATACCCCCCTGGAAGTGCGGGCCACCAATTTTCTGAGTAGCCTGCAGAAGATGGCTGTCGAACAACGCCAGCCGCCGGTGGGCCTGGGCACCGACTACCGCTTCGAAGATGCGGATGCCGCCGGCGCCGCCCTGGCTTATGAGGGTGCTATCGTGCACCTCGCCGCTTTCAACAAAAGCGCGCTGGGCGATACGCGGGCTGGCCGCAACCGTCTCGCCCGCCGCGAGGAACGGCTAAACCGGCAATGGGCCGAACGGCGCCGGAGCTTCGAAGAGGCGCTGCGGCGCAGCGCTACCCCGTCGATGGAAAATGTGCCGGGGCAGTAGAAAAATATAACTTCTTCATCTGGTGGATAAGACTTGACAAGTTTCGAAAACTTGTCAAGTCTTATCTTTTGGCCCCTGGGCCAGCATTTTCCGCGCGTTGAGCTGGATTTCGCAAAACCATCCTTTTATGCTTCCATCCCTCGCTCCTCTTTTCCACCACCCACCCAGCCCATTGGAGGAACTCGAAAACTCCACCCTGCGCCGGACCGGCGTCCGCCTGCTGGTCAAACGGGACGACCGGCTGCGCCTGGGGCCGGGGATGGCCCTGTGCGGCAACAAATGGCGCAAGCTGCAGTACAACCTGCAGGCCGCCCGCGACGAGGGGCAAACAACCCTGCTCACCTTCGGCGGCGCCTATTCTAACCACATCGCGGCAGTGGCGGGCGCCGGGGCAGCCTTCGGCTTTCGCACCATCGGCCTCATCCGCGGGGAGCGGCCGCAAGGGCTCAACCCGACCCTGCACTTTGCTGAAGATTGTGGGATGGAGCTGCATTTTCTCAGCCGCGCAGCCTTCCGGGAGAAACAAAGCCCTGGCTTCATCAACCAGTTACAGGAGCAATTCGGCCCGTTCTACCTGCTGCCCGAAGGCGGCACGAACGCCCTTGCCCTGCACGGCTGCCGCAATATCGTCGAAGAGGTGGAACAGCAAACCGATGGCCTTCCGGACTACTGGTGCTGCAGCCTGGGTACGGGGGGCACCTTTGCCGGTATCGCCGCTGCGCTGGGTGGAAGGGCTAAAGCGCTGGGTTTTTCGGCGCTGAAAGGTGATTTCCATGCCGAAGAAGTGGCTCGGTTGCTCGAAGCTTCCCAATCCTCCTCCCCTCGGGGAGATAAGAGAGGGGCTGGGGCCTGGAAAGTCAATACGGATTTTCATTTCGGCGGCTACGCCAAATTCTCCCCCTACCTCGTCGACTTCATCAACGGCTTCCGGCAGCAGCACGGCATTTTGCTCGACCCCATCTACACCGGCAAACTCTTTTACGGTATTTTTCAGCTCGCCGAGGAGGGGTATTTTCCCGAAGGCAGTACTATCCTGGCGGTGCATACGGGGGGGCTGCAGGGGATAGCGGGGTTTAATGAGCGGTTTGGGGAGCTGATTGATGGGGGGTGAAGATGAAACGCGGATTTTCGCGAATGTGGCGGGTGGTAGTTAAAGCCCTTGTCGAGAAAAAGGCGGCTCACATCTCCTTATCTTCCCGTTTGCCTGGCTTCTTGTCCGTCCTGTCTTCTGAAATATGATATACGCACCACTTAAAAGTGGTACGTCCGGTCAGAAATTGGCCGCCACCTGTGCCCGCCCGGTATGCACTACCCGCGCCTCTCCCGTCTTCCGCCCTTCGTAGCTGATGCGCAGCTGGATGTTGCGCGACAATTGCCGGTCGAGGCTCAGGTTCCAGAGGAAGTTCTGGCCGCGCTGCAGGCCGTTGAGCATCGCGAAGCCGACCGGCGAGTTGGGGTTGCCCTCGAATTTGACCTGCACGTAAGAAATTTTCAGTTGTATGGTGCTTTTGGTGGAGCGGTTGTAGCGGGCGTCCAGGTTGAAGTCGTGGCTGCGGGCGGACTCGCCGCCCAGGTCCGGGGTGTTTTCATCCAGTTGCAACTGGTACTTCAGCGTCGACCGGAAGTTTTTGCCGGGCAGGAAAGACAGTTCGGGGGAGAGCTTCAGCGATCCGATGCGGTAGTCCTTGTTGTTGAAGAACTCAGAGTCGCTGGCGCGCTGCCCCCGGGTGAGCGACAGGCGGGTACTCCAGGTGCGGGTGATGTTCCAGCGCCCCTGCAGGTACTGCTCGCTGTTGCGGCGGGACTCGAAACCGGAGGTCTGCACGAACTTGTTGCGGTTGTCGGTCATGCCGAGCTGAATGTCAAAAACAGCGTCATTTTGGTTGAAAAAGAGGGCGTTGCGGATGTTGGAGGTGACGGCCACCAGGGCGGTATCCGCCACGTCGAGCTGGAAGGGGTTGTAAGGGGTGACGCCCTCTGCTTTCTGGGTTTTACGTTTGATGCTTAGGTTGGAAATCGTAGACAGCCGGCCGAGGAAGCCGCGCAGGCCTTCCGGGCTGGGCCAGATGATTTTTGGGTTGAGGCGCAGGCTTTGGTTGAGGCTGACGTTGTCGGTGCGGATAAAATCGTCGGTGACGGCGGTGACGCGCACGTAGTCGGCCAGATCCTGGAAAGGAGCTACTTCCATCTCGTTGGGCTGGATGATGCCGTCGTTGTTATAAAGCGAATCCAGCCAGATGTAAGCGCCTTCACCGGGGTTGACCCGCACGTAGGTAAACTCCACCTTGGGTTCCTGCCCGGAGCCGATCTCGTAGGTGGTGGCCGATTGGACGACGCCTTTGATCAGGTTCAGGGTGAGGTCGGAGCGGCCCAGGAAGGCCTCTCCCGGTTCCTGGTTGGTGCTGCCCGGTTTGTCGATCTCCAGTTGGCGGTAGGTCAGGTTGCCGGCCAGTTGCATGCGGTTGTATTTCCCGCGCAGTTGCCAGCTGCCGTTGACGTTGGCCTCGGTGGCGGTGGCGCTGGTTTCGAAGGCGTCGGCCACCGGGGCGTAGTCGATGCGCCGGCTGAAGCTGGCGCCGTATTTGTACTTTTCCTGGGATTGGTTTTCGGCGAAAAAGCGGTATCGGTTGTAATAAAAACTGGTAGCCAGGAGCGTATCCGCGCCATCGGCAAAGCGGCTGCTTTTTTCCTGTTCGCCGTAAGCGCCGATGCGAAGGCCGCCCAGTGAGGGAAATATCCGGGCGATGGTGCCCCGGGGCCGCAGGAAACGGGTGCGCTGCCCCTGGTTTTCCGTCTGCAGCAGGCTGCCGTCGAGGTCGGCTTCCCAGTTGCGGGCGAGGCTGCGCAGGCGCAATTGGTGGCGCGTGCCGGCGTAGAGGGTGTCGCGCAGGAAGCCGCTGAAGCCATAGGCGAGGCTGCCCAGGCCGGCCTTTCGCAGGCTCAGCCCCCCGCGGCCGATCTGCTCCCGGGCCCGCTGCACCTGCCCGACGCCCTGAATGTTGGCCAGGTTCCAGTCGCGCAGGAATTCCGGGTTGCGGTAGGGGTTGAGGGGTTCGAAGTTTTCGTGGACGAATTCGTAGCTCAGATTGGAAGCCAGCTGCCAGCCACTGCTGTCCCGCCCCAGCTCAAAAGTGCGGTTGAATTCAGTAAAGGCCGCCAGGCCCAGGTCGTCGCCGCTGTCGAGGGCAGAGAACCGGTTGAGGTCATTGCGGCTGAAGGCCACCTCGGTAGTGAGGCTCGAATTTTTGGAAATATCGTAGCGCCCACCCAGGGTGAGCATTTGCTGCTGTCGGGGCGCCACGAGTTGCACCACCGGCTCGTAGTCGCCCAGGGGGCGGCAATCGGGGCCGAGGCCTACCCACCGGTAGACGCGCTCGTTGGCGGCCTGTTCCTGGTCGAGCACGTACTGGCCGTTTCCGGAGCCGACGAAGGAGAACGTAGCGGTGTAGCGGGCGCTGTCTTCATTGGTGGTAAACACCAGATACCGGAAGAGGCTATCCGGCGGGCCGCAGGGCAGGATCGTATCCGCCAGTTTGTAGGCCACGCGGTAGGGCACGAACTCTTCGAGGGTGTCGATGCTGGGAGACAGGGCGTTGCTGAGGTCGTCGCCGGCCAGGCTGAGGATTCGCTTCTGCTGGTTGTCCAGCCCCAGCTCGCCGGTGGCGTTTTTGCTGTCCTGCTGGTTGAAGAAGTTGAAATCCAGGCGCAGTTTGCCGCGCTCGTAGGACGTGCCGGCGGCATAGAGGGAGCGCACGTAGCTCTGGTCGGAGTATTCGAACTCCACGGCGATGCGGCTGTCTTTGGTGATGAATCGTTTGTTGGTGAAGGTGACCTCGCCGCGGTTGTAGTCGATGATATAATCCTCCTCCAGGCCGCGGGATAGCAGTTCGCCGTCGAGGAAGACCTTCTCGGTGCCGGACAGCACGATGATGAACCGTTCTCCTTCCGCCCCCCGCAGCTTATAGGGCCCCTGGTTGCCTTCGATGGCGGGGATGAGGTTGCGGGTGAACTGCCCCCGGGAGATGGCGATGCTGGCAGTGCTGCTGAGTTCCCCCTTGCCCAGCTGCGTTGCGTTGCTGAAGGTGGCGCCCTGCAGTTTTTTGAAGTAGTTCATAAAGTAGCTGTTGGGCCGCTGCAGCTCATAGTCGCCGGCGGTCAGGCGGTTGTTGTCTTTTTTCAGCTGGATGAAGATGCGGTCGAACTCGCGCAACTGTTGCGTATTGCCTTCCGGCTGGAGAGGGATGTTCTCGTCGGTGATGGCGGCGAGAATCTCCACGCCTTCCCCCAGTTCTCCGGCCAGTTGCAGGTTGAAGCTGGAGTTGAGCACCAGGTCCTGGTTGTTGCCGAAGGAGATGCCTCGGGTGAAGCTGCCGTTGTAGTCGAGCCCTTTGAAGTCGAGCAGGGCCTCGTCCCTTTGCTCGTAAGGGTTGTAGGCGATGCCGATGAGGCCGTCTTCCCGGAGAGCGGCCCGGCTGGTGTCGAGGTGGAAGAAGCGCCGGCTGAGCCGGAAGGGAAGTACGCGGTACCGGGCGCGCAGGCTGTCCAGCTGAAGCGCCGGCGGCCGGAGCCTAAGCAGGTTGTCTTCCAGGATGTAGAACGATGTATCCAGTTCAACGCCGCTGCCCGCATCCCAAAGCCGGAGGGAGGAGGAAGAGATGCTCAGGCTGTCCAGGACGATGACCTCCGGCTGCGGGCGGATAAGGCGCTCCCGGCGGTTGTCGGGCAGGGGAGACTGGCCCGGCAGCCGGGCAGCCAGGGGGAGGAGCAGCATTGATATGTATAGCCCGGTTATTCTCAAATCGTATACTTCGGTAGTTTTATGCTACAAAGGCTCCAGGGCACAAAGGTATCACTAAGACTTCGTGTGGCCTTTGTGTCTTTGTGGCAATAACGGCCTGGACGCCATTCAAAAGGAACCCATCTTTGTCTTTGAAAACGCGAAAAGGGAAGGTAAGGTATTTGGCATAATTGTTCGGAGCGCAATCAGGCGGACAGGTTAGGACTGTTGATCCAGTCTATCAAAAAAGCGCCAAACCCCCAAATCCTGTCCATCCTGTTGATCCTGTCTGTCAAAAAAGCGCTAAACCCCCAAATCCTGTCCATCCTGTTGATCCTGTCCATCCTGTCCATCCTGTCTGTCAAAAAAGCGCTATGCCCCCAAATCCTGTCCATCCTGTCCATCCTGTCTGTCCTGTCTGTCAAAAAAGCGCTAAACCCCCAAATCCTGTCCATCCTGCCTGGTTTTGCACAATCCTCGTCCAAAAAAACAGAAAGGGCAACACCTGGTTGCCCTTTCCGCAAGAAATCACCCGACTGTTGTGTTGGCTGTTGAGTGACAGGCACTCCAGCCAGATCACTCATCAGCACTCAACATTCAACACTTTTGACGTTAAAAGGCCGCAAAAGTATTGCTTAAGGCCTGTAATTTAAGACAAATTAACATTTCGGGCAGAAGGTTGGCCAAAAAATAGCATAATTTTTACTTTTGCCAGGCCCTGAGATTGGCTGCTGGCTGGTTTCGGTTGCAGGGTTATGGCCTTATATTTATAAAAAATTTAATCCTGAGCATCTTACGTAAATATTTGACTTTTCCTTAAATTTGTCCGTGCTGAGGCTATTCCCTTTCAAAACAAAAACATCGGGCTGCTCAGAGAGTACCCCTTCATCTCCCTGAAGCCCCTGGTTACATACCCTTTAAAAATTCGGATCAACTGTTTAAGAAACCCAACCGGTTACCGCAACAACGGAGTTGCTTTTTGGGTAACCGGCCTGGATTTGCTATATTATTATGCCCATGAGCTAAAAAAACGCTTATGAAAAGACGACCTTTACTCTTCATCTTTTTTGTTTCCACTGCGCTTTTCGCCGCTGCCCAAACGGTAGATGTGCAAAACTACCGCACCATTGACGGTAGCCAGAACAATCCGGCCAACCCGGGTTGGGGAGCGGCGGGTGAAAACCTGCGCCAGTTTACCGGGGTGGCTTACGCCAACTACATCGACGAACCTGCCGGGCAGGGCCGGCCCAACCCCCGGGAAATCAGCAACCGCATCTTCGCGCAGGACGGGTTGCTCAACGACCCGATGAACCTCAGCGATTTCTGCTGGGTGTGGGGGCAGTTTATTGACCACGACCTCGGCCTGACCCCTGATGGCAGCGAAGACGCCAGCATCCCCGTGCCGGAGGGCGACCCCTGGTTCGACCCCTTCAATACCGGGCAGATGAGGATACCGATGGCTCGAAACCTGTTCGACCCCAGCACCGGGACGAACATATTCAACCCGCGCCGCCATCCCAACCTGATCACCGCTTTCGTCGACGGGTCGGGGGTCTACGGCTCCGACGAGCAGCGCGCCAACTGGCTGCGCTCCTTCTCCGGAGGCAGGCTGAAAACGTCGGCCGGCAACCTGCCGCCCTTCAATACCTACAATGGAGAGCGCAATACGCCGATCGACCCCAACGCCCCGCATATGGACAATCCTGTGGGCCTGAGCGACAAGTTCTTCGTTGCCGGCGATGTCCGCGCCAATGAAAACCCGCTTTTGCTGGGCTTTCACACCCTTTTCGTGCGCGAACACAACCGCCTTTGCGGCGAACTGGAGCAGCAACATCCCGACTGGACGGACGAGCAGCTCTACCAGCACGCCCGCAAGATCGTCGGCGGCCTCATCCAGTCCGTCGTATACAATGAATGGCTGCCTGCCATGGGCATCACCCTGCCGGCTTATACCGGCTACAAGCCCAACGTCAACCCGCAGCTGATGAACGTATTCACCGCCGCCGCCTTCCGCCTCGGGCACACCCTGCTCAACGGCCGGCTGATGCGCGTGGACAACGACGGCAACGAAATGCCGGAAGGCCATATGATGCTGCGCGACGCCTTCTTCAACCCTTTCCCCGTCATCGACATGGGTATTGAACCCTTTATCAAAGGCATGGCCATGCAGACCCAGCAGAGCTTCGACTCCAAGGTGATCGATGACGTGCGCAATTTCCTCTTCGGCCCTCCGGGCGCCGGCGGCCTCGACCTGGTCTCCATCAATATCAACCGGGGGCGGGAGCGCGGGCTGCCCGATTACAACAGCATCCGCCAGTCGTTTGGCCTGCAGCGCTATACCTTTTTCCAGCAGATCAACCCCAACCAGAATGTCTACCTCACGCTCCTGACCATGTACCGGGACATTAACGAGGTTGACCCCTGGGTCGGCATGCTGGCCGAACAGCGCATGCCGGGCGCCCTCTTCGGGCCTACCGTCATGAAGATCATGGAGGTGCAGTTTACCGCCCTGCGCGACGGAGACCGCTTCTTCTATGAGGCCGACCCCGTCCTCTCCCCCGAAGAGAAAGAAGCGATCCGCCATACCACCATGCACGATATCATCATGCGCAATACCGGCATCACCCTGATGCAGGACAAGGTGTTCGAGGCAATGCCGCATGAGGAAATCTGTGATAACATGACCGCCGATGTGGCCGGCAACATCTTCACAGAAACCGGCCTGCCGGTGCCGGACGTATCGGTGCGCGTACTGAGTGACAACAACGCGCAGGAACTGCTCTCCGGCCAGGATGGCGATTTCTACTTTGTCGACGTGCCCGCCTGCAACGTCAACGGCATCGACCTGACAAAGGATAACGATATAACCAACGGTGTTTCGACCGCCGACCTGGTGTTTATCCAGCAGCATATCCTGGGCATCCAAACCCTGGACAGCCCCTACAAGATCATCGCCGCCGATGCTGACCGCAACGGTGCGGTGACCGCCCTGGACCAAA
Organism: Phaeodactylibacter sp.; assembly: GCA_024102975.1. Taxonomy (GTDB): domain Bacteria; phylum Bacteroidota; class Bacteroidia; order Chitinophagales; family Saprospiraceae; genus JACJXW01. The sequence continues at coordinate 11,348 of JAGFJD010000003.1, read as the reverse complement.
TCTACATCCGGAAGGTGATCCTGGGGACCTCCACCGCTTTCCCCAACAACAGCTCCTGGCGTTTCGTGCGGGCCGATTACGAATTCCAGACGGAGAACCCGCTGACGGAAGATTTCCCCGAGACAGTCACGCTGGATGATATCCTGTCCAATGATATGAATATCAATTTCATCGCCATTAAGGTCGGCGATGTGACCGGCAACGTGGACCCGGGCAATACCCAGAACCGCGTAGCGCCGCGCGCCGTGCTGGCCTTTGAAGTGGACGACATGGAACTGCAGGCGGGCGAAACCTACAATATCGCCTTTGCGTCCGGCGCCTTTGACGGCGTTCGCGGTTATCAGTTCGGCCTCGACTACGACGAGCAGGCACTTGAATTTGAAGGCATGATGCCGGGCAGCCTGTCCGGCTTGACCGAAGAGAACTTCGGCGCCTTTGCCCGGGAAGGCATGGTGACCACCAGCTGGTTTAAAACCGGGCACTTCGAAACGGCGCCGGGTGAGCCGCTGTTCTACCTGAGCTTCCGCGCCCGGCGCAACGTGCAGCTGAGCGAAGCCCTGGCGCTGAGCGACAGCAAGACCAGGGGCGAGGCCTACGATACTTATCTGGAACCGATGGGCGTAGCCCTGGCATTCAACGCTGCCGGAAATACGCCGGATGAAACCGCTTTCGCCTTGTACCAAAACCGCCCGAACCCCTTCGTCAGCACGACGGCCATCCCGTTTGACATGCCGGCAGAAGGCTGGGCGCAGCTCACCGTTTTCGACGTAACCGGAAAGGCCCTGCTGGTGAGGGAAGGTCATTTCAGCGCCGGCTATAATGAATGGCAGCTCAGCCGAAACGAGATCAGCGCGAACGGGCTGCTCTACTATCGCGTGGAGACAGAAAATGCAACGGCGACGCTGCGGATGATTGTTGCGGAATAGATAAAAACTTTTGATTAGTGAATAATTTTAAAAAGCCGGAACGGATTTCACCGTTCCGGCTTTTCTTTGGACGGGCTGCTTTTAAGCGGCCCGTATACTTCCACTAAAACCCCTCCGGATGTTTCCGGTGAAAATCCGTATTCGCCTGATAGAGGGCGGCCAGTTTCAGTACTTCCGCCTCGCCGAAAAGTTGCCCGCAGAAGGTGATGCTCGTCGGCAGCCCGTCGATGAAGCCGTTGGGCAGCGACACGCAGGGGTGGCCGGTGAGGTTGGTGCGCAGCAGGTTGCCGCCCGCCCACGATGGGGCGAGGAAGACGTCGACGTCCCGTAATGCCCGGTGGGTTTCTTCTATCAACCGGGTGCGGAGGCGGTTGGCCTGGATGTATTCTACAGCAGGTATGAAGCGGGCCTGGCGGAAGGTGTTGGGCCAGGCGTTGCGGATTTGCCGAACCAGCAGGCTGTCTCTGCCGGAGCGGGTCAGCTCGTCGAAGGCGGCGGCGGCCTCGGCGCTCAGAACGAAGCCTATGTCGGGCACTTCCGGCAGCTCGATGGCGACCGGAAAGATGCCCAGTTCGCGCAGCCTGGCGAGCGTCAGGCTGTCCTGCTCTTTAAAGCGGTAATCGCCGGCAAAGTCGCCTTTCAGGTATCCCACCCGTAGTTTTCTGGCATCAGTCTTCTGGTTGTAGTTGAAGGCGGCGGCAACCGTTGTGGGGTCGCGCTCGTCCTGCCCACGAATGGCCTCGAAGACGATGGCGCAGTCTTCCGCCGTGCGGCAGATGGGCCCGATCTTGTCCATGCTCCAGCTAAGGGCCATGGCGCCGTGGCGGCTGACGCGGCCGAAGGTCGGCCGCAGGCCGGTCACGCCGCAAACGGTCGAAGGGGAAACGATGGACCCCCAGGTCTCGGTGCCGATCGCAAAGGGCACCAGGCCGGCTGATACCGCCGATGCCGAGCCGGCGGAAGAGCCGCTGGAGCCTTGCTCCGGATTCCAGGGGTTGCGGGTTTGGCCGCCGTACCACACGTCTCCCCAGGCCAGCGCGCCCAGGGTGAGCTTGGCCACGAGCACCGCGCCGGCGGCCTCCAGCTTTTCGATCACCGCCGCGTCGTAGTCCAGCATCTGGTCTTTATAGGGCATGGCACCCCAGGTCGTCTTGTAGTCCCGGGTGGCCAGCAGGTCCTTGGCGCCAAAGGGGATGCCGTGCAGGGGGCCGCGGTACTGCCCCCGGGCCAGCTCTTCGTCCATCTGCCGGGCCTGCGCCAGGGCGCGTTCTCTGGTCAGGGTGATGACGCAGTGAAGGGCAGGGTCGTGTTTTTCCAACCGCTCCAGGAAAAGCTCCGTCAACTCCACGGAGCTGACCTGCCCGCTTTTGACCAGGGCAGACAATTGGGTGACGGAGTAGAAAGCCAGGCCGTTCAGGTCTTTGGGCCGGCTTACAGCCCCGGGAATATCGAAGTACAGGGCCTCCTGCCGGGTATCGGGCGCGAGGCCCCGGGGCAGGGGGTTGAACTGCAGGGCAGGCGCCAGCTCGTTCGGAATGTCCTGCCCCCGGATAGAGGCATAACTGCCAAGCTGCTCCTCCAGGCCGGGCAGCATGCTGTCGATCTCGGCTTCCGTCATTTCCAGGCCGATGAGCCGGGCGGCCTGCTGCACCGTGACCCGGTCGATGGGCGCGCGCAGGAAGGTGAAGCTGAGCAGGGCGCCCATCAAGAGGCCGAGCAGGAGGTAGTGCGGTTTTTTCATACTTGATATGGACTGAATTAGCGAATAAATACTGAGCGCTGAAGCTTCAAAATTACAAAATCTGCCGGTTTCTGGCCGGATGCTGCGAATTTTCGCTGAAATCTGTATCTTGAGCGAATCTCCTTATAACCCTCCGAGGGAGGAGGAATATGTCAAAAGCTCCACAAATCGAACAGCAGCCATGCACGAACAATATCCACACCTGCTCGCCCCGCTCGGCCTGGGCTTTACCACGCTGAAGAACCGCGTTCTGATGGGCTCCATGCACACGGGCCTGGAAGAAGAAAAAAATGGCTTTGAACGCATGGCCGCCTACTTTGCTGAGCGCGCCCGCGGCGGCGTAGGGCTGATCGTCACCGGCGGCATCGCGCCCAACCGGGCGGGCTGGGTGTCGCCCTTTTCCGCCAAGTTATCGAACCGGGGGGAGATGAAAAAACACCGCCTGATCACGGAAGGGGTGCATGCCGAAGAGGGTAAGATTTGCCTGCAAATCCTGCACGCCGGGCGCTACGGCTACCATCCGCTGGCGGTGGCCCCTTCGGCCATCAAATCGCCCATATCCCCATTCAAGCCATGGAAGTTGTCGGGCAGCGGGGTGGAGCGCACCATTCGCGCCTTTGTGCGCACGGCCCAACTGGCGCAGGAGGCCGGCTACGACGGGGTAGAGGTGATGGGCTCAGAAGGCTACCTCATCAACCAGTTCATCGTATCGAAAACCAATAAACGCAGCGATCAATGGGGCGGCCCGTATGAAAGCCGCATCCGCTTCCCCATCGAGATCGTGCGCCGCATCCGGGAGGCAGCAGGCCGGGATTTCATTATCATCTACCGCCTCTCCATGCTCGACCTGGTGGACGACGGCAGCACCTGGGAGGAAATAGAACTGCTGGCCCGGCGCATCGAAGAGGCCGGCGCCACCATCATCAACACCGGTATCGGCTGGCACGAGGCCCGGGTGCCGACCATCGCTACCATGGTGCCGCGCGGCGGCTTCAGCTGGGTGACCAGGCGCCTGATGGGCAAGGTGGGCATACCGCTCATCACCACCAACCGCATCAACACGCCGGAGCTGGCCGAAAAAATCCTCGCTGATGGCCATGCCGACATGGTCTCCATGGCGCGCCCCTTCCTGGCCGACCCCGAGTTTGTGAAAAAGGCCATGGAACAACGGGCGGACGAGATCAACACCTGCATCGCCTGCAACCAGGCCTGCCTCGACCACGTTTTCGACCGGAAAACCTCCAGTTGCCTGGTCAATCCCCGTGCCTGCCACGAGACGGAGCTGAAATACGTACCCGCCAAATCAAAAAAGAAGATCGGCGTGGTGGGCGCCGGGCCGGCGGGGCTGGGATTCGCCACTGTGGCTGCGCAACGCGGCCACGAGGTGCACCTCTACGAGGCCGGCAGCGAGATCGGCGGGCAGTTCAACCTGGCCAGGCGCATCCCGGGCAAGGAAGAGTTTTACGAGACCATCCGCTATTTTCGCAAACGCATTGAAAAGACGGGCGTACGCCTGTACCTCAATACCCGCGCCGATGTGGAACTACTGGCTGGCCAGGGTTTCGATGAGGTCGTTATCGCTACCGGCGTTCTGCCCCGGCAGGTGCAAATCGAAGGTATCGGGCATCCCAAAGTGCTCAGTTACATCGAAGTGCTGAAAGGCCTCATGCCGGTGGGCGAGCGGGTGGCCATCATCGGCGCCGGCGGCATCGGCTTCGACGTGGCGGAGTTCCTCAGCCAGGAAGGGGAATCCACCAGCCTGAACGTGGCCGCCTTTATGGAAGAGTGGGGCGTGGATATGGATTACAACAACCGGGGCGCGATCACCAAACCTGACCCCGGGCAGCCCGCCCGACAGATTTACCTCTGCCAACGCTCCAAAGGCAAGCTGGGCGCCGGCCTGGGCAAAACCACGGGCTGGGTACACCGCACTGCCCTGCGCCGCCGCAATGTGAAAATGCTCAGCGAGGTGCAGTATGAGCGCATCGATGATCAGGGGCTGCACCTTACTGTCAAAGGCGAGCAGCGGGTGCTGGAGGTGGACAACGTGGTCATCTGCGCCGGCCAGGAGCCATTGCGGGATTTGTGGGCGCCTTTGAAGGAAAAGGGCACCACCGTCCACCTCATCGGCGGGGCGGACGAGGCGCGGGAGCTGGATGCGAAGCGGGCGATTTATCAGGCGAGTTGGCTGGCGGCGGGAATTTAAGGGGAAAATGGAACGCGGATTTTCGCGGATACGGCGGATTTTCGCGGAGCGAATCCTTTTTCCACTGCTTTTAAATTGCCAGGGCATCACTTTATTTTCATCGCAGTAATCGTCAATTCCGGATCATGCACCGTCAGCGACCGGACTACACTGTTTTCCACCTCAAACGCTATGACCACGGAAGGCGCTCCATTGTACGTGAACTTCTGTTCGCCTATCCTGTACAATGCCCCCCCAAAACCGCCGATCGGCCCCAGGGCCAGCATCTTCCGCATGTTGAGCTGAATGCGGAACCCATCTTCCGGGCCTTCTCCGTATTTGTAATCGCCGAGGTACTTTTCCTGCTCTTCCGGGCTGATATCCAGATAGGTTTCGCCGTCGGCATCGCCTAATGCTTCCAGGTAATCCACCAGGCGCTTCAGGTTGTCTTGCTCTGCCGGGGACATGGTGTCCTGCATCCGGCTGCCGGCTTTGGCATGCTGCAGTAAGCTGATGCCGTGCGGGCCCATTGTTTTCTGTATGCCGGGCTGAAATTCGATCATCGATTTCACCACGTCATAGGCACCCAACATGGCAAAAGTGAAAATACCGGGGCGGGCGCCTTTGTCCATGAGGTAAAACACAATATCCCGGCGGCCGACGTGAGAAGCAGCGCCTATGGCCGACTCCCAGTCGCCAAACCGCCATTCCCAGTTTGCCCGGGCCAGTTCCGGCCGTTTGCCGACCAGTTCCTTAACCTTATCCAGGTCAAAATGCGATGCGCCGACGACAGAAGATACGATTTCCGGGTCAATGTTAGGGAAACTGCTGTTCGGCCCGGCCTGCCTAAGCGGCATCCTGCTTTTTTTATTTAAACCCGTGCCGGCAAAAACGACATTGGGCAACGAAACCGCCAAAAGCCCGAAAACGGAACTTTTGACCATAGCTCTTCTGTCTACGCGGCAATTTTGTGCTTCCATAGCTTGTTTTTTTTCTGATAATGGTTGAATTTCTTGTCCCGAATTTACGGAATAGAGCTGACTCAGGCGTAACGATTAAGTAAACAGGGCTTCGGATTTGCAAATCAGGAAAAGGAATCGAACGCCAAAATCCTCCGGGCCCTAACGCTATATTTATCCGGCCATCAAAACACGAATAGGTGCCTTAATGAGGCATCACAAAGTATAGTGTTCGCAATTTTAAATCGAAGCATCCCTCACGCTCCATCTCTGTACGCCCGCGGGTTCTTCCCCGTCCACTTCCGGAACGCCCGGCGAAATGCGTTCGGCTCTACATACCCCAGTTTCCAGGCAATCTCGCTGACCGCCAGGCCGGGCTTTTGGAGCAGGCCTATGGCCAGGTCGCATTTTACCGACTCCACAATGCTTTGAAAGGTGGCACCCTCCTCTTTCAACCGCCGCTGCAGGGTGCGGGGCGCGACATGCAGCAACTCCGCCACCTGAGGCAGCTGAGGAATCGAGGAACTGAACCTCTGCAGAACAACCCGGCGCACCTCATTGGAGAAAGAGGATGCATTCGCCTTGGCCAGGTTTTCCTCCAGCAATTTTTTGAAAACGCTGTTCAGCAGCGGGTTATGGCCAATGAGCGGAGCCTGCATATCCCGGAGGCGGAACTCGATGAAGGCGCCCTCCTGATTGAACAGCGGTTCGGTTTTCAGCATACGCAGATACTCCCGGGTATCTGCGGGGCGTGGAAAGGGAGAAACCACGAGGGCAGGATAGATCGCTTTGCCCGTCAGCAGTTTGATGAAATTCAGGATGGCGGACAGGCCGTGGTCGAAAACGTGGCGGGCGGTCTCCGGCGACAGTTCCTTCCACAGAGGGTCGGGTTCCATGTGGTAGAAAAAGGCTTCACCCTGTTCTTCCACCCAACTGGGTGCGCTGTCGAACAGCTTCTTGAACTCCACCAGGTTCCGGAATGCCGTGCACAGGTCCGGGCTGCTTTCCATAAAATAGCCTACCATGCCCACCAATCCTGGAGAGGTGGCCTCGCCGAGGTGCAGGCCCAGAAAGAGGTCGCCCGTGCAACTTAGTGCCTGCTCCCAGGCTTTGATGCACTGATCCAGATTGGCAATGGCTTCCGGATTTTCCAGCGTCTCCGGAGTTACGCCGATAGCCTGGCAGGTGGCCTCCAGGGAAGCACCGTGCCGTACTGCTACCAGTGCGATATTACGGACAAGGGGCATAGACGCCCAAAAACCGCTCTTCTCCATACTGTCGCAAACTGTTCGTTTTCTGTCGCAAATTACGGCCGTTCCGGGAAAAAAAGGAGCGCATCTTTGTCCCATCTGATAACATTTTTATTCTCATTCACAGTCAAACTAAGACAATCATGGAAACCATAACCATTCCATCCAATCAACACACCCTGCTTAAGGTTGCTTACATCACCGGGCCCTTCCTGCTGTTGCTTTCCGCCCTCAGCTTCTCTCTTGGCATTGGCCTGATCCCGCCCGGTATTACCAGCTATGTGGAAGGCATCTTCGGCTCCTATGCCCTCCTGCTCTTCGTTCCCATTTATCTTTCGCTGGCAGCACGGCTCAGCCGGACTCACCGGACGCTTGGCACAATTGCTACCATCACCGGCCTGATGGGCAGCGTCACCGGCTTCAGCCTGGAGCTGTTCCGCGTCATCGAGTACAGCCTGCGCACACACGGGGCAGGCGATGCGGTATGGCAGAGTTTTTATGCCCAACCTAACCCCGAATACCTGGCCGTCGCCCTGATGGGGCCGCTCTTTCCCCTCACTTCCATCCTGCTGGGTGCCGGCTTCTGGCACGCCAAAACCTTTCCTGCCTGGGTATCCGCCGCCCTGATTGCCGCCGGCATCGGCTTCCCCCTGGCCCAGGTGCTCGAACTGGAATGGGCGCTGAAGGCCACCTATCCCGGTGCCTGTATGCTGTGGCTCGCAGCGCTTTCCTACATCGGGGTTACATGCGTCGGGAAACGGCAGGAAATATCAGTCCCCCTGAACCGGAGAAGGCTGGAAACAGAGGAAGTTTGAACTCCATCTGCTGAATAATGTATCCCATGCTGCCGGGTTTACAGGCCGCCACCGCCTGGATGAACCCGGCAGGATTTATCTATTTTTTCTTCCGGCGAAATCCCTCCGTCGGCAATGCATACTAACCATCGAAATTAGCGCTATATTTACCCGGCCATCAACGCACAAACTAGTATGAAACTTCTATTCCTAGCCGGCTCCCTACTCGCCCTTACGGTTGGAGCATACAGCCAGGCTTCAGGCCAAGAAGCCGCCTCGCAGGAACCCGCTACCTATTTCCACCCCCTCAAATGGCGCGGCATCGGCCCCTTCCGCGGCGGCCGCTCGGTAGCCGCCTGCGGCGTACCCGGCGACCCGCTCACCTACTACATGGGCACCACCGGCGGCGGCCTGTGGAAGACCGAAGACGCCGGGCAGATATGGACGAATATTTCGGACGGCTTTTTCGCGACCGGCTCGGTGGGCGCCGTGGCCGTCTCCCCGAGCCATCCCAACATCGTCTACTGCGGCATGGGCGAACACGCCGTGCGGGGCGTGATGACCTCGCACGGCGACGGGGTGTACAAATCCAGCGACGCCGGCAAAACCTGGCGGAAGGTTGGCCTGAGCCCCACCCAGCACATCGCCCGCATCGCCATCCACCCCGACGACCCGGACGTCGTATACGTCGCCGCCCAGGGTGCCCTCTACGGCCGCTCGGAAGAACGGGGCGTCTACAAATCCACGGACGGCGGCGCCACCTGGGGCAAAGTGCTCTACGTCGACAACCGCACCGGCTGCGCCGAGCTGTCGATGGACCCCCGCAACCCCCTCACCCTCTACGCCGCCATGTGGGAACACCAGCGCCTGCCCTGGAAGGTGATCAGCGGCGGGCCGGGCAGCGGCCTGTACAAATCGACCGACGGCGGCGAAAACTGGCAAAAGATACACGATGGCCTGCCGGAAGAACTGGGCAAAATGGCAGTGTCGGTTTGCCCCTCCAACCCGGATAAATTGTACGCTGTTATCGAAAGCGATTCGGACAAGGAACAGGGCGGCCTCTTCGTCTCTACCGACGCCGGCAAGAGCTGGGCGCGCATCAGCGACGACCACCGCCTGGTGCAGCGGGCCTGGTACTACATCGAGGTGTTTGCCGATCCCCAGGACGAAAATACCGTCTACGTGCTGAGCGCCGACGCCCTGCGCTCCATTGACGGCGGCAAAACCTGGGAAACCCTGTCAGGCACCCACGGCGACTTCCACGACCTGTGGATCAACCCGGACAACCCCCGCAATATGGTGATCGCCAATGACGGCGGCGCCGCCATCACCTTCAACTACGGCCAGAGCTGGTCGACCCAGGACAATATGCCCACCGCCCAGATTTACCGGGTGAATGTGGACAACGGCTTCCCCTACCGCCTGTACGGCGGCCAGCAGGACAACTCCTCCGTCGCCATCGCCCACCGGGAGTTCTACAACGACGGAATCACGCGGCACAGCTGGACCTACAGCGCCGGCGGAGAAAGCGCCTTCCTCGCCTTCGACCCCGACAACCCCCGCTACGTGATGGGCGGCAGCTACCTGGGCACCATTGAAGTGCTGGATACCAAAGCGGAAGCGGGTACCAACATCATGGCCGCCCCCATACAATACCTGGCACGGGACGCGAAAGACATGAAGTACCGCTACAACTGGAACGCGCCCATCATCTGGTCCAGGCACGAACCGGATACCTATTACCACGCTGCCCAGTACCTGCTGCGCACCCGCGACATGGGCCTCACCTGGGAAGAAGTATCGCCCGACCTCAGCCGCAACGAAAAGGAAAAACAGGGCAAAGGCGGTGGCCCCTACACCAACGAAGCGGTGGGCGCCGAGAACTACGGCACCATCAGCTACGTGGCGGAATCTCCCCACGAAAAAGGCGTGATCTGGGTGGGCACCGACGACGGCCTGGTGCAGCTCACCCGCGACGGATGCGCCACCTGGCAGAACGTCACCCCCGCCGGCCTGCCGGAGTGCCTGGTCAACGCCATCGACGTCTCTCCGCACGACCCGGCCACAGCCTACATCGCTACTACGCGGTATAAGTTCAACGACCATACGCCGGCGATCTACAAGACCACCGACTATGGCAAGACGTGGGCGAATATCAGCAGCGGCATCCCCTACGGCGCCTTCACCCGGGTAGTGCGGGAGGATGAGCAGCGCCCCGGCCTGCTCTTCGCCGGCACCGAGACGGGCCTGTATGTCTCCTGGAACGGCGGCAAGAGGTGGAACCCTTTCCAGCTGAACCTGCCGGTAGCGCCCATCACCGACCTTGCCGTCCGCCACGGCGACCTCATCGCCGCGACTTCGGGCAGGGGGTTCTGGATACTGGACGACCTCGGCCTGCTGCGCCAGTATGGGGCGGCAGCCGGCGAATTGATGCTCTACCAGCCGGAGGATGCCCTGCTGGCCAACGGGTCGAGCGAGCTCGACGAAACCTCCGCCGACTTTATGGGTACCCATCCCCTGCAAGGCGTGAACCCCGCCAACGGGGTGGTCATCTATTACGAACTGGCGGACACCAGCGATATCACCCTGGAAGTCAGAGACAGCGAAGGGCAACTGGCGCGCCGCTTTACCTCTCAGAAGGATACCGCATTCCAGGAATGGGACGGCGGCCCGCCGGCAGAGCCGGTTTTGACAAAGGACAAAGGGCTGAACCGTTTTGTCTGGAACATGCGCCATCCAACCATGGCTGGCGTGCCCGGCGTATACATCGAAGGCAGCTACCGGGGGCACAAGGCCATCCCGGGCGAATACACCCTGACGCTGAAACAGGGGGGATCGGAAGCTGCCACGCAGTTCAACATCCTGCCGAACCCGCTGTACGCCACCGATGCCGGGGCATATACCGCCTACCACCTGATGATGGCCCCGATGGAAAAAAATCTCGACGACATGCACCGGATGGTGAACGCGCTGGATGGCCGGCGCAAACAAGCCGAGCGCATCCTGCAGGAACTGCCGGAGGGGGAACAGTACGAGGCTGCAAAAAGGGCCGGCCGGGAACTGATAGAACGGATGAAAGACTGGGACGGCGAGATGGTGCAGCGAAAGTCCAAGGCTTACGACGACGTGGAGAACTTCCCCAATGGATTCACCGCCAATTACCTGTTCCTGATCAACCAGACGGAGAGCGACATCCCCCGGGTGAACGCCGCCTCCCGGCAGCGCCGGCAGGAGCTCGACGCCGAATGGGCCGGCCTGCAGGCCCGGGGAAGGCAGATGCTGGAGGAGGATGTGCCGGCGTTTAACCAGTTGTTGTGGAAAGCAGGGGTGGGGGCAGTTTGGGGGTTTTGAAGAGCAGGCATATGCTCTTAGAGCATGTTTGGAGGTAGTCATTTTGGCTGCAAATGCCAGCTTTTGGAACCTCACTTTGCCATTTTTCCGCCCCGTAGCGCTGCTATGGGGCGGAAAAATGCCTTCGTGAGAACCCAAAATC
>JAGFJD010000650.1 GCA_024102975.1 Phaeodactylibacter sp. | reverse complement strand
GGGTGCGATTCTGGTTTGTACCCTCTTGTGGTTTTCGGAATGAAAACTTCCAAAATGTACGCTGTTATACTGACGCACGGCAGGTTTTGTCGACTACAAAACCCGCCGGGTCAGTATATACTGGCATTGCTGGTTTTGTTCCTGACAAAACCACGCGTTCGCCAGTATAATGGCTTCAGGGTTCCCTTGGCCCATGGTTTGCGGGGCACGGGCGGCCTAACAATGGGCCAATGCAGCCATGGCCCCATCAATTTCAGGGCATTCCTCCAGGTGATACGCCAAAGGGGTACAAATGGGAATCGCACCCGCAAAAGATTGGCAGTATCCGGAATTTGCCTATATTTAAGGCTTTGAATTAAACTTCTTGTTACGCCCTGCCATCAACTCCGCTGCTCTTGTGCCGATAAACGGGAGCAGCGCCGGTTTTCAATCAGATTCCTGGCCGTTCTTTCAGGCATGATCATCAGAAGAAGCATATATAATTTTTCTTAAACAAAAACGGATTAGTATGACTCGGAAATTCTACAACTTTCTGCTTCTGGCAGCGGTATTCCTGCCGGCTGCCCTTGCTGCCCAGATGGACACCCTGATTTTTGAGGATTTTCAGGACCAGGCCATAGGTTCTGGAGATGACATCGTAGCCATTTTCCCGTCCGGAGATGACACCACCTGGGTGAATTACGATGCCGACTATTTGGTGGACGCCAACGACCGGCCGCAGGATTGGTACATTGACATTGAATTATTCCAGGCATTTCAGGACAGCATTGCACCCGCCGATTCCAACTTCGTACTGGGGAGCTCGTCCTGGCTGCAGGGCTTCCTCGACGGCAACCGCAACTGGCTGATCCTGCCCCCTGTGGAGGTTGTCGACGGCCAGGCAACCCTGCACTGGAAATCGGCGCCCCGGCAAGGGCCGCGCTATCTGGATGGTTACTCCGTCCTCGTATCCATGGATGGCAATTTTCCGGAATCCTTTACCGACACATTGTTCCGGGCGCAGCAGATGATCCCGCCGCTCCCCCCCAACTCTTCTACGCTTGAGGTCGATAGTTTCCTCTTCGCTCCGGAAGGCGGGTATATTCACGCCGACCGCTATACTATCCCCGAGTACTTTTTCCTGGATACGCCGGATTCCGACGTGTATGTAGGCATCCTGGAGCCACACAGCATCAGCCTGGCGGATTATGCCGGGAAAACCATATACATCGCAATTGTCCACGATGCTGATGATGACAACTACCTCACCATCGACGACATCCTCGTCATGGGCAACCTGATGACGTCCACCCGGGAGCCCGCCGCCGCCGATATCCGCCTGGTCACCTATCCCAACCCGGTGGACAACCAGCTCAACGTGCTCTTCCGCCTGGAAAGGCCGGCTAGCGTACAGTCCGGCTTGTACGACATGAACGGCAGGCAGGTGCTGTCTATGGCTTCCGAAGGCCGCCTTGCGGGCGAACAAACCCTGAAGTTCGACCTGCGGCAATTGCCCGCCGGCGCCTACCACCTGGTGCTGGATGTCGAAGGGCAGCAATACACCCGAAAGGTGGTGAAGCGGTAGGGGGCGCGATTCCTTTTTGTACCCCTTGCCCGCTCGGTTTCAGGTCTTAGGTTGTAGGTTTTAGGGGCACCCAGGCCTAATCGGGCACTCAACCGGTGCCTAACGCCTATAACCTAAGGGATTGCGCAATAATAAATTACACAGAATAGACGAAGTTCCCGTCTATGCAGCCGGGTAAAATTTTGTGCGCTGGCAAGGCGCCAAATTTATCCGGCTGTATAGACGGACGCAGGCATAGCTGAGCTACGGCGAGGCTTGGCAACAGTCCACCCCGTACACGGAGTGTCGGGGCCGCCAGCGCGCAAAAGAACAAGTATAAATGGGTAATTTATTGTTGCGCAATCCCTAAGAGCATGTTTGGAGGCAGTCATTTTGGCTGCAAATGCCAGCTTTTGGAACCTCACTTTGCCATTTTTCCGCCCCGTAGCGCTGCTATGGGGCGGAAAAATGCCTTCGTGAGAACCCAAAATCTG
>JAGFJD010000644.1 GCA_024102975.1 Phaeodactylibacter sp. | reverse complement strand
GCTGTTTTCGACCACGCGAAGGCTTTTTTCGGCCGCATAGCCATAGCTATACGGCCGAAAAAAGGCACAGTGTGGGAAGAAAAGAGCCAATTTGCGCCCATCATACTACCCGCCGAACAAGTCTAATAATGCCAGGGGGCCGCTGCGGACGAAACAACTGCATCAGGGCCGCGTGTTCCAGGTGAACCGGCAACCCAAGGGGGCTTCCCTCAGTGAACCACCGTCAGCGCCCCGTTCTCTAAGATCACCTGCCCGGTGATCAGCTCCAGTTCTGCTACGAAGGCATAGGCGCCGGCGGGCACGAGCTCGCCCCTGAACAGGCCATCCCACCCGAAATCCGGGTCGTTAGGCGGGAAATCTTCCCTGCTGTATACCATATTGCCCCATCGGTCCAGGATGCGCAGGGTGACGATGCGCCGGATTTCCGGGCCGGCGTAAACGAAGAACACGTCGTTGCGGCCGTCCTCGTTGGGCGAAAAGGCGTTGGGGATGAAGTAGCGGAACTTCTGCTCTACAAATACCGTGATGCTGGCCGTTGCGCGGCAGCCGCCCGTATCGGTAACGGTAACGGTATAGGTAGTCGTTCGCTCCGGCCGGACGAAAGGCCGCCGGCAGTTGTCGCACCCCGGCGGTGCCGGAAACCAGGAGATGGAGTCAATCCCGGCAGAGTCCCGGTTGATGATGGCATCCAGCAGCAGGCTGTCTCCGAGGGTGATGTCCGTTTTGCCCCCGTTGGAACGGGCGACGAGCTGGACGTCCAGCAAAGCGCCGGCGTCGATCGTTATCTCTGCGCTGCCCTCGCACTGGTTGGCGTCGATCACGTGAACGGTATAGCTGCCCCCGGTGAGGTTGAAAAACTGAGGCGACGGCCCGTAGTCCTCCCCGTCCAGGCTGTACAGGAAAGGCTCCGTGCCGTTGACGACCGAGTCGACGCTGATCACAGCCTCGCCCGCAGCAAAGCAGTCGCCGGCGGAGGCCGAAAGGAAAAGCTCCGGGGCGGCGCCGGCTTCGATCGCGATATCGGCGCTGCCCTCGCATTGGTTGGCGTCAATCACAAAAACGGTATAATTGCCCTCGGAGAGGTTGTCGAACTGCGGCGACGGCCCGTAGTCCTCCCCGTCCAGGCTGTACAGGAACGGCCCGGTGCCGTTGGCGACCGAGTCGACGCTGATGGCTGCCTCGCCCGGCGCAAAGCAGCCGCCGGCACCGGCCGAGAGGAAAAGCTCGGGGAAAGTGACCTGCTCGTCGACGGCCACCGTATCGCCGGCGCGGCAGCCGGTCTGCTCGTTGATAACCGTCAGGGCGTAAATGCCGGGCGTTTGCGCTTCCGGCGTTGCGCTGGCCGGGTCGCTAAGGGCGGCGCCTTCCAGGACTTCCCAAAGGTAGCGGTACTCCGGGCCGGTACTGGTAGCCGGCCCTCCCAACGTGACGGCCACGCCATCGCAGCCAATCGACTGGGGCTGCCCGGCGTCGACGGACGGGAGGGGAAGTACCTCGACTTCTACCTGGCTGCTGTCGGGCGGGCAACCGGCAGGGCCGTCGACGACATACCGGAAGAGGTAATCCCCCGGCGCCAGCTGGGCCGGGCCGACGGTGGCCGCCGCCGGGTCGAAAGCGCCGCCGGCGGAAACAGCAGAAATGTCCGTCCACACACCGCCGGGATCCTCGCCGGCGAGCAAATCCTGGAGCTGAAAGAGCGCCGCAGTGCCGGCACAGGCTTCCGCCTGCCCGTCCTGCCCGGCATTGGCCGGCTGGTTGACGGTTACCGACAAATTGGCCGGCAGGTTGGAAAAAATGCAGTTCGGCGCGCTGCTGTCCACCAAAGCCGTCAGCGAAAAGGTGAAGGACTGGGGCGGCGTGATGGAAAAATCGGTGGCGCCGGCCTCCAGCCCGTCGAGCGTAAAGGGAAGCAGGCCGGGATCGACAGTAATGGAGAAGGGCCCCATGCTGGCGGTGTTGATATCCAGCGTAAAGACGGCCTCGTCGCCCAGGCAGACGGTTTGCGGGCCGTCGATGGCGACCGCCACTTCCGGGCAGGCGTCCGTGCTGCAGCTGATGTTAACCGAAGTATTGCCGCACGGGCCATTGCTCAGAGCGGTGACCTCAAAATCCACCGTCGTTTCCGGGGCCAGGCCATCCACCCGGTAGGTAGTATCGTTGACAAATGTTCCGGCCTGCCCGGTTAGCACACTGACGTCATAACCGGCGGCTTCGGCAACGGCGGGCCAGCTGACCTGCACCGAACCGGTGGTGCTGCTGCAGCTCACCGTCGGGGGCGGGGGCGGTTCGGACAGCGTTATAGTAACGGAATCCTGGTATTCACACACCAGGCTGAAGCCGATATCGTCCAGGGCGAAGTCGTTGCCGGAAAGCTGAGTATTGAGGTTGACGATGCAGATGCGGGCCGTGCTGGCGCTGCCGGAAGGCCAGATCTCGAAGAAGCGCTGCCAGTCGCAGGTTGTTGAAGAAGCGTTGAAGGAAGTGCCCAGCGGCAGGCCGTTGATGTAAAACTGCAGGTTGGCCGGGTTCTGCCCAACGACCGACGCCACCCAGGCGCTGAAGGCGTACTCCGCATTGGGCTGTACGCTGACCGTCTGGCACCAGACCGTGTCCCGGACGGTATTGCCGTTGACGACCAGCATGTTGCCGGTGGTGGTGGTGTGGTCGCCACAGGGAGAAAATCCCTGGTGGGTATTCCGGGGGTTGGTAGAGATGGCGTACTGGCCCACGTTGTGGAGCAGGCCGTTGGGGCCGCCGGTGCCGTAGGAGTAGTCGGTATAAAAACCGATGTCGCCCAGGGTAAAGTCGCCGTTGAAGATCAGGTTTTGCGGGGCGGCGGCACGAACGGTGAGGGTGTAAGTGGTAGTAGCATTGGCTGTTGCTGTAGTTTGCAGGCTTCCGGGGCTGGACAGGCCGGTTGTCGGCGTCCAGGCTACCGACAGGGGGCCGCTGCCGCTGAAAACGCCGTTTAGGTTGACAACCTCCCCCGGCTGGCAGATGGCAGCATCGGCGCCGGCGTCCAGGTTCTCGTTGCAATTTTGAGCGCTTAGGCTGGCCGTTGTCAAAACGATCAACCCCATAAAGGCGATCAGTTCCTTTTTCATGGATTGGATGGTTTTGTGCTTAGTAATCCTTAAAAAACAACTTCACGGGCCTTAGTTGTAGTGAAGTTATTTTTTAATCACTAAAAAAATAAGCCACTGATTATTCCGATGCTTGAGCGAGTTATAGGGTATGCGGGCAAGTGGAGAGCCCGGGTTATTCCTCCCCGGATGGGCAAAGATAGGAATTCCTGAAAATAGTTTAGGCAAAAATTAGGCAGGCTTTGGCAGAAGGGGCGGATTATCTGGCAGATGTAAAGGCGTAATTCTACTTTGTTAACTTAAAAAATTAACCGCGGGGAGCGCGGAGGAGCACAGAGCGTTAGCCTTCTCTGTGGTCCTCCGCGTTCCCTGCGGTTGGTTTTGGGCGCAGAGAACGCCTTTCACCTGCTGGCCAGCAGGTGAAAGGCCCGCCACATATCCAGCAGGATACCTGTGGCTTACTGCTCCGACAGCGGCAGCGGGAACTCAGTAAACACCTGGTCTCCCTCCCGGTCGATGGGCAGGAATGTGCTGTTCAGCAGGCCGTAGCGGCGCAGGTCGAACATGCGGTGGCCCTCGGCGAACAGGGAGTAGGTGCGGTGGTACAGCATCTCGTCCGTGAGCGCCTCTTCAGTTTCCGGCCCGTCGTAATTGCCCAGTCCGTAGGCGTTGCGGATGATGTTGATGTAATTGACGGCGTCGGGCAGCTTACCGGTTTGAATGTTCGCTTCGGCGGCGATGAGGATCAGTTCCTCGTTGCGGAGAATGCTGATCGGCGAAGTGGAAGATGCGTAAATCGCCAGCTCGTAATCGCCATTCAGGTCGTCCTGGCTGGTCGGGTTGTTGCGCAGCCGGAACTTGCTGATGCGGGCATCATCCTCCCGGATATTGTTGACGATGGAGTCGTGGACGATGATCTGGTCCCCGCTCTGCTGCGGCGCCTTGAACACGGGGTTCAGGAAATCGCCGGAAGCGGTGCTGAATGCATGCTTGGGGCCGAGGTCCAACGCAGCGTGGTCATCCAGGAAGGAATCGTCGAGGAAGCCTTGCACCTGGTCGTAGCGTTCGGCGTAGATGGCGGCACGGGCGGCAATGGCCCGGTTGAACTTGGCAAAGTTCTCCGGATCGTCAAAGCCGGCGAAACCCGATGAAAGCTGAAAAGCGAACTCGGCGCCCTGAAGCTGGTCATAGGCTGTATCGAGCAGGTCTAAAATAGCATCGAAAGCAGCGTCTTTGCTCAGGATCGGCCCCAGGTTTTCCGGGTCGGCAACATCTACCCGGATACCGTTGGTGTTGAGGCGGGCCAGTTCCTGAAGAAACATCAGGGCCTTGATCGTATTGGCAAAACCGCGGTAGCCGTCTTTCTGGGCAGCGGAGCCTTCCGGAGTATTATCCAGCGCACGAAGCAGGATGTTGCAGTTCAGCACGGTTTGATAGCGGGTAGTGTAGGGCGCTGTGAGGTAAAACGTATTGTTATCGAGCGAAGCGCCCTCCTTCCCCAGCAAATCCTCCGTATTACGCGGATCGGCGTCGAAGAGGTAGAGTTCTCTGGAGACAGAACCGGTAGAGGTTACGTAAACATCCCAGCTGCGGCGCATTCTGGCTTCGGTGCCATTGACCAGGGCGTTGAGGTCGCCGATCTCGGCGTTTTCCAGGAGGGTGGCCAACTGGACGCCATTGGGGTCAGTGACCTCGTCGATGCTGCAGGCCGTGAGCATCAGGAGCATAGCGCAGGTTAAAATTGAAATTATATTTTTCATTGGAAAATCCTTTTTCATGTTTTTAAAATCAGGTTTAAAACTGCATGCCAATGTGGAAGTAGAACTGGCGCGAGCTCGGGAAAGGCGTCACCTCGATGCCGGTCGACAGGCCGGTGCCGCCCTTGGTGGAGGTTTCCGGGTCGTAGCTGCTGTAATCAGTGAGGGTGAAGACGTTCCTTCCGGAAACGCCGAGGCGCAGGCGCTGCAGGGTGTTGCTAAACTTGGGCAGCGTGTAGTACAGGCCCACCTCCCGGAGACGGAAGTAAGAGGCGTCTTCGATAAAGCCGGTCAGGTTGTCAAACTCTCTGGGCGTGTTGTTCCCGATGTCGGTCAGCAGGCGGGAGAGGTTCAGCACGTCGCCGCCCTGCTTCCAGTGGGCCAGGAAATTGAAGTCGATGTTCTTGGCAATCTTGATCTCGTTGTACCAGCCCAGTTGGAAATCGGGCTCTACGTCGCCGATGGTCACCGGCCCTTCGGCGCTGCTGCCTTTCAGCTGGGTGACCGGCTGGCCCTGCTCGATGTAGAAGGAACCCAGGCCGAGGCCGAAAGCCACGCCTTCCGGAACAAAGGGCGGCACGCCCAGGCGGGTGACCTCCGAGCGGTTGAACCAGAAGTTGACCGTCGAGTTCCAGTTGAAGTTGGTTACGTTGACGGGGTTGATGTTCAGTGACACTTCCAGCCCGCGGTTCTGGAGGTCAAAGTCGTTGCGAATCTCGTTATCATAACCGGTGGAAGCCGGCAGGTCGAAGAAGTACAAGAGGTTTTCGACGTTGCGGATGTAATAGGTCAGCTCCACGCCCAGTTTGTTGTTGAACAGCGTCAGGTCGGTGCCGAATTCCAGTTCCTGGGAAGTTTCCGGCTCCAGGTCCGGGCGGCCCAGGTTGCCGTCGTTGAGGGCGATGGCGGCGCCGACGTTGCCCGCTACGTTGGTCCGCAGCAGAGAAGTGTACAGGGATCCAAAGGTAGCACTGCTGCCGGTCTCGCCGTAGGCCACGCGGAGCTTCCACTGGTTGACCAGGCTGGAAGACCAGAAGTCGAAGTTGGCGATGTTGACGGCCAGAGACGCGCGGGGGAAGGCGAACAGCTTGTTCGGGTCGCCGTTGAGGCTCGACTTGTCGAAACGGGCCCCGACAGTAGCAATGATTTTATCGTCCCAGTTGGCCTGCTCCTGCAGGACAATTCCGAATTCCTCCTCCAGTTCAATCCGTTGTTCGACCACCTGGGCGCCGCTGCTCTGCAGGTTGGTCTGCTGGGAAATGAGCTGCGTGGAACGATCCAGGACAAAATTGCGGTCAAAGTTCAGGTAAGTCACGCCCACCTGGGTATTCAGGTTCAGGTTGCCGGGAGAGAAGTAGTCAATGATGCCGAAGGCCTGATAGTTATAATTGAATACTTTGTTCTTTCCCACGCCGATGAAGCCGTTGTCCCGGCCCCGTTGAGCCTGGTGGGTTTCCGGAACGTAAACGAACGTTTCGTTCAGGAGGAAATCCACCCCGGCATTGCCCACGAACTTGACGACCAGGTTGTCGGACTGATAGGCGTTGAATTCCATATTGGCGCCGGACAGGAAGCGGTTGTTGCGCTCCTCGTTCTTGGCTTGATCCCGGACAAAAATCGGGTTGCCTGCCGCGTTGGGGTTGTCCGGATAATTGCCCAGCTCGTCCGGGAAGAGGTTTACCCAGTCGCGGGTGAAAGCGAGGTTGTAGCCGTAGCTCAGCCCCCCTTCGTTCTCGTTGCCGGTGAAGCTGCGGCTGGCAAAGGAGTTGATGTAATTGCTGTTGATGCCGATTCGGAACTTGTCTGAAATGCGGTGGTCGACGTTGAGGCGCAGGGAGAAGCGGTCGAAGCCGGTATTCTCGATGATCCCGCCCTCGTCGCGGTAGCTGGTGTTGAAGTAAAAGGTCGTTTTGTCGCTCCCTCCGGATACGGACAGGCGCGAGTCGGTGATGAAGCCGGTATTGCCGTAGATTTCCTTCTCGTAATCGAAGACCTCGCCGGCGGCCTGGGCGGCTTCAAACTTGGCGCGTTCGTCCGCATCGTACGTTTCTTCCACCTGCGCGGCCGTGTAATCCCGCCGGCCGACGTAGTTCTGGATCACGTTGACGCCCAGGTCCTGCTCGAAGTTGACCTTGGTCTTGCCGGCTGCACCCTGCTTGGTGGTGATGATCACCACGCCGGCGTTGGCGCGCGTACCGTAGATGGCAGCCGCCGAGGCGCCCTTCAGCACTTCGATGCTTTCGATATCCTCCGGGTTCAGGTCGGCCAGGCGGTTGGAAGCCCCTTCCTCGCTGCCGGAGTTGGCGCCGGAAGCGAACCGCAGGCCGCTCGGGATTTCGGCATTGGTGATGTATACGCCGTCAATGATAAAAAGGGGCTGGTTGTTGCCGCTAAGGGAGGACACGCCCCGCAGGCGCAGGGCAATCCCGCCGCCGGGAGCGCCGTTGCTCTGCACGATGTTCACGCCCGGCAGCTTGCCGTACAGGGCGCCGTCAACAGTCTGCTGGGTCGTCACTTCGGTCAGCTCCTTGCCGGATACCGTAGCGACGGCGTTGGCCAGGTTAGACCGCTTGATGCCGGAAGCCAGGCCGGTGACGACGATCTCCTCCAGGTTGGCAATGTCTTCTTCCAGGGTGACGCTGACGTCTTTGCCGGAAGAGGAAACTTCGACTTCCTTGGATTTGAAACCGGTATAGGACAGCAGAAGGGTGGCGGGGCTTTCGCTGACGTTCAGGCTGAATTCCCCGGCAAAATCGGTGACCGTGCCGCTGGTCGTGCCCTTGACAATGATAGACACCCCGATGAGGGGTTCTCCGCTTTCGCTCCTGACCGTGCCATTGACGGTGTACTGAGCCATGGCCGCAACTGAAACGAACAGGATCGCCAGCAGCAGGCCTGCTTTGGTGAAATACTTCATGCTCTAGTGAGTTTTGGTTAAACAATGGTTATCGCTAACCTATTCATGCTTGGTTCTATATTAACTATCAACGTGTATTGAACGGCTTACGCGGCTTATTGGGGAAGCATATTCGGTTTTTCCGGCGCAACAGGAATGAATGACCGCTAATGGAGCTTGTTTGCAGAATTTTAAGCAGTTGTCGGAGTTATTGTTCAGGGGCTAAGATAGCAATTTTCCGGATTATTGGATTTTGCGGGGCTTTTTTATCTGAATAATTTAATGCCTGGAAATGCCAGCGGACAAGTTGTGTACGACACAGAGAACTTGGGCTTGACCCTGGAAAAGAGTATTTTTGCTGGAAAGCGAATTAGCATGAAAAAAAGGTTTAACATAACCGGGGTTTGCATCGCGGACAGGCATTATATGATGGACACCAGGGAAAAGATCAATGCCGTGATGGAGATGATTGACTATGGGGAGTATTTTGTCATCAACCGCCCCCGGCAGTATGGCAAGACGACGATGATTTTTTTGTTGGAAGACTACTTGAAAAAAAAAGGCGGCTATCTGGCAATAAAGACCAGTTTTGAAGAAATAGGAGATTTGGCTTTCGAAAATGAACAAACATTGAGCAGGTCTTTCCTGGGGTTGCTTCACGATGCCATCGTATGGGAAAACCCCGATTTTGCCCGGTTTTTTCAGGACAAAATAGCTGAAGCCCGCCATTTAACAGATTTGTCTAAAATCATTTCTCAGGTAGTCCGGGAGGCTCAAAAAAAAGTAGTTTTACTAATAGATGAAGTGGACGCGAGCAGCAACAACCCAATGTTTTTGAAGTTGTTGTCGATGCTGCGCAGTAAATACCTCAACCGTCATCGCAAAGGCCAGGAGACATTTCATAGCGTTATCCTCGCTGGCGTACATGATGTCAAAACCCTTAAACTCAAACTTCGCTCAGATGGCCAGCACCAATATAACAGCCCCTGGAATATCGCAGCCGATTTCAATGTGGATATGAGCTTCAATCCAAAAGAAATTGCTCCGATGCTGGAAGAGTATGCCTGGGCGGAAAGCATAGAGATGGATATTCCAGCTATTGCGGAACGATTGTACTATTACACGTCGGGCTATCCTTTTTTAGTGAGCAAATTGTGTAAGGTTATTGCGGAAAAACTCTTGCCGGCGAACAAGGGCAAGACATGGACAACAAAAGATGTTGACATTGCCGTCAACGTTCTGCTGGCAGAGAGCAACACCAATTTTGACAGCCTGGTCAAAAACCTGGAAAACAATCAGGATTTGCACGAATTGGTTTTCGCTATTCTCGTTCAGGGTAAGTTTTTTAGTTTTAACATACACAATCCGGTTATTCAGATGGGAGTGATGTATGGAATCCTGAAAAATGGTGCCGGCACTAAAATTCACAATCGAATTTATGAACAATTAATCTATAATTATATGGTTTCCAAAATGGAAACGCATCTAACCCTGGAAGATGAAGGGAACCGCCTGGAAGTCATTCAAAACAATAATGAATTGAATCTGGAAAAAATATTGCTCAAATTCCAGCGATTCATGCAGGAGCAATATCGAAAAAAAGACCAGGCTTTCCTCGAACGAGAGGGGCGGCTCATTTTTTTAGCTTATTTGCACCCCATCCTCAATGGGGGCGGCCATACTTTCGTGGAGGCTCAAATCTCAGAAGAAAAACGCCTGGACGTGGTGGTTACTTACTTTCAAAACCAATACATCGTCGAACTCAAACGCTGGTACGGCGAAAAAAAACACCAGGCGGGGCTGAACCAGCTAAGCGATTACCTCAGCCGCCAAAACCAGCAGCAGGGCTACCTGGTCATTTTTGAACACAATAAGAAAAAGAGCTGGCGCAAGGAGCGCATCCGGCATACGGGCAAGGATATTTATGCGGTGTGGGTGTAGCCTGGTTTCGTGAAGCGATTTTTTATTGAAGAGGAACTGCCGTGGGGGACGCAGAGCATCAGCCCTTCCTCCCCAGCCCCGCCTTCGGCTCCGGTATCCAATGCCCATGCCCGCCGGCCCGCTCGTCGTCGAACCCGGTGGGGGCTTTGCCAGAGGCCATGTAATCCTTCCAGGTTTCGGCGGGGGCGCCGTCGTCTTTTCTCACCATAGTAATACATTCCTCCACCGGGCAGGCCAGCGAACAAAGGTTGCAGCCCACGCAGTTCTCCTCGATGATGGCCGGCACGCGCCCCCGGCCGTTGCCGGGCAGGGCGATGGCCTGGTGGGCGCCGTCTTCGCAGGCGGTATAGCAGAGCTGGCAGCCGATGCATTTGGCGGCGTTGATCTCGGCGACGACCTTGTAGTTCAGGTTCAGGTTTTCCCAGGTGGTGACGTTGGGCAGGGCCTTGCCGATGAAGTCGTCGAGCTGTCCGAATCCTTTGTCCTTCATGAACCCTTCCAGTCCGGCCAGCATCTCCCGGACAATGCCGAAGCCGTAGTGCATCACGGCGGTGCAGACCTGCACGTTGCTGGCGCCGAGCAGCATGTGCTCCACCGCGTCCCGCCAGTTCTCGATGCCGCCGATGCCGGAGATGGGGATGTGCACGCCGCTGTGCTGGGCGCAGTTTTTGACCATGTTCAGGGCGATGGGCTTGACCGCCGGGCCGCAGTAGCCACCGTTGGTGCTCTTGCCGTCCACCTCCGGATAGGGCACGAACCGGTCGAGGTCGACGCCCATCAGGCTCTGGATGGTGTTGATCAGGGATATGGCGTCGGCCCCGCCCTGTGCCGCCGCCAGGGCCGGCTCGGTGATGTCGGTGATATTGGGCGTCAGCTTGACGATCACCGGCACGGTGGCTACTTCCTTCACCCATTCGGTGATGAGCTTCAGCACCGACGGCTCCTGGCCGACGGCCGAGCCCATGCCCCGCTCGCACATGCCGTGGGGGCAGCCGAAGTTGAGCTCCACCCCGTCCGCCCCGGCATTCTCCACGTCCTTCACGATCTGATGCCACTCTTTCCGGGACTCTACCATGAGCGAGGCCACCACGGCGTGATCGGGGAAATACTTCTTCACCTCCTCGATCTCCCGCAGGTTGTCGGCCAGCGGCCGGTCGGTGATCAGTTCAATGTTGTTGAAGCCCACCATGCGGTTGCCCCGGTAGTTGACCGCCCCGTACCGGCTGGAGGTGTTGATGATAGGCACGCCCAGGGTTTTCCAGACAGCTCCGCCCCACCCGGCGTCGAAGGCCTTCATGACCTGATAGCCGGAGTTGGTGGGCGGCGCCGAGGCCAGCCAGAAGGGGTTGGGAGAGCGGATGCCGGCGAGGTTGGCGGTGAGATTAGGCATGAATATTATTTTTTTAGCTTTGTTTGATTGATGCTGTGGATGCTTTTTTTGCGCTTTCGCGCAAAAAGATGCTGCGGCCTTTCAGGCCAGTTGATGCTATGGATGGCTGCTCAGACTTGCCGGGGCGTGTAAAAGTGGAAGTGTGTAAATGTGTAAAAGAACAGAGGCTGCCAGTCATTTACACGTTTACACTTTTCAACATTTACACAATAGATCCCAAATGTCTGAGGCACTATGCTTCTATCCTTCTTCCTCACTTCAAATTGGAAATATACTGATCCATCCCCCTCCCCGCCCGCTTCCCATCCGCCGCCGCGTTGACCACCTCCGCCCCCCCGTTGACGGCGTCGCCGCCGGCGAAATACTTCGGGTTGGAGGTTTGCAAGGTTTCCGGGTTGACGGCAATGCGGCCCTGGCCGTCTCTTTCCAGGCTTTCGATCAAATCCAGGAAGGCCGAGCGCTTGGATTGCCCTGTGGCCAGGATGGCCTGGTCGCAGGGTACCTCGAATTCGCTGCCGGGGATGGAGACAACCTTGCCGCCCTCCGTGCGGGTCCGGATGAACCGGACGCCGCTCACTTTCTCTTCGCCGAGGACAGCCAGTGGCATGGCATTGAACACCCCCCGGGCCCCCACCGACTTGGCCAGCTCGTATTCGAATTCATAGGCGCCCATCTCCTCTCTGGAGCGGCGGTAGACCAGCGTCACCTCCTCGGCCCCCAGGCGGGCAGCTTCGGAGGCCGCGTCCATGGCGGTGTTGCCGCCGCCGATGACCACCACCCGACGGCCGACGGTCACCGACAGGGGGTCCAGCTTGACCTGCTCGATGAACTCCGTGGCGCCGACGCAGTGGGCCAGCCCCTCGCCCTCGATGCCCGGCCGCCGGGTCGGCCCCAGGCCGATGCCCAGGAAGATGGCGGCGTAATTCTTTTCCAGCTCGGTAATTTGCTCCCTGCTTTCGACGGGATGGCCGTAATGGATCCGGAACTGAAACTGCGCCCGGAGATACTCCACTTCTTCCAGGACATCCTCGTTTGTAACCTTATAGGGCGCGCAACCATACAACGCCAGCCCCGACGGCTGGCTTTTGGCCTCGAAAATATCCACCTCGTAGCCCATCCGCCGCAGCTCGCAGGCGCAGGCGATGCCCGCCGGGCCGGCGCCGACGACGGCTACCTTATGGCCGTTGACCGGCCCGGGTTCGTAGAGCTTCCGCCCCTGCTCCACAACCTGCGCGGTGGCGTAGCTCTGCAGCCGCCCGATCTCAATAGGTTTGACATCCTGGTGGTTGTACACGCAGGCGCCTTCGCATAGCACCTCGGTGGGGCAGACCTTGCCGCAGATGTTGCCGAAGTAATTGGCATCGTAGATGGTGCGGGCAGCGCCCGCCACGTTGCCCGTGTGGATTTGCCGGATAAATAGCGGGATGTCGATGCCGGTCGGGCAGGCCTGCACGCAGGGCGCGTCGTAGCAGAACAGGCAGCGCGCGCTCTCGTAGTAGGCCATCGTGGCGTTCATGTACGGCTTGATCTGTTCGAAGCTGGTTTCGAGGTCTTTTTCGGTAGTCGGTATTGGGTATTCTGCCATAAATAAGGATTGAAGGAATGAATGACTGAAGGAATGATTGGCTGTCCGCATCCATTCCCTTTACATTTTGTGGTATTGCATGCTTCCTGTTATGTTCAACGGCAATAGGTTTTGTGCATTTATGCGCGGACTTCCCCTTCAGGGGATTTGAGGGGCTGGGCGAGCTAATGTACAAAACCTATTGCAACGAAGTATACATTTCACAGTTCTGTCAGTTTCCCATACGTTTCCGGCCGGCGGTCGCGGAAGAACTGCCAGGTGGAGCGCACCTCCTCGATCATGTCGAGGTCGAACTCGGCCACCAGCAGCTCGTCCTTGTCTTCGGAAGCCTGGGCGAAAATCTGCCCGCGGGGGTCCACGAAGTAAGACGAGCCGTAGAAACGGCCGATGTTCCAGGGCGCTTCGGTGCCCACCCGGTTGATGCAGCCCATGAAGTAGCCGTTGGCGGCGGCGTGGGCCGGCTGCTCCAGCTTCCAGAGGTACTGCGACAGGCCGGCCACCGTAGCGGAGGGGTTGTAGACGATCTCGGCGCCGTTCAGGCCCAGGATGCGCGCGCCGTCCGGGAAGTGGCGGTCGTAGCAGATATAGACGCCCACCCGGGCATAGCGGGTCTCGAAGACCGGGTAACCGAGGTTGCCGGGCTTGAAGAAAAACTTCTCCCAGAAGCCGGAAGTATGGGGGATATGGTTTTTACGGTATTTGCCCAGATAAGTTCCATCCGCGTCGATCACGGCGGCGGTGTTGTACAGCACGCCCGGCTGCTCCTTTTCGAAGATGGGCACGATCATCACCATCTGATACTTTTTGGCGTACTCCGCCATGCGCTCGACCGTAGGGCCGGGCACCGCCTCAGCGGAGGCGTACCATTTGGCATCCTGCCCCGGGCAGAAATAAGGCGTGTTGAAGATTTCCTGCAGGCAGAGGATTTGCACGCCCTGCCTGCCGGCGTCTTCAATAAAAGGGATGTGCTTCTGCACCATGGCCTCCTTGATCTCTTCGATGGTACCCTGCCCCTCGGTCCTGGCGAGGCTCATCTGGATGAGGCCGGATTTTATTTTTCCTGGCATGGCGGATGATTTTATTACTTCCCGCAATAAAATGGATTTATTGACTCGTCTGTTTTAATAGCTTTTTCAGTAATATATGAGACTACTTTCAATAAATGATCAAAATCCAGATTATGATCAGGGATTTTTACATCATAATCAGCCGGAACTCCGTTATCAAGTTTACTTAGATCTTTCTTAATACTCTCTATTAGTGGCATCAATTTTTCCTTAACAACCAATTTCCAGTCTTTGTCTATCTGCATTAATACTCCTATGTTGCTATAAGGTTTTGTGGAAATTAATTGTAACCAGCCCGCCCTGAATTCGCCAAACAAGCTCATAGATTGCGCTGATAAATTATTTAAAAGCCAATCCTCATGAAGAGACTCCTCGTTCATGATTTCAGTACCATTTATCAATTCGTCAAATCCAGAGTCATAGTCAAAAGATAATCTGGCCAAATCATAATATAGATTTCTTATTAACCTTAGTTCCATATCATTTCTGTCCATAATATATACTGCTCTTATTTAAAAAATGCATCTAACCAATCATCCATTACCTGGTCTAATGGAATATGGGTTAAAATCTGAAAAGCATCGCTTCCATCATTCTGATGATAGTTACCGTCTGTCCCAAGATAGTTTCCATTTTTTTTCATTCTTACATATTGATATTGATGCCAAGACCTGATTGACTTCGGGTCTGCATCCATAATTCTCAATTCATGAAATGCATCTTTCCGCCACTTCAAGCCTTTGCTTGTCCTTGCCAACTTCGACCCCGGCAAGCCCTTCCAGCTCTTCGGCATTTTACCAAGAATCCTCTGCCCGCCTACAGTCGAAAAAAGCTTATTCCACAAGGTAAACACCTTTTCCACTTTTTTCCAGGCGTCCCTGATATTGTCTGCCTTCCTGATCACTTTTATCACCTCGTCCCCGGGCACTATAGCGCCGACGATTCCCACGCAGCCCCAGAAATAGCTGCCGGCCTGAAAATCGTTGTAGGCGCCGATCAAATCTCCAATCCCGGGCGTAAACTCCAGCAGAATCGGAAACAGCTCTTCCTGAAACACCTCCATGGCAAGCTGCCACAGATAAGGGTCATCCGGATGCTCGCCCAGTTCATCCATGAAAGCTTCGTACAGTACGGCGGCAGCAAGATAGGCATCTTCTCCATATTGATCAATAAACGCTTCAATGTCAACATTGGCCGCTGCGTAATCCGGGTAGCGTACAAGCAGGTGTTCGTGTTTAAGCCTGGCATATTTCTCTGAATCATCAGCTCTATATCCTGTCTTGTTATTGCAATGCATACAATGGTAGCTTGCCCCGCTTGCTGCAACAGCATAACCTATGAACACTGCCCAGAAAAAGCACCATCTTCCCGGCATTTTTTTAGTTTTTGGGATTTGAAGTTCGTTTTTCATTAAACCTTATCAGGAAATTTTTTGTACGCACGGGCGCGCGCACGGGCGTACAAAAAAATTCCTGATGACCTTTATTCATCTCTTATCTTAGAGCTTTTAAGGGTCTCTGATCAGCAATTTCTCATGTGGCTCACAAGGTGACATCTTTTTTCGGAGGCACGGAGAAAAAAGGTGTCATCTTGTGGGACTTCCGAGATGACACCTGCCTTTTTCGTTCCTCAAAAGCCAGATGCCACCTCGTCATCACCTTACATGAGAAATTACTGGTCTCCGATAAACGCTGCCGGGTTTGGCCTGCCAGGGCTCAATGGAAACCCGGCAGGTTGAAATCCGCATACACCAATACACCAACACACACCTCCCCCTACACCACCTTGCCCGCCTTCCCCCTCCCCACAAACTGCCCATACCCCTTCTTTATTTTTACCTCCCCCTTGTCGATCGCCACTTCCCCCCGCAGGATCACCGTCTCGCACTTGCCCTGCACTTCCCAGCCTTCGTAGGCGGAATAATCCACGTTCATGTGGTGGGTAGAGGCGGAGAGCTTATGCCGGCGGTGCGGGTCGAAGATCACCAGGTCGGCGTCGGAGCCGACGGCGATGCAGCCTTTCCGGGGATACATGCCGAAAATCTTCGCCGGGTTGGTGGCCGTCACTTCTACGTATTTGTTGGCGCTGATGCGGCCCTTTTCCACCCCTTCCGACCAGAGCAGCTCCATGCGGTGCTCGATGGCGGGGTGGCCGTTGGGTATTTTCGAAAAATCATCCTTGCCCATCATCTTCTGCTCCCATTTGAAGGGGCAGTGGTCGGTAGCCACGACCTGCACCAACCCCTGGTTCAGGCCGGCCCAGAGGGTTTCCTGGTCCTTCTTCTGGCGCAGGGGCGGGCTCATCACCCATTTGGCGCCTTCGGGGTCTTTTTCGTAGAGGGAGGCGTCCAGCAGCAGGTACTGGATGCAGGTCTCGACGAATACCTTCTGGTTGCGATACGTGGCCTCCCGCACCTGGTTGAGCGCGCCCTCGCAGGTGAGGTGCACGATGTAGGCAGGCACGCCGGTGTAGTGCGCCAGGTCGACAAACCGGCCGGAGGCCTCCGCTTCGGTGACTTCCGGCTGCGACAGGTAGTGGTACAGGGGCGAGAGCTTGCCCTCCGCCCGGTGTTGGGCGATCAGGCCGTCGATCATGTCGCCGTTGGTGGCATGCACGGTCACCATGCCGCCCCGTTCCCTGACCTCCTGCATCAGGCCTACCATCTGGCCGTCGTCGATCATCAGGGCGCCCTTGTAGGCCATGAAGGTCTTGAAGGAGGTGATGCCCTCCTTTTCGATCAGCTGCCCCACCTCCCTGCGGGTGCTTTCGTTGAAATCCGTGACCGCCATGTGGAAGGAGTAGTCGCCGTAGCAGTTGCCGTCGGACCGGCCCCGCCAGGCTTCCAGGGCGTGGTAGAGCGGCTTGCCTTGTGTTTGTAAAATAAAATCGATCACCATAGTGGTGCCCCCGTGCAGGGCTGCCAGCGTACCGGTGGCGTAGCTGTCGCTGGAAAAGGTGCCCATGAAAGGCATATCCAGGTGCACGTGCGGGTCGATGCCGCCGGGGAAGACGACTTTGCCCGTAGCGTCGATGGTTTGGCTGGCGCGGACGTTCAGGCCCTTGCCTATGGCCTGAATGTGTTCGCCTTCGATGTAAATGTCAGCCCGGTAATCGTCGGCAGCGGTGATGACCCGCGCGTTTCTGATGAGGATGGACATAGTTCTTGTTTGTTGTCCGCCTAATTTAGGCGAAAATTTTATAAACTGCCAATGGGTGGGCTGGAATTATCCGGACGTGCCAGATTCATCTGGCGCGTATGCCCATACGATCACTTCGCCAACGAGCTGATCTCATTTAATTTGGGCCATTTCGGGAAAATCGTCATGAAGCACCTGGAGGAGGTGAAGGAAGCCTGATAGAAGCCCGCGTTATCTGTTGTCCGCCCCATTCACCTGAAAAACCTCACCAGCGCCCAATACAGCCCAAAAGCAAGGAAAAAAGTAACGAACCAGGCATAAGAATACAAATCCGTCCAGAACGCGCCGATGCTTTCCGCCGGAATGACGTAAACAGTAGCCAGGAAACCGGGCAGCACCGGCAACAGGCTCACGCCGAAAGCGATCCATGCCCTTTGGTTCCAACCCTTGTAGATGCCCCCCAGCTTAAACAGCTGCGCCAGGTCCAGCTCCGTCTTCCGGATGACGTAATAATCGCAGATCATCACTCCCGCCAGCGCGCCCAGCAGGGCCGAATAGGCAATCAGCCAGACGAATATGTAGCCGTGCGGGTCGGCCAGCAGCTTCCAGGGGAAGATCAGGATGCCGATGACGCCGGTGATGTAGCCGCCCATGCGGAAGCTGATCCGGCTGGGCATGATGTTGGCGATGCTGTTGGCCGGCGCCACCACGTTGGCGGCAATATTGGTAGACAGGGTGGCGATGGTCAGCCCGATCATGGACAGGGCGACCACTAAAGGGGATTCGAACCTGCCCAGCAGGACGACGGGATCCCAGATGGCCTCCCCGAAAATGATGACCGTGGCGCTGGTCACCGCAATGCCGATAAACGAAAACAGCACCATGGTGCCGGGAAGGCCGATGGCCTGGCCCACGACCTGATCCTTCTGCGTTTTGGCGTAGCGGGTAAAATCGGGGATATTCAGGCTGAGCGTCGCCCAGAAGCCAACCATAGCGGTGAGGCCGGGCCAGAAGACCTTCCAGAAATTAACGTCCGAACCTTTGGCCAGCAGGTAGGAAGCATCCAGGATGTCGCTCATCGAGCCTACCCGAGACCAGGCCCAGAGCAGCAGGCCTATCCCGATCAGCAGCAGGAAGGGCGCCGCCCAGTTTTCCAGCTGTTTGATCGACTCGATGCCGCGGTAGATGATCCACATGTTCATCGCCCAGAACAACAGGAAGCAGAAGAGCTGCCCCAGGTTGAGGCCGATGAAATCGCCCAGATAGGGGCTGCCGGCCAGCCCCGGCCAGACGGTGAGCAGCAACTGATAGATGGCCGCCCCCCCGATCCACGTCTGTATGCCGAACCAGCCGCAGGCGACCAGCCCCCGGAGCAGGGCCGCCAGCACCGCCCCGTCCACCCCGAAGTTCAGGCGCAGGAAAACCGGCAGGGGAATGCCGTACTTGGTGCCTACGTGGGCGTTGAGGATCATGGGGATAAGCACGATGACGTTGCCCAGCAGGATGGTCAGCAGGGCCTGCCACCAGTTCATCCCCTGCTCGATCAGGCTGCTGGCCAGCATGTAGGTGGGAATGCACACGGCCATGCCCACCCAGATGGCGGCGATGTTCCATTGGTTCCAGGTTCGCTCCGCCGCCGGTACAGGGGCGAAGTCCTCGCTGTACAACGGGGAGTCGCTCACGTCTTCCGTAAGCTCGACAATCTCTTCTTTCATGTGAGGCTGTTTATTTTGTTGGCTGACGTGATTTCCAGTTTAGGGGGAGCATGGAGGAAATCACCTCAGCCAACATGGGTCCGCTCGGGGTGCAACTTTCTGTTGCGCTCCGAGTTCACCTCCCTTTCAATGGCTATTCTGCTACCCTGGTTCGGCACAAGTGACACCTGCCAGAACCACGCTGGGCCTCAATCAACCACCACCCCCTTCAGCGCCTTGCCCGCCAGTTCCAGCGCCTCCTCCACATCGTCCGCCGACGCGGTCAGCGGAGGAGAAATGCGGATGACGTTGCCGTACAGGCCGCCCTTGCCGACGAGCAGCCCTTCTTTTCGGCTCAATTCCATAAAGTGGCTGGCAGCTTTAGGCGCCGGCTCCCTGCTTTGCCTGTCCTTCACAAATTCCAGGCCCTGCATCAGGCCCATGCCCCGGACGTCGCCGATAAACGGGTGCTTGTCCGCCAGGCGCTCCAACCCCGCCCGGAGTGCTTTCCCGACGCGGGCCACGTGTTCCGGATCGGCTTCTTTTTCCAGCACTTCCATGGTGGCCAGGGAAGCGGCGCAGGCCACCGGGTTGCCGCCAAAAGTGCTGATGGTCAGCCCGGCGCCGACAGTGCTTTCGGCAATATCGGGCCGCGTCATGGTGTTGCCCAGCGGGAAGCCGTTGGCGATGCCCTTGGCCATGGTCATAATATCTGGCTCCACCTCCCAGTGTTCGATGCCAAACCACTTTTCGCCGGTGCGCCCGAAGCCGGTCTGCACCTCGTCGCTGACGAACAGGCCGCCGTAGTGGCGGATGATGTCTGCCACGATCTTAAAGTACTCGGGCGGAGGCGTGATGAAGCCGCCCACGCCCTGGATAGGCTCGGCCAGGAAGGCGGCGATGCGGCCCGAGGTCGTCGTTTTGATCACGTCCTCGACATCGTGAGCGCAGGCCACCCCGCAGGACGGATATTTCAGCTTGAGCGGGCAACGGTAGCAGTACGGGTTGATGGCGTGCTTGATGCCCAGGATGTGCGTGCCGCCAATGCGCCAGGAGGACTGCCCGGTGAGGCTCATGCCCATGGCGGAGCGGCCGCTGTAGCCGTGCCGCAGGGCGATGACCTCCTGGTTGCCGGTGTGCTGCCGGGCCAGCATCACCGCCGTCTCGTCGGCATCCGTGCCGGAAGTGGTGAAGTAGGATACCTGTATCCTGCCCGGCGCCAGCTGCGCCATTTTCTCAGCCAGGTTGACATGGGCCTCGTTGGGGTAGAGCGTGGAGGAGTGAATGAACTTCTCCGTTTGCTCCCGGACGGCCTGCGTTACTTCGGGCCGGTTGTGCCCGACGCTGGTGGTCAGGATGCCGCCAAAAAAGTCCAGGTATTTGTTGCCGTCCACGTCCCAGACGTGCAGGCCCTCGCCCCGCTCCAGCGGCAGCGGTTCGGTGTAGTACAGCAGGTGGTTGGGGAACAGGTATCTCTTCTGCTTGTCGAGAATCTCAGCTTTTTTGCTGGTTGCGATTTTTCCGGTTTCCATGGGTAGTGGATGAATTGAATGAATGAGTGAATGAATGAATGAATGAATGAGTGAATGAGTGAATGAGTGAATGAGTGAATGAGTGAATGAATGCGTGAATGCGTGACCCTGAAGCACAGCTATTTGAGCTCAGGCGATGGCTGGCGGCGAATCCTATGGGGCAGCCGGCAATAACCAATCAGCCCTATAACTTATACTGACGTACGGCAGGTTTTGTCGGCTACAAA
Organism: Phaeodactylibacter sp.; assembly: GCA_024102975.1. Taxonomy (GTDB): domain Bacteria; phylum Bacteroidota; class Bacteroidia; order Chitinophagales; family Saprospiraceae; genus JACJXW01. Next base: position 1,875 of record JAGFJD010000644.1, on the reverse strand, counting down.
ACCCGCCGGGTCAGTATATACTGGCATCGCTGGTTTTGCTCCTGACAAAACTACGCGTTCGCCAGTATAATAACCACTCGGGAACGCCGTTCCTGCCCTACGTCGTCCAGTCCGTCCAGGCTTCCGGGTTCCACTTGGTGGTAGTTTTCTTCAGCTGAGTCCAGAACGGGATGGAGCTCTTGCCGGTGATGTCGCCCACGCCGAAGCGCGATTCGTTCCAGCCGCCAAAGGGGAAGGGTTCCCGCGGCACGGGCACGCCGATATTGACCCCCACCATGCCGGCGCTGACCCGCTCGGCGACGTACTGCGCCATGCCGCCGTTCTCGGTGAAAACGGAGGAGGCGTTGCCGTAGTTGGAGCCGTTCTCGATGCGGATGGCCTCGTCGACATCATCGGCGCGCAGGATGGCCAGCACCGGCCCGAAGACTTCTTCCCGGGCGATGGCCATATCCGGGGTGACGTAATCGATGACGGTAGGCCCGACGTAAAAGCCGCCCTCCCTGCCGGGCACGGCAGCGTTGCGGCCATCGACCAGCACTTTGGCGCCGGCAGCCTCGGCTTCGGCGATATAACGTTCTATCCGTTCTTTGGCTTCCTTGCTGATCACGGCGCCCAGGTTCTGGCCCGGGACGATCCGGCGGGCCTCTTCGCAGATCTTTTGGACGATGTGGTCCGTTTTGCCCACCGCCACCATGGCCGAGGCGGCCATGCAGCGCTGCCCGGCGCAGCCCGACATGGATGCCGCGATGTTGGCGGCCGACATGGCCAGGTTGGCGTCCGGCAGGACGATGAGGTGGTTCTTGGCGCCGCCCAGGCACAGGGCGCGCTTGAGGTTGGAGGTAGCGCGGCGGTAAACGATCCGGGCCACCCGGGTGGAGCCGACGAAGGTCACGGCCTGTATCCCCGGATGATCGCAAATTGCCTCGACGATCTCCTTGTCGCCGTTGACGATGTTGAAAACTCCGTCCGGAAGGCCGGCTTGCTTGAGCAACGTTGCGATTTTCTGGGCGCTCAGCGGCACCTGCTCGGAAGGCTTGAGGATCATGCTGTTGCCCAGGGAGAGGGCGTTCGGGATCGTCCACAACGGCACCATGAACGGGAAGTTGAAAGGCGTGATGGAAGCCACCACGCCCATGGGCACATGCGACGTGCGGCATTCCACCCCCTTGCTCACCTCCTGCACCTCGTCGCTGATGATCTGGGGCAGGGAGCAGGCAAACTCCGACAGCTCGATGCCTTTAAGGACTTCCGCCTCCGCCTCCTCCCGCGTCTTGCCGTTTTCGAGGTGGACCAGCTCCGTGAGCTCCGCTTTGTGCTCCTCCAGCAAGGCCCGGAACCGGAAGAATACCTGCACTCTTTCTTTGATGGTCAGGGCCGCCCAATCGCGGGCAGCGCGATGCGCGGCGGCCACCGCCTCGTCCAGGGCTTCTTTGTCGGATAAGGTAACGGAAGAAAGGGTGGCGCCATCCAGCGGGCTGATGACGGGCATCGCCCGCCCGCCGTTTTGGCGGAACGCGCCGGCGATGTAATTCCTGGCTTCGGGAAAAGATAAGGCGTGTATGCTCATTGCTTTAGTGGTTTAAGTTTGGCAGGGAACCACTAAATATAAGGGCTTTGAGCCAATGAAACAATCGGAGCATGCAAAGACTTGAGAAGTTTTTCCGGCCAGTAGATTTTTAGCAACCTTTTTAATGGTACTTTGGCATTTTAAAGACGGGAGCCTCCGGAGCTTGCCCCGACAAAATAAATCCGGAGGCTTAAGGTGCCAAAGTAGAATTAAGGCTAACGACGGACTATACTAGTTATTTATAAGTTTTGCCGACCTAAGATACGGAGATTTGACATAAAACCAGACAGGATTGACAGGTTTGGGGG
>JAGFJD010000633.1 GCA_024102975.1 Phaeodactylibacter sp. | reverse complement strand
AACCCGCCCTTTCATAAATTACCTCACTGTGCCTGTGCACGGCGCCTTTTTCCAGAAAATACTTGCCCATCCTATCTCCGCCATAAAAAACGTGCACGGCGCTTAACCAGTGCTGACGTAAAAATTGCGTGACGGCGGCCTTGTGCATCATGAAAACGGACTTGAGGTTTAAATCCATTACCTCATCCCAGAATTGTTCGTCTATTTCAGATAACTTCTTCCGGCCTACTATCCCGCCGGCGTTATTGACCAGGATGTGAATCTCGTCTCCGAAAGCTTTCCGCGTTTCCTCCACCAGGCGAAAACACTCGCCCCACCTGGCCAGGTCCGCCTGGATGGCGACAGCTTCACCGCCTGCGCTTTCGATGATCTTCAGCGTTTCCTGCGCCGCATCAGGGCTGTTGCAGTAATTGACGGCTACTTTGGCGCCCATGCTCGCCAGCCTGACGGATATGGCCCGCCCAATGTCCCGGCCGCCGCCGGTGACAATGGCTGTTTTTCCTTGTAAATTCATGTTGTTGTTTTTGCTTTTGATAGCCAAGGTTGTTTTGCCACGGAAACTCTAAGGCACTAAAACCCACTAAAGTTTTTATTCAGCAGGGCCAACGGCCCCTTCCATTTTATCATTTTCCCGTCGATTTCGAGCTGGTGCTCCTCCTCCTTTCCAGCTTTCTGGTTGGCAATAACCATATCCCATTTTTTGCCGTTTTTATCCATGATCCGGACGGCCGTGCAGCGCTCGTCATTGTACAAAACGTTTACTTCGGCTATCTGGCCATAGGGCCTCTCCGGAATCTCCTCCGCCGGCGTGTAGTTGCCATGCGGTTCGAGGACGGCTACGAAAAGAAAAGGGCGTCGGTTGAATTTTTCTTTCGGATGATCACAGCCGGATCCCTGCGCAGGTTGAAGTCGGGGTCGTTGGCGCCGGTGCGGGCGAAGATCAACTCGTCCGCTTCGCCTGCCCGGCAGGCAAGGGTGTAAAAACGGCTGCGGCCGAACCATTGCAGGGAAAAACCAGGGCCGGAAGCCTTGCCTGTGGCTTCTTTCCAAAGGTGTTGGTAGCCATAGCCCGTGCCCAGGGGCTGTAGTTTTTCCAACTCCGTTTCGTATTCGAAACCGGCAGTCAGCAGATGCCCCTGAAAATAGTAAGGCAGGTCGTATTGATGAGGTTCTTCCGAGCTAACCCGAAACACGACGACGACGACGGGCAATTCGAAGGCTTCGACTTTCAACACAATCATCGTCCTGTGCAGCTCTGCGCCGGGATAGGCATTAAATTCTTTGGCGCTGGCCGCCTGTACATCCCCGCGGCCGCCCAGGAAAAAATAAGGCTCGGAATGATGGGCATTGGCCGCCTCGAAATGCCCGTTGAACTGGGATTTCTCATCCACCACTACCGTATTGTGGGCGATGGATTGCTTGGCAAAGGTTTTGTTCTCCGGCAAATATCCCCCTCCGTCTTTCTGGTCGATATTTACCCAGCGGGCAGCGCCATAGTCCTGGGCCACCTCGTCGCGCTCGTCGTACAGGGAAAAAGATAGCCTGTCAAAATACCCGTGGCTCATGCCCTGATCGGCATATTTCATCACCAGGCATAAAGAACCTGCATCGGTGGCGGCCCGCAGGATGCCGATGCCGCCCTTGCTGCCGTCTGCCCCATCTTTCAATTCGATGGATTTTTTTCTGAAAGGGATTGCTTTGCCGGCCTGCAGAGCGCTGGCCACCGCAAACCCCGAGCCGTCGATCAGCACCCGGCCTTGCTTCCGGGCTATGGAAAGCAGGGCCGGGTCGTTGCCGCAAAGGTCATAGGCAATATCCACGGCAGCCACTAATTCCCGGGAGTGGTAAGACATGCCCTTCTGGGCGTCGTTGAAAGGGAAAAATTCACCTTGCTCATTGGTTTGCTGCAGGAGCGCATACACAGCCTTTTTCAGCAACTGCCCCCGGTATTCAAAAATCTCCAGCTCCGGAAGGTTGTGACTGATGGCCTTGGCGAAAAGGATGAAAGGGTACATGGCGTAGCGCTGGTAGTAGGGCCCTTCGGTATAATAACCATCCGGCGCAAAGGAGTGGTCGAGCTGAGCCAGGAAGCCGGCCCTGTCCTGCCCGGGTAGCTTGATGAGGCCGCCATCATTGTCCTTTTCATCCGCTCCGATATTGTCGTGTTCCAGGCCGTAGAAGGCCCGGTGGACCAGTTCTTTATCCTCCATAACCAGGCCGATCATGCCCACAGCGGCATTGCCCCAGGTGCTCTGGTTGTGGATGCGGTTGAAAAACCGGGGATTTTCTACGGAAATAAAATCGGCAAAGGGGCGAAATAATTGTTTCTCCAGGATTTCCCGTTCTTCCGGCTTCAGCCATTCGTAAATGCAGTCGTATGCCTGGCTGACATACACCAGCCAGTTGGCGTCGTTCAGGCATTGCCAGAAGACCTTGCCGGTAGCGTAAGAGCGCTGCGTAGGGTGCAGGCCCAGGGTGGGATACATCCGGGCATACGCCATCAGCACGTCGCGGATGTAAACGGCGTACTGCTCATCCTGGAGAACCTGATACAATACGCCGGCTTTGGGCAAAATCAGGAAATTGCGCTTGTGCCGCTCATGGGTGTATCCTCCCGCCAAATCCTTGGGGACAGGAACCTGGATGCCTGTTTTTATCTCGGCATCTACCTCGGCTTTGGCTTTTTCCAGCGCCTCGTCGTAAAGAGGCGTTTTGCCCAGGCCGGCGCGGATTTTTTTCACGCCTTCCACAGTGAGGATCAGGCGCGGATGGTTTTGAGCCGGAATATGGTTGCAGAAACATAGTGCAAAAATGAAGAGCAACAGGATTTTTGAATGTGCCGCCATCTTTAAGGTTCTGAGGATGTTCTGGAGAGCCTGCCCCAAAGAATTGCGGGGTCCGCGCTCCTACAGGACTAAGTTACGGAATTCAAATTCATTGAGGAACCTCAACCTTACGCCGCCGGCCGCCAGCTCGCGTAAGCCATCGCCCCCACGATCAACGCGCCGCCGGCGACGATCCGCAACCCGGGAACCTCTCCCAGTAAAACCGCTGCGGCAATCACCCCGTACACCGGCTCCAGGGTGGCGATGATGCTGGCCGTCCGCGCCGGAACGGCTTTCATTCCGTTGATGAAAAGGGTATGGGAAAAAGCGGTGAAAACCACCCCAAGGAGCGCCAGCAGCCACCAGTCCTGCGCCGAAGGCACCGGGAGCAGCATAAACCAGAATGGCAAAAGCAACAGGAAGGCCACCATATCCTGATAAAAGGCGACCTGCAGGCTGGTATAGGTGCGGACATACCTGCGGTTGAGCACGGAGAGCAACGCAAAGGACAAGCCGGATAACACCCCCCAGAAAACGCCCAGCGTGATGTTGTTGCCCAGCTTCCACTCGGGAATAACCAGTGCAACCCCCAACAGTGCAACTATAGCTAGAACCAACCCCCGCCGGGAAAGAGGCTCCCGGAAAAAGAGCGGCTCCAGAAAGACCGTAAAGAATGGAAAGGTAGAATAGGAAACCAGGCAAACAGCCACCGTCGATACCTGCACCGACTCAAAGAAGGTTACCCAGTGGACGGCAAGCAGCAAGCCCAGCAGGCTCAGGTAAAGATAGTGCCGCCTCCGGTTCAGGCGGAGGTTCTGCCCTTTCCAGCGCAATACGGCCGCCAGAGCCGGCACGGCAAAGGCCACCCGCCCCAGCACGATGATGACAGCCGGCAGGGCTATCCACTTACCAAAGAGGCTGGCCAAACCAAACAGCAAAACGGCAAGGTGGATTTCGAGGAGGTGGCGGTTCATGTTCTATAAGTAGCTGCATGGTAAAATAGCGAACTGCTTTATCCGCTAATTTGCGCTAATCCGCGTTCCCCTCCAATGCCTTTATCCGCTAATTCGCGCCAATTCGCGGTCTGCGCTAAACCCGCTCCAACACCCCCCTCAGCAACCTCCAGAACTTCCCCACCGAAGGCACATGCACCTGCTCGTCCGGAGAATGGGGATGGCGGATCGTAGGCCCGAAGGAGATCATGTCCAGGCCGGGGTAATGCTCGCCGATAATGCCGCACTCAAGGCCGGCGTGGCAGGCGGCAACGTGCGGCTTCTCTCCGAACAGCTCTTCGTACAGGCCTTCCATCGTTTTCAGGATGTCAGAACCGGCATCAGGCGCCCAGCCGGGGTAGCTGCCGGAATTTTCCACCCCGGCGCCGACGGATTCGAAGGCCGCCCGCACGGCGTTAGCCACGTCCTCCTTGCCGGATTCGACGGAGCTGCGCTGCAGGCTCTGGGTAACGAACTTGCCGTCTTTGACGACGACGCGGGCCAGGCTGGAAGAGGTCTCTACCAGATTGGGAATGTCCGGCGCCATGCGCCATACGCCGTTGGGCACGGCATAAATGGCGTTGAGCATTTTTTCCTGGTCCTCTGCCCGCATGACTTTGACCGGCGCATGCATTTCTTCCAGGGTGATGGACAGGCCCGGCTCGATGCTTTTAAATTCCTGTTCGATATCGGCCTTCCGCCGGTCGAATTCCCGCAGGAAGTCGTTTTTCTTAGCCCCGCCTACGGCTACCAGCGCCACCGACTCCCGGGGTATGGCGTTGCGCAGGCTGCCGCCATCGATGAAGGAGACGCGCAGGCCAAAGGGGTAGGTGGTTTTGTACAGCAGGCGGTTCATCAGTTTGTTGGCGTTGCCCCTGCCCAGGTGGATGTCCAAACCGGAATGCCCACCCTTCAAACCTTTGACCTTTATGAGAAAGCCTTCGGTGCCCTCATCGGAAGTCACCTCCATGTAATTCATGTGCGTATTGGTGTCGATACCGCCGGCGCAGCCGATGGTTAGTTCGCCGTCTTCCTCCGAATCCAGGTTGAGCAGGATTTTGCCTTTTAGCAGGTTTTCATCCAGCCCTTTGGCACCGGTCATGCCGGTTTCTTCGTCGATGGTGAAGAGGGCTTCCAGGGGCGGGTGAGCAATGTCTTTGGACTGCAGCACTGCCATGATGGCGGCAACGCCGATGCCGTTGTCGGCGCCGAGGGTGGTCCCTTCTGCCTTGACCCATTCTCCGTCCACGAAAGAGCGAATCCCTTCAGTTTCGAAGTCGAAATCCGTGCCGGCGTTTTTCTGGTGGACCATATCCAGGTGGGACTGAAGGATAACGGTGGGCCGGCCCTCCTTTCCGGGCGAGGCCGGTTTTTTGATCACCACGTTCCCGACATCGTCTACGCTGGTATCCAGGCCCAGCTTTTCGCCGAAGTTCTTCATGAATTCGATTACGCGTTCCTCGCGCTTGGAAGGGCGGGGCACCTGGTTGAGGTCTGCAAAATTAGTCCACAGGGCTTGTGGTTCCAAGTGCCGGATTCCATTTGATTTGGACATATTTTTACCAGTTTAGGGCTTTTGTTTGATCGCATAGGCCACATAGCGTTTTCACAGTAGAACACATAGGCGGCTATATTTCATTATTTGATTGTTCACACAATCACCTCTTTCTCTTCCAGTATGGTCAGCACTTCTTCACTCATCAGCGTTGGCGCCAGGCCTTCCATCCTGGGCAGTTCGTACTTGAAGAAGAACCGCATGGCATGGATCTTGCTTTCGTAAAAGTCGGGCGTAAAGGCCGTATTGCCGGAAACCAGCTCCCGCTTGGCCACCGCCGCCATGTCCAGCCACAGCCAGCCGAGGACGAGGGTGCTGAAGAAATCCATAAATACGGTGGCATCGGCGAGGAAGCGTTCGTATTCTCCTTTGGCGGCAAAGGAGAGGAGGAATTTCAACACTTTCCGGCTGAGGCCCATCTTGTCGGCCAGCTGGCGGGCGAAGGGCTTCAGCTCATCGAAGGTCGTCGCCTGTTCAATGGTGCGCTGCATCTCTTCCGCCAGCAGTTGCACGGCTTTGCCGTTGTCCATCGTAGCCTTGCGGCCGAGCAGGTCGATCGACTGTATGCCGGTAGTGCCTTCGTAAATGGCCATGATGCGGATATCCCGCAGGTACTGTTGCAATACAAAATCCGAACAGTAGCCGTACCCTCCGAGCACCTGTAGGCCGTTATCTACCGCCTCTCTGCCTTTTTCTGTAGGATAGGTTTTGGCAATAGGGGTCAGCAATTCCAGCAGCAGCCTGTTCTTTTCCTTCTCCTCCCCTTCGGTTACCATTTCCAGGTCGTGGTATTTGGAAGCCAGCAGCAGCAGGCTAAGCGAGCCCTCATAGATCACTTTCTGCAGCAGCAACATGCGGCGCACGTCGGCGTGTTCGATGATGAGCACCGGCTCCTGCCGGGGATCCTTCTTTCCGCTGTCCATCATCCGGCGCCCCTGGGGCCGTTCTTTGGCGTACTGCAGGGAAGCGTGATAAGCTGCCGAAGCGATCGACAGGCCTCCCCTGCCTACGGAGATGCGGGCGTCGTTCATCATTTGGAACATGTATTTCAGCCCCTGGTGGGGTTCTCCTACCAGCCAGGCCCGGCAGTCGTCCTGCTCCCCGAAAACGAGGTGGGTGGTACAGTATCCGCGCTGGCCCAGCTTCTGGAAATCGCCGGCGGTGATGACGTCATTGGCTTCCAGGCCGCCGTCTTCCGCAATCCGCTTTTTCGGTACTACGAACAGGGAAATGCCTTTGGTGCCCGCCGGCGCCCCTTCGATGCGGGCGAGCAGCAGGTGGATGAAGTTCTCGTTGTATTCGTGGTCGCCGCCGGAGATAAAGATTTTCTGCCCTTTGACCTTGTAGTATCCTTCTTCAGAAGGGTAGGCAGTGGTGGTGATGTCGGACAGGGAGCTTCCTGCCTGTGGTTCAGTCAGGCACATGGTGCCCGCCCACTTGCCGGAGAGCATGTTGGGCACATAGGTGTCCCGCAGCTGCTCGTTGCCAAAAGTGGCGATCAGTTTGGCTGCGCCATCGGTCAACCCCGGATACCCCATGACGTGGTTGTTGGCCGCCTCCATGATAAAGTAAGCCGCCAGCAGGGCCGTGCCCGGCATCTGCAGGCCTCCGTCCTCGTGGCCGAAAGTGGCGGCAATAACGCCCAGCTCGCCCATTTTTTCCATTGTCCTTCCTACCGCCGGGTGAGCAATGATCCTGCCATCCTTGAAATGAGCCGGCTTTTCGTCCATTTCGCGAAAAACCGGATAAAGTTCCTGATCGGAGAAATCCTTGACGGCATCCAGGAAAATGTTGATGGCATCCAGGTCGTATTCCTGATAGCGGGGATATTGAAAAAGGCGCTCCAATTGGTGAACCTGCTCCAGTTGGAACCGAATGGTGTCCATATTTACGTATTCAGCCATGGTTTCATTTGTGTTTTAAGG
>JAGFJD010000607.1 GCA_024102975.1 Phaeodactylibacter sp. | reverse complement strand
CGGCCATGAAATCCAGGCCGGCGAGGGCATTGTCCAACTGCCTGCCGTTGGGGGTGGAGAGCACCGGGTTGCCGGCCACCGTCACCATGGCGCGAATCTGCCCCTCGCCGGGGGTAAGCATTTCCTCGGCGAGAGCGGCGACGGGGAACTCGCCGCTGTATTCCGGCAGGCCGCTCACTCGGGTGCGGCGGCGGGCGAAGATACCCGTTTTGCCTTTGCTGCCGGTGAAGGCGACGTGGTCGAAAGCGGGTTGGGTGAACATCGCCCCCCCTTCCCGGTCGAGGTTGCCCGTCAGGATATTGAGCACATTGATCAGCCACTGGCACAGGCCGCCGTAGGCTTGCGTGGAGGCGCCCATGCGGCCGTAGCAGACGGCGGAAGGAGCCTGGGCGAAATCGCGTGCCAGCTGGCGGATGGCGGCCGCTTCCATGCCAGTATGAGGAGCGACGATTTCCGGGCTGAAGCCATCGGCGGTTTCCTGCACCTGCTCCAGGCCCGTGAGGATGGGCCCCAGATGCCTCAGCTTAACCAACCCTTCCTTTATAACAGTATTAATCAAGGCCAGCAGCAACAACGCATCCCTTCCGGGCCGGATGAAATGGTGGGCGTCGGCTTTCTGAGCCGTCTCCGTCCGCCGAGGGTCGATCACCACCACCTTGCCGCCCCGCTCCTGAATGTCCTTCATGTAGCGGGCAAAGCCCGGCGCCGTCATCAGGCTGCCGTTCGATACCAGGGGGTTGGCGCCGATGATGAGCATGAAGTGGGTGCGGCTGACGTCGGGGACAGGCAGCAAAAAGCCGTGGCCGAACATTTTGAGCGCGGCGACGTGGTGCGGCAACTGGTCAACGGAGGTGGCGCTGAAGCGGTTCTTCGTGCCCAAAGCTTTGGTGAATGGCCCGGAAAAGAGCATACTGCCCAGGTTGTGTACGTTGGGGTTGCCAAAGTAGACGCCGACGGAATCCGGGCCGTGCTTTTCCTGCACTTTGCGCAGCTTGGCGGCCACCTCGTCAAAAGCCTCCTCCCAGCCGATGAGCTCCCAGCCGGTAGCGGTACGCCGCACGGGGTATTTCAGCCGGTCCGGGTCCTCGTAAATATCCTGCAGGGCCACCGCCTTGGGGCAGATGTGGCCCCGGCTGAGCGGGTCCTTTTCATCGCCTCGGATAGAAAGGACTTTGCCGTTCTCATGTTCGACGGCCAGGCCGCAGATGGCTTCGCAGAGGTTGCAGGCTCGGTAGTGGGTGGGCATGGGGGTAAATGATTTGAGTGCGTAAAAAAAAGCGGGGTTACGGAAAGTCGTCAGACGACTCAAAGTCGCAAAGTCGCACGAAAGTCGTCAGACGACTGATAAAACCCGCGAATATGTCACGCACTCAAATGATTTGAGCGCGTAAAAAAAAGCGGGACTGGAAATTTATTTACACTAAATATATATAACACGCTTACCATGGTTTCATTGTTCTATGGTTTCACTGTTGGCAGTTCGCTGCCCGCCTGCCCGTGGAACCATGAAGCCATGAGCCATGAAAAAGAGTCACACAGAGGCCTGATTATCAATGGAAAACACTTGGTGAAATTGATGGGCGGCCGGATCAGCGTTCACAGCGAGCTTGGAGCCGGCAGCGAATTCACGGTGGCCCTGCCCGTCACCAGGCAAAAGCCCGTAAAACCCACAGCGCCGGAAATATTGATTCCGGCCGTCGATCCGGCGCTGGCGAAGCCCATTCTGCCCAGGGTAGAAAAAAAGAGGGCAAGCCCTTGATGTTGATCGTAGAAGACAATTCGGACCAGGCCCGATACCTGGTCAATTCTTTTAATCCGGCCTACAACCTGGAAGTTGCCTACAACGGCCGGCAGGGTATAGACAAAGCCGTCTCATTGATCCCCGACATCATCATCACCGACGTCATGATGCCGGAAAAGGACGGTTTTGAGCTTTGCGGCCACCTGAAACACCATAACTTAACCAGCCATATTCCCATTATCATGTTAACGGCCAGGGTAGACGCCGATTCCCGTCTGGCCGGCCTTCGGCGCGGCGCAGACGCTTATAACGGCCAGCACTGGATTATCGCAAAAAAAGGTTAGTTTTGAGTGTGGAAAAATCCCTGCGCTATAAATGAATTACATCTCCATCAGCCTGTATCGGAAAGTAGTAAACCATGCTTTGGCGGAAGGTATGGCGCCGGAAGATTTTAAAGGCATGCCCGTACCAATAGAATCTATGGACGATATACAGGCCGTTCCGGCAGATCAATTTTTTGAACTGCACGAAATGCTGGATCATGCCCTGGGGCCGGGCTTTTCCGTACGGGTAGGCCAGCAGATGAAGATGGATGACTATGGGGTGTTGGGGCTGTCCTGGAAGACGTGTTCAAAAGCCGGGGAGATATTCGAACGCTGCGAACGCTATTTTCACCTGCTGTCCAACACCTATGTCTTTAAGGTGGAAAAGGAAGGCGAAATATCCAAAGTACACCTTTTCCGTGATGCGCATCGAAGAGGAGTGGAATTATCCAACGAAGCTACATTTTCCGCGACGGTAGTCGTACTGCAGGCGATGACGGAAACCGATATGGCGCCAGTAGGCGTATCTTTTAAACACGGAGCCCCCGAAAGCCTGGAAAGCTACCACGAAGCTTTTAAATGCCCCATCCTCTTCGATCAGCCTCAAAATTATATTGCCTACAAGACAACTGATCTGGAAACCCGGACCGCCAAAGCGGACTTCAGCATCAATAAATTCCTGGTAGAAAGAGTGGAAGAGAAAACCAGAGGTATAGAGATCAGTTCCAACATAATAGTATCCGATGTTGAAAGCCTGATAAAAGATGCACTCCCCAGCGGGATTCCCAGCATCATCCAAATAGGGGAACACATGGGAATGAGCAGCCGCACACTGACGAGAAGGCTGTCAGAGGATGGGATCACTTTCAGAGGTCTTGTCAGGCAAACCCAGGAAAGAATGGCCAAAGGACTGCTCCGGAATTCGTCCGATACCGTGAGTGAAATTGCTTTTCAAACCGGCTTTTCGGAGCAAAGCGCCTTCAGCCGCGCTTTTAAACGATGGACCGGCCAGTCTCCGTTGGAATACCGCAATCCTCGCTAAATCGGCCTACCTGGCGTAAAGTGTCATAACATTGGCTTGTAAGGTCAAGCCAGCTGCCCTTTTTTACTTCAATTTTGCCTCTGTACAACAAACAGAAGTAAAATGGAAGTATCGCTCAAATCACTCACGCTATTCACCGCAATTTTCCTTACGGGGTTATCCGCCGGCTTCTTTTACGCCTGGCAGGTATCCGTCATTCCCGGCACCCGAAAGGTGGTGAACCTCACCTACCTGGAAAGCATGCAATCCATCAACCGGGCCATTCTCAACCCGGCTTTCTTCCTGATCTTTTTTGGAAGCCCGCTGGCCCTGGCCATCAGCACGATACAGCAATTCAATTCCGGCATGGGGTTCTGGTTGCTGCTGGCGGCGGCCATCACTTATATGTTGGGCACCTTTGGCGTGACTGCCTTTGGGAACGTGCCCCTCAATGACGCTTTAGATGCATTGGAAATTGCAGAACTGGGAGAGCTG
>JAGFJD010000595.1 GCA_024102975.1 Phaeodactylibacter sp. | reverse complement strand
CTTCAGGCCGTAGGCTATCTGCAGGCAATTGGGCATGGGGCGTTGCCCCATGCTAAGTTATGTTAGCCCTTCGGGCTGTCCGGGCTAATATGGCCACATGCGTTAACATTTCAACCTGATGCGCATGGGGGTCGGGGGGAGGCTGTAGGCGGTGGACGGGAGACGGTGGACGGGAGACGGCGAGCGCATAACCCTCTGGGGTTGTGCAATAAGCAAAGGTAGACAGGATTAACAAGATTATCAGGATATGTACGCCCTTGTAGCGCAAGCCGCTACATCTTGTAAATCTTGTTAATCCTGTCTATTTTCGACCTTTTTTCACAACCCCTCGGGGGGAGGCTTGGCAACGGGCGCAGGAAGGGAAACATCCTGTTGGGCATAATCGTCAATTCAATCAAAGCAAACAGATGAAAGAATATCCCTATAAAAGCATACCGTACACCCTACACCCCCGGAACCACCCGTACACCGTACACTTCATTAACCTCGAAAAGCTAAATAGTCAAAAACTAAAAATTCAGATCTGAAAATGCTAGACACTAAACACATGGAACTGCTGCGCTTCACCACCGCCGGCAGCGTAGACGACGGAAAGTCCACCCTCATCGGGCGGTTGTTGTACGACAGCAAATCCATTTTCGAAGACCAGTACGAGGCCGTGCGCCAGAGCAGCGAGCGCCGCGGCGAGGAAGGCGTCAACCTGGCCCTGCTGACCGACGGCCTCAAGGCGGAGCGCGAACAGGGCATCACCATCGACGTGGCCTACCGCTACTTCTCCACGCCCCGCCGCAAGTTCATCATCGCCGACACGCCGGGCCACATCCAGTACACGCGCAATATGGTGACCGGCGCCTCGACCGCCAACGTCGCCCTCATCCTCATCGACGCCAGGAAAGGGGTGCTGGAGCAAACCCGCCGCCATGCTTTTATCGCCTCCCTCCTGCAAATCCCCCACCTTGTGGTTTGCATCAACAAGATGGACCTCGTAGATTATAGCGAAGAACGATACGAGGAAATCAAGCAGGAATTTGAGGAGTTCTCCTATAAACTGGATGTGCGCGACGTGCACTTCATCCCCATCTCCGCCCTGAAGGGGGATAACGTGGTGGACCGGTCCGAAAATATGCCCTGGTACGGCGGCACCACCCTGCTCTACTACCTGGAAAACGTACACATCGGCAGCGACCACAACTTTATCGACTGCCGCTTCCCGGTGCAATATGTAGTGCGCCCCAATACGGACGATTTTCACGATTACCGGGGCTACGGCGGGCGGGTAGCCGGAGGGGTGTTCAAAAGAGGCGACAAAGTGATGTTGCTGCCTTCAGGCTTCACCACTACCATTGCCAAAATCGATACCTACGACGGAGAACTGGAGGAGGCTTATGCCCCCATGTCTGTCACCCTGCTGCTGGAAGACGACCTCGACCTGAGCCGCGGCGATATGATCGTACGCGAGAACAACCACCCGGAGGCAGGCCAGGACCTGGACGTCATGGTGTGCTGGTTCAACGAACGCCCCCTTCAGCTGCGCGGCAAGTACACGATCATGCACACTACCCAGGAGGCCCGCTGCATCGTCAAGGAAATCCGCTACAAGCTGGACATCAACAGCCTGCACCGCAATATGGTCGACCAGAACATCGGCATGAACGACATCGCCCGGGTGGCCATCCGCACCACCAAGCCGTTATTTTACGACAGCTACCGCAAAAACCGCATCACCGGCAGCCTGATCTTCGTGGATGAGGGGACGAATGAGACGGTGGGAGCAGGGATGATTATTTGATTTGCGCTATGCCCCTCCGCACCCTCTTCATCGGCAACAGCTACACTCATACCCACGAGATGCCGGCCATCATCCAGCGGCTGGCCGAATCCGCCGGCGACAGCTTCGTCTTCGGTATGCGGGCACCGGGCGGATGGTCGCTGGAACAACATTACAATGACGAGGAAACCCGGGCGATGATCCGGCAAGGAGGATGGGACATCATCGTACTCCAGGACCAGAGCCAGCGGCCCGCCATGCCCATCCTGCGGGTGCGGCGGCAGTTCTTCCGCTACGCCCGCCGGCTCAACCGGTTCATCTGGTGGCGCCTCCGGCCCAAACCGCGCATCGTCCTGTACATGACCTGGGGCCGCAAGGACGGCGATGCGGACAACCGCAGCTATTATCCCCTTGTCGGCACCTTCGAAGGCATGACAGCCTTGCTCAAAGAACGCTATGAACGCATGGCCAAAAAGATAGGTGCCCGGGTGTCTCCCGTGGGCGAGGCCTGGGCCTATGCCCGCCAACACTACCCCGAAATCGAGCTTTATCAGGAGGACGGCCACCATCCCAGTCCCGCAGGCTCCTACCTGGCCGCCTGTTGCTTTTATGCCACCTTCTTCGGCAAAGACCCGGCCCCGCTGTCCTATGATTTCAGCCTGGAACCGGACACAGCGGGAAAGCTGAGGGCAGTGGCTTCGGCGGTAGCCTGGGACGGAAAGCAGGCGGAAGCGGTTGATGGTTGACGTCACAACACCGGACAAAATAGTTTTGGACACAGACCGCACCGAGTACACGAAGTTTGTTCCGTTGATAACCAATCCTCTGTGCGGCTCTGTGTCTTCCCTGCCTGCAAGGCCGCGCCTCGCGGCAGGCAGGTCGGCGCACTCTGTGTCCAAAAAATGTCCAGTAGCATGGGTTGACGTTTCCCCTCGGCTATGCTCAGTTGATGGTCAGGGTGTTCAAAAAACTATATCTCCTCGTGTTTTTCTAACCGCAAAGAACCTGCCTGCCTATATTCACCCTTTTTTCACTACTTTAGCAGAAACTCGATTTATGAAACCGATACTCGCTTCCCTATCCCTTCTCCTCCTGTTGCTGCCGGCATCCGCCCAGGACGACCCCGTCCGCCAGCTGAAGCAGCAGGCGAAGGCGTCGGCCCAATTCCTGGATGGCCTGGACGGCAAGATCGACAACGTGCGCAGGCAGGTAAATGCCGACTATGCCTATCTGGAAGATTTGTACATTCACTACCACACCCACCCCGAGCTGTCGTTCTACGAAACAGAAACGGCCAAACGCATGGCGGAAGAACTGCGCAAGATCGGCTTTGACGTCACCGAAAAAGTGGGCGGCAACGGGATCGTCGGCGTCCTGAAAAACGGCGAAGGGCCCAGCGTGCTGGTCCGGGCCGACATGGATGCCCTGCCCATCGTCGAAGAGACCGGCAAGCCCTACGCCAGCACTGTCACCACCATCGACGAGGCCGGCAATACGGTCGGCGTGATGCACGCCTGCGGCCACGATGCCCACATGACAGTCTGGACCGGCGCTGCCCGCCGCCTGGCGGAGATGAAAGACAGGTGGAAAGGCACGCTGGTCTTCATCGGCCAGCCGGCAGAGGAGCGCTCCGGCGGCGCCAACGCCATGCTGGACGACGGCCTGTACGAGCGCTTCCCGCTGCCCGACTACGGCATCGCCCTGCATGCCAGCCCCGGCCTGCCGGCGGGCAAGGTGGGCTACTGCTCCGGCTACAGCCTCGCCAATGTCGACATGATGGACATCACCGTCTATGGCCAGGGAGGCCACGGTGCCTACCCGCAGGATACTAAAGACCCCGTGCTGCTGGCCGCCCGCATGGTGGTCGCCCTGCAAACCATCGTCAGCCGGGAAATCTCGCCCCTCGACCCGGCGGTGGTCACGGTAGGCTCCATCCACGGCGGCACTAAGGGCAACATCATCCCCAATGAGGTGAAGCTGGAACTGACCATGCGCTCCTACTCCGACGAGGTGCGGATGGCGCTTATTGATAAGATCAAACGGGTTTGCAACGGCGTGGCGATGTCGGCCGGCATTCCGGAAGACAAATATCCGCTTTTCGAATTGCGCAAGGAATACACACCCGCTGTCTACAACGACCCTCAGCTGACCGAGCGCATCCGGCAGGTGTTCGCTCAGGCGCTGGGCGCTGAGAACGTGGAACAGGCCCCCCCCGGCATGGCCGGCGAAGACTTCGCCCGCTACGGCCGCACCGAAGAGAAAGTGCCCATCTTCATGTTCTGGCTGGGCACCGTAGATCCTGAACGCTATGCCGCCGCCCAGCGAGGCGAGGCGAGCCTGCCCCCCCTCCACAATTCCAGGTTCGCCCCCTTGCCCGAACCTACCATCAAAACCGGCGTGGTCGCTATGACGGCGGCGGTGCTGGAGTTGCTGGGGGAGTGAACAGCAGCATCGAATCCTTGTGTAAAAGTGTAAGGGTGAAAATTTGTAAATGTCCCGGTTTACCCACCCGCACCTTTACACCTTTACACCTTTACACATTTACACCTTTACACCTTTACACCTTTACACCTTTACACACTTATCCCCCCATGCCCCCCAACTACCCCTCCATCCTCCGACAGATCGCCGAAGCGGCCCGGCCCGAGATCGGCAAAGGCAAGGTAGCCAGCTATATCCCCGCCCTGGCCAAGGTGCCGCCCGACAAGTTCGGCATCGCCATCGAAACGGTCCGGGGCGAGCAGTACCACCTGGGAGACGCCGACGAGCGGTTCTCCATACAGAGCATCTCCAAGGTGTTTACCCTGGCCCTGGCTTTCCGGCTGGAAGGGGAAAACCTCTGGAAACGGGTCGGGCTGGAACCCTCCGGCAACCCGTTCAACTCCCTGGTGCAGCTGGAGTATGAGCGGGGCATCCCCCGCAACCCCTTCATCAACGCCGGCGCGCTGGTGATCGCGGATATTTTGCTGCAACACTTTGCCGACCCCAAAGCCGCCATCCTCAACCTCATCCATACCCTTACCGGGCAGGATGACATACAATACGACGAAGAAGTGGCCCGCTCCGAGCGGGAAACCGGCTACACCAACGCCGCCCTGGCCAACTTCATAAAGAGCCACGGCAATATCCATAACCCGGTAAATACGGTGTTGGATGTCTACTTCCACCAATGCGCCATCGCCATGTCCTGCCGGGAACTGGCGCGGGCCTTCCTGCTGTTCGCTAACCACGGCGCCGTGCCCGCCACCGGAGAGCGCATGCTGACCAGCAGCCAGGCCAAACGCCTCAACGCCATCATGCTGACCTGTGGCTTCTACGACGAAGCCGGCGAGTTCGCCTTCGCCGTAGGGCTGCCCGGCAAGAGCGGCGTCGGCGGCGGCATCGTGGCCATCATCCCCGGCGAGCTGGCCATCGCCGTCTGGAGCCCGGGGCTGAACGAACACGGAAATTCGGCAGTCGGCATCAAAGTGTTGGAAATGTTTACTACTTTAACGGGAATGTCGATTTTTTAAGGTGTAAATGTTGATCTACCTCCCCATCATTTACACCTTTACACACTTACCCTCAAACTCATGGCCAAAACCTACAACTGGGGCATCATCGGCCTCGGAAAGATCGCGCACAAATTTGCGCAAGACCTGGACACCCTGCCCAACGCCCGCCTGCACGCCGTAGCCTCCCGCTCGGAAGAACGGGCCCGCGAATTCGCCCTGCAGTACGGTGCCCCGCACGCCTTCGGCTCTTATGAAGAGATCACGGCCTGTCCGGGCCTGGATGTGGTGTATATTGCCACCCCTCATCCCGGGCACCGCGACAATGCCGTGATGTGCCTGCAGGCCGGCATCCCGGTACTCTGCGAGAAGCCTTTCGCCATGAACAGCCGGCAAGTCCGGGAAATGGTAGCCGCCGCCCGCGCCAGCGACACTTTCCTTATGGAAGCCATCTGGACCCGCTTCAACCCCTCCACCGCCAAGGCGCTGGAACTGATCGGCCACGGCATGATCGGCGACGTGCTCTCGGTCAAGGCCGACTTTGGCTTCCGCCCTCTCTTTGACCCGGACAAGCGCCTGTTCAACCACGCCCTGGGCGGCGGATCCCTGCTGGACATCGGCATCTATCCGGTTTTTTTGGCCCTGCTCCTGTTGGGCAAGCCGGCTGAAATACAGGCCATCGGCCATATCGGCGCTACCGGCGTGGACGAGGAGGTGGGCATGCTCTTTAAATACGATAGCGGCCAGATGGCACACCTGCACGCCAGCCTGCGCGCTTTCACCAAAACGGAGGCTTTCATCTACGGCGAGCGCGGCGCCATCCACCTGCACACCCGCTGGCACGAGCCAACCAGCCTCAGCCTGATCCTGGAAGACCGCCGGCCGCAGGACTACCGCTTCGAATACACGACGAACGGCTACTCCTACGAGGCGGAGGAGGTGATGCGCTGCCTGGAGCACGGCCTGAAGGAAAGCCCCCTGCTGCCCTTAAGCTTCAGCCAGGATTTGATGGAGGTTCTCGACCGGGTGCGGGAGATCATCGGACTGCAGTATCCTGAAGATGAGACAGGATAAACATGCTCTTGGCGTTCAGCCGGGCCTCCGCCTGCCGTACGGGGTTGTGCAAAAAGGTCGAAAGTTGACAGGATTTACAGGATTTACAAGATGTAGTGGCTTGCGCCGCAGAGGTATATATATCCTGATAATCTTGTTAATCCTGTCTACATATACTTATTGCACTGCGCCGGGCTACGGTCTGTCGAAGGCGGAGGCGGGGGAGTTCACCTGCCGGGCGCCTGCCGGAGAAGCAGGCGGACTCTGCCCTCAAGGCAGCCGCTACCAGCGCGCCTCCATAGCCTGGCCACCTCGCAGATTCACATAGGACTCTTACTCCTTACCCTCAATCGCCCTTGCCACCACCTCCGAGTCCTGGTAAATGACTCCCAGCCCGCCTCCCGGCTTGTAATTGTCGAAGCCGAGGAAGTACAACCCTTGGTATTTTTCTGTACCCACCACTTCTTTGGGAATGCCGTACCGGTCGAACAAGCCGTCGGTAAAGGGAAGGAAGTCCTCCAGGCGGGCCCGGTAGCCGGTGGCCAGGATGACGGTGTCGAAGGGCGCTTCCGTGCCGTCTTCGAAGCGGGCGCCCGTTTCGGTGAAGCGTTCGATACCCGGTTTTACCCCGATCTTCCCGGCTTTGATCTTTTCGATGGTCCCGATATCGATCACGGGCGTTTTTCCGGTCTCCCGCAACTGGCGGGCGGGCGGCACGCCGGAAGGCGCCAGGCCGTAGGGGCGGAGGTCGCCGAAGGCCAGGCGCTGCACCTGAGCGCCGATCCAGTCGCCCAGCCAGGTGGGCAGCCGGGCCAGGGCAAAGGCGGTCTTTTGTGTGGGGTTGCCCAGGAAGTCCCTCGGCACGACGTTGACCGGCCCGCGGACGGAAAGGGAGGTGGAGATGTCGTGCTCGCTGAGGTCCAGCGCAATCTCGGCGCCGGTGTTGCCGAAGCCTACGACCAGCACCCGCTGGCCACGAAAAGGCTTTGGGTTTTTGTACTCCCGGCTGTGCAGTATCCGGCCTCCGAACTTTTCTTCTCCGTCATAGCCTGGCCGGTTGGGTACGCGGTTGAGGCCGGTGGCCACCACCACGTGGGGTGCCGCAAAGGACTTTCCGGAGCGGGTATGTACCTCCCAGCCTGCCCCGGTGGGTTGGATCGCAGAAACTTCTTCTCCGAAGTGGGGCCGGATGTCAAACGCTTTGGCGTAGGCTTCGAAATAGTCCACCAGCATCCGCCGGGAAACGTACCGGGGGTAGTGGCCCGGGAATTCCATAAAGGGGAGGTGGGAGCGGTCGCGGACGGTGTGCAGGTGCAGGCGGTCGTAGTGCTGCCGCCAGGATGAGGCAACGGCCTGGCTTTGCTCCAGGATTTCAAAGGAGATGCCTTTTTTCCGCAGGCGGGCGGCAGCGGCCAGGCCCGCCGGGCCGGCGCCGATGATGAGGACAGTAGGTTTGGTCATGTTTATATGTGCATTCGTGCATTTTTACCCGGACGAGCGAAGCGAAGACGGGCTTGTATATGTTGCTTGATCCATATCGCCCGGCATCATGTTTCCCTGCGAATGCACAAATGCACAATAATTTCTACAACCACCGCAGCGTCCAGTCCGCCAGCTTCTGCTTCCAGGCCGTATAGGGCGGCTTAAGCAGGTCGGCCGTGCTGAAGGGCCATACTTGCTTGTAGACGGACCGGGCATTGGAAAAGGCCTCGAAGCCGTACCAGCCGTGCGATTTGCCGATGCCGCTGTTGTTGTCGCCTCCGAAAGGCAGGTGGTGATTGTTGAATTGCAGCAGGGTATTGTTGATGCAGGTCGTGCCGGCTCGGGTATGGTTCAGTACCAGCCGGATGTTGTTCCGGTTCTTGCTGAAGAGGTACAGGGCCAGCGGCTTTTCTTTGGAGTTGACGATGTCGACCGCCTCCTGGAGGTTTCGGAAGCCGATGACGGGCAGTACCGGCCCGAAGATTTCCTCGGTCATCAGGCGGGAATCTTTGTCCACGTCGGTGACGAGGGTGGGAGCGATGTACCGGCCTGCGGGTTCGGCCTGCCCGCCGGCAACGGCCCGGGCGCCGCCGTCCAGGGCGTCCTGCAGGGAAGCCCGGATCCGTTCGAAGTGTTTCCGGTTGACGATCCGGGGGTAATCCGGCGACTGCTGCGGGTCTTCGCCGTAAGAAGCTTTGAGGTGTTGTTCAATTTTTTTCAGCAATGCTTCCTTGCGGCTTTCGTGGACCAGGAGGTAATCCGGAGCGATGCAGGTCTGTCCCATATTCACGTGTTTTCCCCAGGCGATGCGGGCGGCGGCCTTGTCGATATCGGCGGTTTCGTCTACGATAGTTGGCGATTTGCCGCCCAGTTCCAGGGTGACGGAGGCCAGGTTTCTGGCGGCTGCCTGCATGACGATCTTTCCTACCGCCGGCGAGCCCGTGAAGAAAATATGGTTGAACGGCAGGTTCAGCAGGGCGGTCGATGTCTCCACCGACCCTTCCACCAGCGCTACTTCGTTTTCGGGGAAGGCTTCTTTTACGATCCGGCTCATGACCGCCGAGGAGTGGGGCGTATTTTCCGAAGGTTTCAGCACGGCGCAGTTGCCGGCGGCAATGGCGGAAACCAGGGGCGCGAAAGTGAGGTTGACCGGAAAGTTCCAGGGGGCGATGATCAGCACCACGCCCCGGGGCTGATATTGGATGTAGGAGCGGGAACCCAGCAGCGGCAAAGGCGTGGCCACATGGCGGGGTTTCATCCAGCGCCTCAGGTTGCGGATGGCGTGCTTGATCTCGGAAGTGATGATGTAGATTTCCGTCAGGTCTACTTCGGTGGGCGGCTTGCGGAAATCCTGGTACAAGGCATCGCGGATTTCCTGCCGGTACTGCATCAGGATTTTGTGCAGCCGCCGGAGTTTGGCGATGCGTTCGCGGGCAGTGGTTTGGGCAACGGCCTGCTGGTTGGCGCGCTGGGCGTCGAAAATGCGCCGGATGGTTTCCTGAGAGGTATCGGTGATCGTTGCTGTCATAATCTGGCGGTTTTTGCCATACAGAACACATTAGGTGTTTTCACATAGGCTAGATTGCTTGCAGAATAATCAACTCGCTGCCGGCTGCTCTTCCAGCCGGTGAATGCCCCGGCTCAGGCGATCAGGCACCGGGGCCTTGCGGCGTTGCCGGTAATCGTAAGTAACCATAACAGCGTTGGCAATGGCCACCAGCCGGTTATGGCGCTGGCTAAACATCCGGCAATGCATCGTGAACCGGTCTTCCTGCATGCCGGATACCCGGATGCCCAGGGCGATTGTATCCGGATAGGTGACCGGAAAGAGGTATTTACAATCTTGTTTGGCCAGGATGACGCCGGGCAGCCCGCCCTGTTCGTCTTCCATGACGATGGGGTACTTCAGGTTGTCCATATAGGCAACCCGGGCGTGCTCGAACCATCGCAGGTAAATGACGTTGCTGACGTGGCCGGCGGCATCCATTTCTCCCCATTGTACGTCAATATCCACTCTAATGGGGAAGCGTTTCAACTCTTTGCTGATATCGTCCATTCGGGTTCGCTTTGTTTTGTGTCTTTTATCTGATCAGGTTAATGAAGCAGCCGGGCGCTCTAAAATTAGGAAAAGTTTGTAACTAAAACAGGTGTTTCGGTTAACCAATAACTAGACTTTTATTTAGTGCCGGAAGCCACACTACTGGACAAAATGGTTTGAGTGCGTGACATATTCGCGGGTTTTATCAGTCGTCTGACGACTTTCGTGCGACTTTGCGACTTTGAGTCGTCTGACGACTTTTCGTAACCCCGCTTTTTTTTACACACTCAAATGGTTTTGGACACAGAGAACACTGAGGGCACACCACTGGACAAAATGGTTTTGGACACAGAGAGGCACGGAGGTCAACACAGAGTACACGGAGTTTTTTCCATTGATAATCAGGTCTCTGTGTGGCTCTGTGCCTTCTCGGCGTACTCTGTGTC
>JAGFJD010000563.1 GCA_024102975.1 Phaeodactylibacter sp. | reverse complement strand
GTCAGATTTTGGGTTCTCACGAAGGCATTTTTCCGCCCCATAGCAGCGCTACGGGGCGGAAAAATGGCAAAGTGAGGTTCCAAAAGCTGGCATTTGCAGCCAAAATGACTACCTCCAAACATGCTCTGACATACATGGAAATATTTAAATACATTGCCATCCCGGGACGGGCGGTAGTTTCCATATATTTCCATGTATTTCCCTATCTCAGCCCAGGTACTTACACCCATGAAAACGATCTTGTCAGGCCATTTTTTTCTCTTTCTCTTTGTTGTTTCCGGGTTCCCGCAAGCCAGGCAAACGTCATCAACCCCGCTTTATTTTAAGCAGGTGCCGAAAGAGACCCGGGGGATGGACGACTTCCTGGGGTTAGACAATCTATATGAAGACCAGGACGGCTTTATTTGGTTCCTTTCCGATCATGGGATGTTTCGCTACGACGGCGTTGAGTTGATGCCGGTCAAATCTGATCCTGTTGACCTGAATTCGCTTTCCTCGAACAGGATTAAGGATGTGATACAGGACGAACAGGGTGTTTTTTGGATCACTACCCGGAATGGCGGGCTGAACGCTTACGACCCCATGGAAGGAAAGTTTACGCATTACCGCCACGACCCAAATGATACCACGACCCTGTCTACCGACGATCTGTTTTTCCTGCAAAAAGACCCGGCCGGCAAGCTTTGGATAGGCAGCACCGCCGGGATGAATATCTTCGACCCCAATACGGGAAGAAACATCCGGATCATGCCCAGGCCCGGCGTATCGGGCGAATTGCAAGGGCAGCCCTGGTCGCCCATTATCATTACAGCCGAACGGGTATATGTCGCTACGACTGCCGGCTTGGAGTATTTTAACCAGAAAGAGCGCAAGTGGCATTTTTTTCCTGTGCTGGACGAAACGGGGGATACCATCCGGATCAGCATCAACAGGGCCTACTCGCCCATTAAAATCCTGTGCATGGATCGGAAAGGCCTGCTCTGGATGGGTATACCCGACCGGCCAGGCCTTTGGGTGTTCGACCCCAAAACCTCCCGTCTAACTGATTTCGGCCTGCGCACTGCTGGGGGCAAGCAAATCCCTGCCCCAGGAACAATTTTAGAAGGCCATTCCGGAAGGCTTTGGATTGTTTCCCAGGATGATATCTGGCGAGTATCAACCGACAGGAAGACATTGGAACAATGCGAGGTAATAGACGTCGAAAGGCAGCAACGGCAGAAGGGCCTTTCTCCCATTTTCCAGGACCACAACGGGTTGATCTGGTTGAGAACCGCATCGGAAAGAAGCCCTTTTTATTTTGACCCGGGCCAGGAAATCGGGCAAACCCTAAAGTTGCCAAGCGTACAGGGCCAGATTCCAAAGACATTCCACATCGTATTCGACTCCAATGGCCTCATTTGGCTGTGTACCAATTCAGGAGTCATGCGCTACAATCCGTTTACAGGTGAAACGCGATCTGTCATGGAGGGCCCCGCTTGCTATCAAGCCATTTTGCTGTATGATGATTATTTGTTGGTAACCAGCGACAGAGGTTTGATCATTCTTGAAAAAAAGTCCGGGCAGTCCTGGCCGGTCAGGCTGGGAAGCGCTCGGGAAAAGCCGATCCCAGGAGCTATGTGTGCCGCCATAGACCTGGATGGCGACCTGTGGTTTTCTACCTGGGGCAACGGGCTTTACCGCCTGCCCAAAGGCGCTTTGGATGCCCGTACCGGCATTGCCGCTACATTTGAACAATGGAAAAATGATCCTTCCGACCCAGAAAGCCTTCCTTCCAACCTTTTGCAAAGCATCGCCGTAGATGCCGACAACAAGGTCTGGGTTTGCGGTGCAGAAAACGGATTGAATTTAGTTGACAAAAACACGCGAAAAGTTCAACGCTTTATGTATGAACAGGGCAATGTCAACGGAATTGTCAATAACTATACTTCCGAGCTGCAAGTGGACAAGCAGGGCGATATTTGGATTTCGTTGGGATGGAAGTTGCTGGAGCGTTTTTCGCCCAAAACCGGCCATTTCAAAAAATATGGCGCCTCAGAGGGCTTGCCCAATTACAGGATTTCAGAGATAGCCGTGGACAAGGCCGGCAAAATCTGGATGAACCAAACACAGGTAGTTTCCTGTATTGACCCGGCCAGCGGGGAGATCAACATCTTTCCGCAGGTAGCCGCAGCCTCCTTGTACAATGAAGCAATAGCTGTGCATCCTAAGACCAATGAGGTGTATTTCGGCCTTCAGCAGAAATTGCGCAGTTTTAACCCGTCAATTTTAAAGGAACAAAACAAAGCAGCTTCGCCCCTGCAATTCTCGAAAGTATCCCACTATGACACGGAGGGAAACGGGGCCATGCGTTCACTGCCCGGGAACCGCTGGAAAAAAACACCCCTTTCCTTGTCCCACCGGGAAAATACCGTAGAAATCGAGTTTGCCTTGCTTGACTATCTCAATCCGCAATCGCGCGAATATGCATATTCCCTGACTAAAAGTGGCAGCCAGCCCCGGTGGATTTATACGGGTAGCAAAAACACGGTGAGTTTTGCCAACTTAGCCCCCGGCAGTTACCTGTTTTCGGTAAAAGGGCGAAACAGCTACGGCGTCTGGAATGAACAGCCGGCCACCCTACCCATCACTATCCGCCCGCCCTGGTGGGCTACCTGGTGGGCCTATCTGGCATACGCCATTGTCGCCGTTCTCGCATTAATCGGAGTCAGAAGCTACGACCTTCGCCGAAAACTGGCCGCTGCCGAGGCCCGCCGCCTGCGGGAACTGGACAACTTCAAGAACCGCTTTTTCACCAACATCACCCACGAGTTTCGCACGCCCCTCACGGTCATTCTGGGTACTTCGGAACAGGTTGAGGAACAAGTCGGCGACGGCCTGAAAAGCAAGCTGAGGTTGATCCGGCGCAACGGCGAAGGCCTCCTGCGCCTGATCAATCAGATCCTCGACCTGGCTAAACTGGAGTCCAACGCCCTGAAGATCAACTACGTGCAGGGTGACATCCTGCCCTACCTGCGCTACATCAGCGAAAGCCTGCATTCGGTGGCCAACGCCCGGAACGTGATGCTCCGGGTGGAGAGCAACGAGGCTTCCATTGTCATGGACTACGATCCGGAGCGCCTGCTGCAGATTGTACACAACCTGCTGTCGAACGCCGTCAAGTTCACGCCGTCCGGCGGTAAAGTGACGCTGAGGGCGGATAGGGTAAAGCCCCATGATCTGCCGTATCTATACCTGAGCGTAGCCGATACCGGAGCGGGGATACCCGAAGAAGACCTGCCCCACATCTTCGACCGCTTTCACCAGGCGAGTAACCTGGAAAAAGCCGCAACGGGCGGCACGGGCATCGGGCTGGCCCTGGCCAAAGAACTGGTGTATGCCATGAACGGAGAAATCGAAGTAGAAAGCGAAGTGGGCAAAGGGACGGCCTTTACCGTCAAATTGCCGATCACCCATAACGCAGAGGCCGCCGGCCAAAATGTTTGGCGCCACCCGCCGCTCAAAAAGGAGCAGAGCACAACCGCCCCATTCCCCAGCCCTCCAACCGGCCAGCCTTCCAACCATTTATTGATTATCGAAGACAATCCCGATATCGTCGAATACCTTACCGATTGCCTGGAGGGCCGTTATGACCTTGACTTCGCCTACAACGGCCGGGCGGGCATCGAAAAGGCCCTGGAAACCGTGCCCGATCTCATCGTCTCCGACGTGATGATGCCCGAAAAGGACGGCTTCGAGGTCTGCGATTTTTTGAAAAACGATGAACGCACCAGCCACGTACCCCTCGTGTTGCTCACTGCCAAAGCCGACGTAAAAAGCCGCCTCGCCGGATTGCGCCGGGGCGCCGACGCCTACCTCGCCAAGCCCTTCCACCGGGAAGAACTGCTGGTGACGCTGGATAACCTGCTGGAACTGCGGCGGAAGCTGCAGGCAAAGTATGTCCGGGATGCGAGATTCGGGCCCGGCGCTGTTGAGCCGGGTAAAATTCGGAATCCGGATGCGAACCCTTCGGCAGGCGGGGAGCCGCAATACGAAATGGAAGACGCCTTCCTGCAAAAAGTCCGGGCCGTCATCCTGGAGCATCTTTCCGACGCCACCTTTACCGTGGAAGGCCTGAGCCAAAGCCTTGCTATGAGCCAACGGCAATTGCACCGCAAGCTGGCAGCCCTCACCGGCCAGAACGCCTCGGCGCTCATCCGGTCCATGCGGCTGGCAAAGGCCAAAGAATTGTTGCTCGCCGGAGAAAAGAACGTCAGCGAGGTGGCTTACGCCACCGGGTTTGACGACCCCAAGTATTTCAGCCGGGTTTTTACCAAGGAATTCGGCCTGCCGCCGAGTAAGGTATAAGGCGCCGGCCTTCATCCGTACAAACTCTCTTTTATACCAAATCCCCGCCTCCGCCAAGGCTTCGGGCGGCCGGAGACGAACGCCGAACGGCAGGCTTCAGGGCATGTTTGGCCGGCCTTGCACAATCCCGGACAGCTTCCCCCTTCCCACTTGTCCGATCTCTCCACCTTTTTGGCTGAAAAATCCACCCACGATGTCCGGCCTGTCCACTTTTCTGGCTGAATAATGGGAATGCTCCGGGCTGTTCCGCCCCTATTTTTGCACGTGTGAAAAAATAAATCAAATTCATCATGAAACCTATTCGCAACCAACACTTCCTGAAAACCTTCTTTTTGATCTGCTTTTCCTTTTTGCTATGCTCACAGGCGGCGGCCACCACCCGGTATGTCAGGCAGGGCGGAAGCGGCACGGGCGACGGCTCCTCCTGGGCCAATGCCTCCGGCAACCTGCAGGCGATGATCGACGCTTCCTCCTCCGGAGATGAAGTCTGGGTGGCGGCCGGCATCTATAAACCTACCTCCGGCACGGACCGCACCATTGCCTTTGTGATGAAAAATGGCGTGGCTATTTACGGCGGCTTTCCCAATACCGGCGCCCCGACTTTTGCTGAACGAAACTGGGTAACGAACTCAACCACCCTGAGCGGCGATTTGAATGGGGATGACGTCGTCACCGGCGCCGGCAGTACCCTAAGCATCGCCATGAATGCAGAAAACAGCTACAATGTTGTCCTCAACAATGGGAACGGCCTGAATAATACAGCTGTACTGGATGGATTCACCATCAAAGGAGGCAATGCAAATTTAGTATCCAACATCGTCCAAAATCGTGGCGCCGGGATGTATAACAATGGCAGCTCGCCAACTATAAGGAACTGCCGCTTTTCGGGCAATTCCGCCAGTTTATATGGCGCCGGGATGTACAACAATAATAACTCGGCAAGTATTATCAATTGTAGCTTCTCAAACAATTATGTTAATAGTTTTGGCGGTGGGGGGATGGATAACTCTTTTAGCGCGCCAACTATAATTAACTGTAGTTTTTGGGGTAACTATGCTCGTGAAGGCGGAGGGATGTTTAACTTCGAGAGTACAACAACTATAATCAACTGTAGTTTCTCAGGTAATCATGCTTTTAGGGAAGGCGGTGGGATATACAATTCTGTCAGCTCACCAATCATCACCAACTCCATTATATATGGTAATACGGCTATCTCCGGGCCAGCGCTTTATAATTTTTCCAACTCTAATCCTACCATCAGCTATTCCCTTGTGGACGCGGCGGATTGTGCGGCCGTTAACGCCGGTGGCGGCGGCAGTTGCGGCGCCGGTATGATTTTCAATGGCAATCCGCTTTTTGTGGATGCAGCTAACGGGAATTTGCGCCTCCAGCCCGGCTCTCCCGCCATTGATGCCGGCACAGCGACAGGAGCGCCTGCTTTTGACTTCGACTACAACTTCCGGCCTCTCGGCGTTGGGTACGACATGGGTTGCTTTGAAGGCCAGCCTTCCTGTACACCCTACGCTGATAATATCATCTACGTAAACGACGACGCTACGGGAGCAAACACCGGCGCCTCCTGGGCGAATGCCATGACTGATCTGCAGGCTGCCTTAGCTACCGCCGGGGCCTGTTCCAATATTACTCAGATCTGGGTAGCCGAAGGTACCTACAAACCCACTTCCGGTTCCGATCGCGATGCTTCTTTTGAGCTGAAAAACGGACTGGCGGTTTACGGCGGCTTTCCCAATACCGGCAATCCAGGCTTAAACGAACGCAACTGGCGCACTCATGTCACCACTCTAAGCGGCGACATCGGTACGCCAGGGAATAACAGCGACAACAGCCATCACATCGTATCCGCTAGGATGGGGCCGGGCAATGGCGCCGTACTGGACGGCTTTACCATCACCGGAGGAAACGCCGGCTCCGGTAATGGCGGCGGGATGATCATCAGCGGCACTTCCTCTCCAACCGTGCGGAACTGCATCTTTACCGGCAATACGGCGGCCCTGGGGGCGGGCATATTCAGTGAAGGAGGTTTCCCGGCCCTATCTAACTGCGCTTTTGCCGGCAACACCGCTTCCCAGAGCGGAGGGGGTATCTATACCCTAAACTCCTCACTAACGGTGACGAACTGTACTTTTTCCGCCAATACGGCAGCGAGCGGCGGCGGCCTGTACCTCACTGATGCTCCCAACAGCTCCTCCTCCTCCACGGCCCTGACAAATTGCATCATCTGGGGCAACAGCAGCGGTATCAACAACAGCGTCAGCCTCGCCATTACTCATGCTATCGTGCAGGGCGGCTGCCCGGGTGGAGGATTCGTTACCTGCGACAACGTACAGAACGTAGATCCGCTCTTCATCAATCCCCCTTCAGGGGGGCAGGGGGGCGACCTGCGCCTGCAGGCTTGCTCTCCCGCTATCGACGCAGGCGGGGTTGCCGGAGCGCCTGCCACCGACCTCGATGGCTTGCCCAGAGTAGACGCCATATACAGCGGCGCCCTGGTGGACATGGGCGCGTATGAATACCAGGGCGACATCGACCTGGACGACGACGGCTATTCCTATTGCAGCGCCGATTGCGACGACAACAACCCGAATATCAGCCCCGGAGTCGCAGAGGCCTGCAACGGAATAGATGACAATTGCGACGGCCAGGTAGATGAATTTCCCGCCCAGCCTCCTTCCCCGCCTCCGTTTACCAGCAACAACGCACTGAGCTTCGACGGCGCAGACGACTACGTGCAGATCAGGAACTGCGGCGCTTCCCCGATCATCAACGGCGGCGACGCCCTCACCATCGAGTACTGGTTCAAAGGAACCAACATCCAATCGGCCGTGCGCTTTCAGGATGGCGGGGGTTATGTGGCCGCCGGCTGGAGTACCGGCCTGCATATTCTTTCCAACGATGGTGGGGTTAATAACGGTATATCCGTCGGCGCCGCTGCTACCGACGGCAATTGGCACCACGTGGCCATGACCTGGCAGCGCAACACCGCCAATGGCTTCAAATCTTACCTCGACGGGCAGCTTGTGGCGCAGCGCAATTCTGCCGATAATCCACTGCCGGTTATCAATACCGGGTACCTCGGCGGCTGGGCAACCAGCGAACCGATGGCGGGGACGCTCGACGAAGTGCGCATCTGGAACGTAGCCCGGACCCAGGCGGAGATCCAGGAAAACCTGTGCGGCGATATGAGCGTGCCGCAAACGGGCCTGCTGGCGTACTACAAATTCTATCATGGCTCGCCCAATGGCGACAATACAGGGATCAACACGCTGGCAAACAGCGCCGACGCCAATGCCTACGTAGCTACGCTCCACAACTTCGCGCTCAGCGGCAGCGCTTCCAACTGGACGGATCCATACACAGCCGGCCTCGGGCTGCCGGCCATCCGCTATGTCAAACAAGGCGGCGCCGGCGACGGCACTTCCTGGGCCAATGCGTCCGGCGACCTGCAGGCGATGATCGATGAATGCGGCGTGGAGCAGGTTTGGGTAGCGGCGGGTGTTTACAAACCTACGGCCGGCGCCGACCGCAATATCTCCTTTACAATGAAAAACAACGTGGCCATCTACGGCGGCTTCCCCAATACGGGCGCTCCCGGCATAACGGACCGCGACTGGACGGCGAATGTAACTACCCTCAGTGGGGATATAGACGGCAACAATACACTGGATAATGGCAATAGCCTCCATGTGATCGTCAACAACAGCCTCGACAATACCGCCGTATTGGATGGATTTACCATCACGGGCGGATATGACGATAGGGTAAATCCAACTTTTGGCTTTGGCGAAGGCCGTGGCGGCGGCATGCATAACCTCAACAGCTCTCCAACGATCAGCCATTGTAAGTTTATGGATAATTATGCCAGCTCGCTGGGTGGCGGCATGCTCAACCTGTCCTCTTCGCCAGTTGTGACAAACTGCATTTTTTACGGGAATGCAGCGGCTTATGGAGGTGGAATGTACAACGACGCCTCTAATGCCAGCGTGATCAATTGTACTTTCTCCGGCAATACCGGTTCCGGCGGAGGTATGGGGATCGCCGGCGGGAGCCCAACCCTGGCCAATTGCATTCTTTGGGGTAATAGCGACAATTTTTATGTCATTATAGGCAACCCCATAGTAAGTAATTCCATCATCCAGGGAGGCTATACCCCATGTGCCAACTGCCCGAATGGCGATGGCAATGCGGATCCGCTTTTCGTCAGCAGCACCGACCTGCATTTGCAGGCCTGTTCGCCTGCCACAGATGCGGGCGCAGCTACGGGCGCGCCTACGGCTGACCTCGAAGCCCTGCCCCGGTTGGATGCCATCAACGGCGGCGGCCTGGTGGACATCGGCGCCTTCGAGTACCAAAGCGACCTTGACCTGGATGACGATGGGTATGCCTATTGTGCTGACGACTGCGACGATGGCAATGCTTCCATCAACCCGGCTACCGTTTGGTACCAGGATGCCGACGGCGACGGCTACTCCAATGGCTCAACGTTGGTGCAGTGCGCCAAACCAGCCGGCTACCAACTGTCCACCAACCTGACAGCCACCTCCGGCGACTGCGACGACAGCAACGCGAACGTCAACCCCGCCGCAACCGAAGTATGTAACGGTATAGACGACAACTGCGACGGGCAGGTGGACGAGGGCCTCCTGGCTACCTGGTACGCCGATGCCGACAGCGATGGCTATGGCGATCCGAATGATTCCCAACAGGCTTGCCAGCCGCCCGCCGGCTACGTGGCCGACAACACCGACTGCGACGACGGCAATGCCGCCATCAACCCCGCCACTGTTTGGTACCAGGATGCCGACGGCGACGGCTACTCCAACGGCGCCACCCTGATGCAGTGCGCCCAGCCGGCCGGCTACCAACTGGCAACCGGGCTGACAGCCACCTCCGGCGACTGCGACGACGGCAACGCGAACGTCAACCCTGCCGCCACCGAAGTATGCAATGGCATAGACGACAACTGCGACGGGCAGGTGGATGAGGGTGGAACTTGTTGCCCTGCCGGTGACATACTTTACGTCAACGACGACGCCTCCGGCAACAACGACGGCGCCTCCTGGACGGACGCCTTCACCGACCTGCAGGACGCCCTCGCCGTAGCCAACCAATGCTCCAACATCACCGAAATCTGGGTGGCCTCCGGCACTTACAAGCCCACCTCCGGCGCCGACCGCACAGTTTCTTTTGTGATGAGAAACAACCTGGCCATCTATGGCGGCTTCCCCAACACGGGCGATCCCGATTTTGGCGACCGGAACTGGACGGCGAACGTGACCACCCTCAGTGGGGATTTGAATGGCGACGACGGGCCGAATTTTGCCAACAGGACGGACAACAGCTACCACGTCGTTTTCAACAACAACAACGGGTTGAACAGCTCCGCTAAACTTGACGGCTTCATCATCAGCGGGGGGAATGCAAATGGCTCAGCTGTAAATGCCAACGGTGGTGGGATGTATAACGAAAATGCCTCTACTACTGTGTCCAACTGCACGTTTTCCGGAAATTTTGCCATTGTTTATGGCGGTGGGATGTACAACGAAGAAGCCTCGCCGACCGTGAGCAACTGTACTTTCTCCGGAAATTTTACCAGTTCCTTTGGCGGTGGGATGTACAATCAAGATGCCTCTACTACTGTGTCCAACTGTGCCTTCTATGGCAATTCTGCCAACGCCAGTGGCGGTGGGTTGACCAATTACGGCACAGGCTCTCCCCCAACGATAATCAATTGTACTTTTTCAGGTAATTCTGCTGGCTTCCGGGGTGGGGGGATGCACAACGATTTTTCCGTTACTACTCAGGTGGTAAACTGCACTTTCTCTGGCAATTCGGCCTTCGAGGGTGGTGGAATGTATAACGATGCTGTCGCCTCCCCCACCGTGGCCAATTGCATTTTTTGGGGCAACGGCACCGAGCTTGCCAAAAGCACCAATACCCCTGCCCCTTCTGTTACCTATTCCATCGTACAACAGGCAAGCGGTGTCTATCCCGGCATGGGTAACCTGAACGTTGACCCGCTCTTCATCGATCCCGCCAACGGCGGCCTGCGTCTGCAAGCCTGCTCCCCCGCCGTCGACGCCGGCGACAACAGCGCCAATACCACCACAGCGGACCTGGCCGGCAACCCGCGGGTAGTGGACGCCGCCGGCGCGGCTGTCATCGACATGGGC
>JAGFJD010000533.1 GCA_024102975.1 Phaeodactylibacter sp. | reverse complement strand
GGCGGAAAAATGGCAAAGTGAGAGCCTGTCCCGCACCCGTAGGGTCGGGATTCCAAAAGCTGGCATTTGCAGCCAAAATAGCCTGCCCCGTACACATAGTGTCGGGGACTACCTCCAAACATGCTCTGAGGTTACGGCTGCCCTCTCTTTCTCTCAGCCTTAACCTCAAACCTCACATAAAATTAGTAAAAGCGCTGTGCCGTAAGTTAGGGGGAAGCTAAAATGGAATCCCTCCTGTCCATCAGGGCAAGCCTAAAAGTGGCCTATCCTGTTCACCCTGTGAAGTAGCTTGCTATACTTCACAGGGTACATCTTGTTAATCCTGTCTGCACACCCTCCCCTCGATCCCCCCGAAGAGGAAGCCAAAACCGGGCCCATCCTGTCTCCTGTTCATCCTAGTCCAGCTTCAACACCTCCAGGAAAGCCTTTTGCGGCACTTCCACATTGCCGAACTGGCGCATGCGGCGCTTGCCTTTCTTCTGCTTTTCCAGCAGCTTGCGCTTCCGGGTGATGTCGCCTCCGTAGCACTTGGCTGTCACGTCCTTGCGCATGGCCGAGATGGTCTCCCGGGCGATGACCTTGGCGCCGACGGCCGCCTGGATAGCGATGACGAACTGCTGGCGGGGCAGCAAATCCTTGAGCTTCTTACAGATTTTTCTGCCGAACGCTTCGGCTTTCTCGCGGTGTACCAGGGCGGACAAGGCATCCACCGGTTCGCCGTTGAGGCGGATATCCAGCTTGACCAGGTCGGACTTGCGGTAGTCCAGGGGTTGATAGTCGAACGAGGCGTAACCTCTGGATATGGACTTGAGCCGGTCGTAGAAGTCGAAGACGATCTCTGCCAGGGGCAGTTCGAAGGCCAGCTCTACGCGGTTCTGGGTAAGGTAGTATTGCTTTTTCAGGATGCCCCGCTTTTCCAGGCAGAGGTTCATGATGGCGCCGATGAACTCTGGCTTGGTGATGATCTGGGCGGAGATGAACGGCTCCTCGACGTATTCTACGTAGTTTTGCTCGGGCAGCTCGGACGGTGTCCGGATGGTCCGTTCTTCCCCTTTGGTAGTGAGCAGGTTGTACGACACGTTGGGCACGGTGGTGATCACGTCCTGGTCAAACTCGCGGAAGAGGCGCTCCTGGACGATCTCCAGGTGCAGCATGCCCAGGAACCCGCAGCGGAAGCCGAAGCCGAGGGCTACCGAGGTCTCCGGCTCGAAGATCAGCGAGGCGTCGTTGAGTTGCAGTTTTTCCAGGCTGTCCCGCAGGTCTTCGTAGTCGTCGTTGTCGATGGGGAAGATGCCGGCGAACACCATGGGCTTGACGTCTTCAAACCCCTTGATGGCCTGCCCGCAGGGGCGCTCCACGTGCGTGACGGTATCCCCCACCTTGATCTCCTTCGATTCCTTGATGCCGGTGATGATGTAACCCACGTTGCCGGCCGACAGTTCCTTCTTCGGATCCTGGGTCAGGCGCAGGACGCCGATCTCGTCGGCCTCGTATTCCTTGGCGGTATTGACAAAACGGACATGGTCGCCCTGGCGGATGGTGCCGTTCATGATGCGCAGGTAGGCGACGGCGCCGCGGTAAGCGTTGAATACGGAGTCGAAGATGAGGGCCTGCAGCGGCGCTTCCGGGTCTCCTTTGGGATGGGGTATGCGTTCCACGATGGCCTTCATGATCTCCGGCACGCCCTGCCCGGTTTTGCCGCTGGCCAGGACGATGTCCTCCAGCTCGCAGCCGATGAGGTCGAGGATTTGTTCCGAGACCTCGTCGATCATGGCGTTGGGCATGTCGATCTTGTTCAGGATGGGGATGATCTCCAGGTCGTGCTCGATGGCCAGGTACAGGTTGGAAATGGTCTGTGCCTGGATGCCCTGTGTGGCATCGACCAGCAGCAGGGCGCCTTCGCAGGCGGCGATCGAGCGCGACACCTCGTAGGAGAAGTCGACGTGGCCCGGGGTATCTATCAGGTTGAATGTATAGGTCTGCCCGTCTTCGTGGTCGTAGTACATCTGGATGGCGTGGCTCTTGATGGTGATGCCCCGCTCGCGCTCCAGGTCCATGCTGTCCAGCGCCTGTTCCTTCATATCCCGCTCCGAGATCGTTTTGGTGAACTCCAGGAGGCGGTCGGAAAGGGTACTCTTCCCGTGGTCAATATGAGCGATTACGCAAAAGTTTCTGATATTCTTCATAGACTGCAAATATACGTCAATTTTCACTACATGTATACGCCGGCGAGGTGTTCCGCCCGTCGAAAATGGCAGGCTTTTTACGCAAGGCGACGCTTTAGAGCATGTTTGGAGGTGGTGCTTTTGAGGCGAAAATGTCAGATTTTGGGTTCTCACGAAGGCATTTTTCCGCCCCATAGCAGCGCTACGGGGCGGAAAAATGGCAAAGTGAGGTTCCAAAAG
>JAGFJD010000518.1 GCA_024102975.1 Phaeodactylibacter sp. | reverse complement strand
AAGCCGCAATTTTAAGGGGTGGACAAAGGGTGGACAGGGGGGGGGAATGGGAAATGGGGAAATGGGGAAGTCGGGAATGGGAAATGGGGAAATGGGAAGGGGGAAGTCGGAAGTCGGAAGTCGGAAGTCGGAAGTCGGAAGTCGGAAGTCGGAAGTGGGAAATGGGAAATGGGAAATGGGAAATGGGAAATGGGAAAGGATGCTCTCTGGTATTTCCCAGGTTGTACCTCAACACCACAACACCACAACACCAAAACACCAAAACACCAAAACACCAAAACACCAAAACACCAAAACACCACAACACCTCAACACCTCAACACCTCAACACCCAAACACCTTCCTTATTTTTTCTTTTTCCGCTTCTTCTTCCTGTCCTCAAACGCCTCGATTTCCTCTATCAACGCCCGGTAGTCATTGGTCCGGTCCCGTTCTATGTTGATGGTGTCGGAATATTCGAACTTGTCGATTTCCAGCACTTTGATCTCCTTGTCGAGGAAGGCCTGGATTTCGGCCAGCGTTTTCCTTTCCTCTTCCGAGCAGAAGGAGTAGGCGTTGCCCCGGCGCTTGCCCCTTCCCGTCCGGCCTACCCGGTGGACGTAATTCTCCGGCTCTTCCGGCAGGTCGTAGTTGACCACGATCTCTATGTCGGGAATGTCGATGCCCCGGGCGGTCACGTCTGTGGCGATCAGCAAGTTCGTCTCTCCCGATTTAAATTGCCGGAGTACTTCCGAGCGCTCTTCCTGGTCTTTGTCGCCGTGGATAGCCAGCGCCGGGATGCCCACCCGCTCCATAGCTTTGGCCACCCTTTCGGCCCGGACTTTAGTCCGCACAAAGGCCAATACCTTGGCATCCGGGTTTTCAACCATCACCCTTTCCAGGAAAAAGCGCTTGTGGTCCATCTCCACAAACAGGACGGCGTGGTCGATGTTTTTTGCCACCGGGTCTTTGGGCGACAGCTGGATGCGGATGGCGTTCTGTTTGACCAGGGAGTAGGCGATCTTTTTGATCTTGTCGTTGATGGTGGCCGAGAAAAAGAGGGTTTGCCGTCTTTTGGGCAGCTTGCGCATCAGGTCCCGGATATCCTGGATGAAGCCCAGGTCGAGCATGTGGTCTGCCTCGTCCAGGACCAGTATTTCGATGTGGCGGGTTTTCAAATGGCCCTGGCTGATGAGGTCGAACATCCTGCCCGGCGTGGCGATCACGATATCCACCCCTTCACTGAGCTTTTCGATTTGAGGATCCTGCTCTACGCCGCCGATCAGGGCGGCTGTTTTTACCGGGGTGTACTTCGCGATGGCATCGAAGACTTCCCGCACCTGCATGGCCAGCTCATGGGTGGGCACCAGCACCAGGCAAATCACGCCGGTTGGCCCTCGCTGCCGGCTTTTTTTGCTGTAGATCAGGTCTACGATCGGGATGGCGAACGCCGCTGTTTTGCCGGTGCCGGTCTGCGCCACCGCCAGCAGGTCTTCCCCGTTGAGGATGTTGGGGATGGATTTGTACTGAATGTCGGTAGGGCGCCGGAAGCCCAGGAGGGCCAGGCCCTTTTTAACTTTTGGATGGAACTGGTAATCTTCGAATTTCATAGCGGCGGCAAGGTACGATATTTCCCTCATTTGAGGTGTTGTATATCCCGAGCGCCAATTTATTCCATTGCATTCCCCGCCTGCTCGGCAGCCTCCCTCTCGGGCGCCAATTTTCTCCGGCAGCCGTAGCTTCATGCGAAGGCTGCCATTGGCGCGCGGGTTGTGCTTCTGGGTCTCGGTCCAAGTCGGAGCGCAAGGGTAAATTGCACCCCGGCAACAAAACTGCTGGACATTTTTTGGGGCACAGAGTACGCCGACCTGCCTGCCGCGAGGCGCGGCCTTGCAGGCAGGGAAGACACAGAGCCACACAGAGGCTTGATTATCAACAGAAAAACTTTGCGCACCTCTGTGTTTGACTCAGTGCGCTCTGTGTCCAAAACCATTTTGTCCAGTAGTGTGCCCCGGCAAGGGCTACGCCGCCTGCACCGGCGAAGAGCACTCAAACAGCAGGCCGGGGCCGATGTCAAAGGTGAAGAACTGCCTCTTGCCGCCTGTATAAGGACTTTCATTCGAACAACGTCAGGGAGATCGCCCCTGAGATCCTCAACTGCCAGGGGGAAACTGCCCTGCGGATCAGCATAGGGGGTAATCCCATCAGGAAGGAGGGCTTTGAAAACAATTCGACGATCATTATCCGGCAAGGGTCTGCATTTATTTCCGTACCTTCACCGTCGAGAAGTTATTTTCAGGCTTAACCCGGTACTTTGGCAGCAAACGATCCGCTTAACTCTGATCTTAGCGCAGGACATTCATCACTCAAAACACACTTATGGCGGACAGTTTCAATAAAAAAGAACGGGAAAAGAAAAAGCGCAAGCGGCGCAAGGATAAAGCCGAAAGGAAAGAACAACGCAAACAGGAAGGCAGCGACACGCCTGAATTCATGTACCTCGACGAGAACGGCAACCTCACCCCGACGCCTCCGGACCCCTCAAAAAGAAGGACGATCAAAGCAGAGGATATCGACGTCAGCGTGCCGAAACAAGATAAATCCGACCAGCCGAACTTCCTCCGCACGGGCGTGGTCAAGTTCTTCAACGCCGAGAAAGGCTACGGCTTCATCGCCGACCAAAACAGCAAAGAGGACTTCTTCGTCCACGCCGACAGCCTCGTGGATGACATCACCGACAACGACAAAGTAACCTTCGAGGTGGCCTCCGGGCCCAAAGGGCCGGTGGCGATCAATGTTTCGCGGATCGACGGGTAGGGCCCCTCACTCCTGCAAGGTTTCGAGATAAGCTACCAGGTTTTGTATTTTCTCCCTGGTTTCTTTCGGCGGCCAACCCCGCTGGAAGATATCTCCCCAGACCGGCATGTCGCTGGTGCCATGGACCCTCACTTCCTTCCTGCCATCAATGATGCGGTAGACTTCCTTTGCCGGAAAAACACCGCCGCGCCGGGCGGCGATCTGCGTCAGGTCGGCAGGGGGAAGCACGAGGTACTGGGCCACCGGGCCGTCTCCCCGGGCTGTCTCGCCGTGGCACGACTGGCAGTAGCTGCGGTACAGGCTCTTCCCGGTGGCCATTGACCCTGCCGGCGCCTGGCTCATGGCGGCGATGGAGCAGAAGAGGAAAAATGCGGAGAAAGTTGCCTTGGTCTTTTTCATTGCGGTTTGTTCTTTTGGCATTGATTTCTTTTCGGTAATGCCCGAAATTAGGGCCATTCTGCCACCCGAAAAAGATTTAGCTATGAAACTTTCCGAATTGCCCGCCCTTTTGGCTTTTCTGTCCCTTGCCGCTTTCCCCGCCCGCGCCCAGGAGGTGATCTGTGTCGATTCCTCTCACTACTATCCCCAGGTGGCCTGCCCGGCCATATACATCCCCCTTTGTGGCTGCGACGGGTCCGACCCGGGCAACGACTGCGAGGCGTTCGTCCGGGGTGCCCTGAGCTGCTGGTCGCAGAAGTGCCCCCGCATCGACCTGGGCTGCGAGGTAGACTTCGCCTATGCCATCGAAGGGGACCAGCTTCTTCTGCAGGACCAGTCGCCTACGGCGGAGGACGACGAAGTCGCCTCCTGGGAATGGCAAAACGACTACGAAACCTTTGCCACCGGCAGCCCCCAGGCCGTCCTGGAAATGCCGCCGGGGCAGATGAAGTTCAAGGTCAGCCTCGGCATCCGTACCACCCGCAATTGCATCGCTTACTGCACCTATCTCATCGACCGCACCGTCGGTTCCGGACGGGAGGCCGCCGCGGCCGAACCTTCCGTCTTCCCCAACCCGGCGGACGGCGACCTGCACATCCGCAACACCTTTGGCTACCGGCGCCTGCAGCTCTTCCGCCTTGACGGCCGCCTCCTCCTGGACCAGCCCCTGCGCGGCGCCGCCCTGGAAAGGGCAGAGGTGGGGCGGCTGAGCCCAGGCATCTATCTGGCGGCCCTGGCCGGCGACAGCGGTTCGCGCACCTTTAAGGTAATGGTGCGGTAAAAACGAAGGCGGCCCCGTTCGCGGAACCGCCTTTGTTGACACGAAAACCGGACGGAGGGCATGGCCTCCGTTTAGGCTACCTAGAATTTGGACTTAAGTCGGAAGTGCGAAGTGCGAAGTCGGAATGGGGCGCAAAATGGGCGCAAAACCCCTGCTTTTCCGCCTTCCGCCTTCCGCTTTCCGCCTTCCGCCTTCAAACTCGGACCGTTCAAAGTCTGGTCAGGCCACGTCCACCCCTCTCCTCTGCGTCACCTGATCCGGGTACTTGGGCAGGGTAACCGTCAGCACCCCCTCGGCGTAGGCGGCCCTGACGTTGTCCAGGTCGATCTTCTCGTTGAGGCTGAAGCTGCGCTCCGTGCCTCGGGGCCGGTATTCCTGCCGGATCCGGCTGCCCAGTTCCACTTCTTCTTCCTGCCCGGCGGCGATGGAAATGGTGAGCGTCCGGCCGACGAGTTCGAGCTGGAAATCTTCCCGGCTCAGGCGGGGCGCAAACAGCTCCAGTTCGTAGCGGTCGTCCAGCTCGCGGACGTTGGCGGCAATGGATGAAAAAGCGGCGCCAAACCGGCGGCCGTGATCGTGATGGTGGCCGCGCCAATGGTGGCGGCCCCAGGAATGAGATCTCTTACACATGTTGGATGAATTTTGAAATTGAATACGCGATTAGAGTTGATGCGTTGGAGCAGCGTGGTGGTAAAAATGAGCTATTTTCGACCACACGCAGGCTTTTTGAGGGAGCATAGCCTAGCTACGTGGCCGAAAAAAGGCATAGTGTGGGAAGAAAAGAGCCATTTTTAACCCATGATGGTCCCAACGCATCAACTCTATTACTCTACGATGATCGTCCGGTAGTCCTCCAGCGGCTCCGGGCGGCGGCGGGCGTGGTAGCCCGGCGGCTCCTCCCAGCCCCGGTGCCCGAAGCGGCGGTAGTGGTGGTAATACCCTCCGCAGGCGAGGCGCCGCCGGATGCCCAGCACCAGGGCGGCCATCAGGGCCAGCGGGACGATGAACATCAGGCCGAAGAACAACACCTTGGCCAACAGGAAAAAGAATACAGCCCCTGCCGCGACGGACAGGGCGAACGCAAAGGGTCGCATGGTTGATTGGTTTTTTTGAATGGATAAATCAGTTACAACAGGGAAGACGAAGCAGCCAGGAAATTACTTTAAGGATTACCATTTTTTTTTAACAAACCGCGAACCGCGAACCGCCAAAAGCGAACCGCAGTCCCAACCTCCCCGCAAATCACGCATCAATCCTTCTCCTTTCCCTCATTCCTTCCCCCGCAACGCTTTTTCCACGACTCCCGGAACCGCGCCCGCTCTTCCTCGCTCATGTTCATCCACTTTTCGCGCCATTCGCGCCGTTTCTTCCAGTATTCCGTTTTGTCGCCCGGCCTGCCGAAGCGGAACCCGCCAAAGAGGATGCGGCTCAGCACCAGCAACCCCAGCGCCTGCCAGTAGGAGAGGGGGCGGGCCGACGTCACTTCCGGCAGTATGGCGTTCCACAACAGCATCACGATCGCTCCCAACAGCAGAAAGGCGGCCGCAAAGAACAAAAAAATGAAAACCCGCCGGCCCCAGCCGTACCGGTATCCCGTTTTTCTGGAATGGCTATGCATAAACCTGTATTTTGGAGTTACCCTCCCGGGTTGGACAGCATTTTGAGGACAGTGTACGATGCACGAACCCTCGGTTGGCCTCCGACCTTAGAATGGTAGCCTGTTTTAAAAACTGTTAACTGTTTAAGCCTTTTGTTTAACCACATAGGGCACATAGCGTTTTCACAATAGAGCACATAGGCCGCGGCTACTGTAGCCTATTTGAACTGCCTGATATGGCCTGTGTGGCAAATAGTTGCCAAAACTGTATCTCCACCATGATCTCCCCTACATCTCCCCCATATCCCATCTCCCCTCCATTTCAATACTTCAATACCCCATCAACTCCCCGTACAACTCTTCCAGCCGTTCCCGCAGGTGCATCACGGCGTAGCGTTTCCGGGAGATCAGCGTTTTGATGTTGACGCCGGTGCTGTCCGATATCTGCTGAAAGGTTTCCCCGTCCAGCTCGTTGCGGACAAAAACGTCGCGCTGGGCTTCCGGCAGTTCCTCCAGGGCGGCGAACAGTTCCTCCCAGAAGAGCTGGCGCAGGTGTTCCGTCTCCGGCGTATTGAAGTCGGCCAGCAGGATCTCCCGGAAGGCCATGTCTCCGCTCTCGTCCTCGTAGGCCATGCCGTCCAGCGATTCCTCTTCCCGTTTGCGGTAGCGGTCGGTGACTTTGTTGCGGGCCACGCGGAAGAGCCAGGCGTTGATGTTCCCGATGGCCTCCAGGTCGACCAGCCGGCTGAGCTGGTACCAGACCTCCTGCAGGATGTCCTCCGCATCGGCGTCGCTGGCCGTGCGGCCACGGATGAACCCGTACAGCCGTTGGCGGTAGCCCCTGATGATGTCTCCCAGCGTTTGGTTGCGGTCAGCCATATCATTTCCCGGCAAAAGCGCGCGCCTGGGAGTGGCCGGGGCGCGCTTTTGCCGGCATATCTTTTTTCAGTAGACGGATAAGGGAGGAAATTACTTTAGACAGGATGACAGGATTAGCTAAAACAGAGCTGCACTCCGGAGTCATAGCAAATCCTGTTCATCCTGCCTATCCTGTCATCCTGTCATCCTGTCTATTCTTCCAGGAAAGCCAGCTTTGCGTCCCGGTACTTGTCTTTTTTCACCATCTCCCGGATGCCTTTGATGGTGTTGACCGGCCCGTTGTCGACGGCCATGTTGACCAGCCAGGCGGGCAGGGCGCCGCCGGGGTCGGAGTGGAGGCGGTAGTTCATCCTGACCTTGTTGCCTTCCACCGGGATAAATTCGTAGTGGATGTTCATGGTTTCGATGCGGACGATGCCGTCCTTTTCGGGCAGGTAGGCGGGGCTGCTTTTCACGTCGATGAAAACGTGCTTGCTGACGGGATCCTGGCGGAGTTTGCTCCTGGCGATGAAGTCGCGGTCGCTCAGCGGCCAGGGAAAGTCGATCTCGCAGTAGTAAACGCTGGAGGTGTTGGCAGCTGGCTCCAGGCGTTCCGCCTTGGCGCATTTGTAAATCCAGGAGGTGTAGGCCGGCACGTCCTTCAGCACGGCGATGACGGCCGAAAGGGAGGCGTCGAAGGTGGCCTCTATTTTGACTTCCTTGATGTTGGAATCTTCGGCGTCGCGCAGATAAACTTTCAGCCCGTCGGCCTCTTTCCTGAGCTTCCACTGCCCGGATTGGGCGGGCAAAGCGCTGCTGAATAGCAGTAAGGTTATGGCTATCAGCATATTAAGACTCGGCTCTGTTTTCATTATAATGAGATTTTTGTGAGAAATTCCTTAATTTAACGCCCGGAAGTTAGCCTGGTTCCGGGACGTTGCTATTTTTGTGCGGTGTTGCGGCCAAAACACCATAACACCATAACACCATAACACCAAAACACCGAAACACCAAAACACCGAAACACCCCATTAGCTAAGCAAAAAGCCAAACTTAAATTCCATGCGCCAGTACCTGGACCTTCTGCAACACATCAAGGAAAACGGCGTCCGCAAGAACGACCGCACCGGGACGGGCACCCTAAGCGTGTTCGGTTACCAGATGCGGATGAACCTCCAGGAGGGCTTTCCTCTGCTGACCACCAAAAAAGTATATCTCCGGTCTGTCATCCACGAGTTGCTCTGGATCCTGCGGGGAGACACCAACATCCGCTACCTCGTCCGCAACGGGGTCAACATCTGGAATGAATGGCCGTACCAGAACTGGCTGCGGGAAAGCGGCCAGGAGGCGCAATATCCGAAATACAGCGACGCCTGGAAAGAACAGATGAAAGTATTTGTCGGCAGGGTGAAGGACGACGAGGCGTTCGCCCGCCAGTGGGGCGAGCTCGGGCCGGTCTACGGCCGCCAGTGGCGCGACTTCGGTGGCATCGACCAGATGGCGCAGGTGGTGGAAGCCATCAAACGCAATCCGGATTCACGCCGCCATATCGTCTCGGCCTGGAACCCGAAGGACATACCGGTCATGGCCAAATCGGGCCTGCCGCCCTGCCATACGCTGTTCCAGTTCTACGTCGCGGAAGGCCGCCTGTCCTGCCAGTTATACCAACGGTCGGCCGACGTATTCCTGGGCGTGCCCTTCAACATCGCTTCCTACGCGCTGCTGACCATGATGGTGGCCCAGTCCTGCAGCCTGCAGCCGGGCGATTTCATCCACACCTTTGGCGATGTGCACCTCTATCTCAACCACCTGGGACAAGCCAACCTCCAGCTGAGCCGCGCCCCCCGGCCCCTGCCGGCGATGAAGCTCAACCCGGAGGTGAAGAACCTCTTCGGCTTCAAATACGAGGATTTCGACCTGCAGGGCTACGACCCGCACCCGCCCATACGGGCACAGGTGGCGGTTTAGGGTTTAGATTTTGAAACAGGTGCTCCCAGAGGGGGGCGTCACGCAGAGGCGCAAAGGCGCAGAGTGGGTATCCACCTTAGTGCCTTGGCGTGAGCCTGGCCTCAGCTGACGCTGGACAGGATGAGCCGGGATGTGTTCACGGTATACGGGGCACAACCGGAATCCTTTTGTGTATGATGTATGAGGCTGTCCAACCTTGGAAGCTTAGAACGGCAGCCGAAATTAAAGGAAAAGTGCAGTGGTGTATGAAGTTGAAAATATTGTGAAATTTATATCTGTTCATGGATTACTCAGCAGCAATAGGTTTTTCCGACACGATGTGTACGGG
Organism: Phaeodactylibacter sp.; assembly: GCA_024102975.1. GTDB lineage: Bacteria > Bacteroidota > Bacteroidia > Chitinophagales > Saprospiraceae > JACJXW01. The sequence goes on along the minus strand of JAGFJD010000518.1, from coordinate 3,291 downwards.
ACAAGTCGTGCATTTGTGCGTGGATTTCCCTAAGGGGCGGGGCGAGCCAATGCAAAAACCTATTGCAACCAGGCATATATTGTAGAATAATCCATGGGCAAAAGGGGAAGAGGAAGAACGATTCTCACCCGGCAAAACCTGTACAAAACCGGCTGTTGTTTAGACTCAATCTAAATAATTGCGGGATTTTGACTTTTATTGTTAAAAAATTAACACGAAAGTTATCTTTGCGCTGACAAAGAAATGACACTCAAGTATTGACGAAATTATATATTAAAATAGCACCACGAGATGACATTCAAGCAGTTGATTAGCCGATTTTCGCTCCTTCTCGTCCTGGCGCTGTTCTCCTTCCCTGCCATCGCCCAGGATGGCCAGCAGGAGGCGGCTGCCGAGGCCCCGGCGCCCGCCGGAGAGGCCAACATCGATGAGGGAAAGACGCTTTTCCGGAACTACTGTGCCACCTGCCACAATAAAAACATGAAGGATAACCTGACCGGCCCCGCCCTCGGCGGACTGGAAGAACGCTGGGCAGATTATCCGCAGGAAGACCTCTACCGCTGGATTCGCAACTCCCAGGCCATGATCAACGAGGGCCACCCCCGGGCTGTGGAGCTGTGGAACGAGTGGAAGCCTACGGTGATGAACAACTTCAACCTCACCGACCAGGAGATCGCCAACATCCTCGCCTACGTGGATTACGTGTACACGGGCAAGGACCAGGCCGCGCAGGGGCCGGCAGCCGGGCCGCAGCAGGCCGTGGAAAAGCCGAACAACACCCCGCTCTTCATCGCCCTGGCCGTCATCCTCGCCGTCCTCTCCGTCGTGCTGGCCCGCATCGTAGCCAACCTCAACTACATGGTTCAGGTGCGGGAAGGCAATGCGCCTGCCCGCCGCAAGACGCTGGTGGAAATCCTGACCAGCAAAGGGCTGATCGCTTTCCTCATCTTTGCTGTAGTGGTGCTCGGCGGTTACAAAACAGTCGACAACGCCATCATGCTGGGCCGCCAGCAAGGGTACGCGCCGGAGCAGCCCATCAAGTTCTCCCACGCTACCCACGCCGGCCTCCAGAAGATCGACTGCCAGTACTGCCACGACGGCGCCCGCCGCTCCAAGCATTCCGTGATCCCCGCCGCCAATACCTGCATGAACTGCCATGCCGCGATCAAGGTGGGCTCTACTTACGGTACTGCCGAGCTGAGCAAGATTTACGCTTCCATCGGCTGGAACCCCAACACCGACACCTACATCGAGAACTACGACGACATGAGCCAGGCGGATATCGAGCAGATATTCAAAAAGTGGATCGGCGATTCCTATGTCAAGGAGAAAGGCAGCCTCGATGCCGCCGGCGAAAAGCTGATCGAAGACCAGTGGGACGGCATCGTCACCTCGCTGACCAACGAAACCAAGGACAAAATCCAGGGCCCGATCGAATGGGTCCGCATCCATAACCTGCCCGACCACGCCTATTTCAACCACGCCCAGCACGTCTCCGTGGGCAAGGTGGAATGCCAGACCTGCCACGGGCCGGTCGAGGAAATGGCAGTGGTCCAGCAGTACTCCCCCCTTTCCATGGGCTGGTGTATCAACTGCCACCGCCAGACCGAGGTGCAGTTTGCCGGCAACGAGTACTACAAGGCTTACGAGAACTACCACGAGGAGATCGCCAGCGGAGAACGCGATAAGGTGACCGTCGAGGAGATCGGCGGCCTCGAATGCCAGAAATGCCACTATTAATTCATGCCAATCCACCCATTCGGACCTGAAAAAAGTAAAAATGAAGAATAAGAATAATGGTGTTTGGATCGGGGTAGACCAACTTGCCAATACCCCCGAATACAAAAAAGCCACCCAGCAGGAATTCATACATGCCGAAGAGGTCATCGAACATGGCGCCAGCAGCCGCCGCGATTTTCTGAAATACCTGGGCTTCGGCATCGGCGCCGCTACCCTGGCTGCCAGCTGCGACATTCCCGTCAAGCGCGCCATCCCCTACGTGGTCAAGCCCGACGAGATCGTCCCCGGCGTCGCTGCTTACTACGCCTCCAGTTTCGTGCAGGGCGGCGACTACTGCGCCATACTGGTCAAGACCCGCGAAGGGCGCCCCATCAAGATCGAAGGCAACAGCTTGTCGACAGTGACCGGGGGCGGCACCAGCGCCCGGGCGCAGGCCAGCGTGCTGAGCCTCTACGACACCAGCCGCCTCGACGGGCCCTACCGCGTCTCCGAAGGGCGGATCGGCCTGCCGGACAACCGCAACAAGAAAGGGCCCTCCTGGGCAGAGATCGACCAGGAGATCACGGGCAAGCTCAGCGCCGGCGCCCGCATCCGCATCGTGGCCAACACCATTATGAGCCCGACGACAAAGAAGGTGCTGGAAGACTTCAGCGCCAAATTCCCGAACACGGAAGTCCTGATGTACGACCCCGTTTCCAGCTCCGCCATCCTGGAAGCCAACCAGCAGAGCTTCGGCCAGCCGGTCGTCCCCGGCTACCGCTTCGACAAGGCCCAGGTGATCGTCAGCTTCGACGCCGACTTCCTGGGTACCTGGGTCTCTCCGGTGGAATTTGCCGCCCAGTACGCCAAAGGGCGCAAGCTGGACGACGTGAAGAACCCGAAGATGTCCCGCCATATCCAGGTGGAAAGCCACGTGAGCCTGACCGGCTCCAACGCCGACAACCGCATCATGGTCAGGCCGTCGGAGCAGGGCGCCGCCATCCTGGCCCTGCACAACGCCCTGGCAGGCAAGGCGGGGCGCGGCGCCGCCTCCGGGCCGCAGCTGGATGCGGAAAAAACCGCCAAAATCCAGAAGGTGGCCGATGAACTCTGGCGCCACCGCAGCGAATCCCTGGTCGTCTCCGGTTCCAACAACCTGGGCGAACAGATTCTCGTCAACGCGATCAACGACATGCTCGGCAACTACGGCAGCACGATCGACTTCGCCAATGCGTCGCTGCAGCGCCAGGGCATGGACAAGCATATCCAAACCCTCATCAAAGATATGAACGCGGGCAGGGTGGACGCCCTGTTCGTCATGGACGGCGCCAACCCGGCCTACGACGTGCCCAACGCCGCCCAGTTCCGCGAAGGCTGCGCCAAGGTGGCCCTGAAGGTTTCCTTCGCCGGCGTGCCCAACGAAACAGCCCTGCTCTGCAATTACATCACTCCCACCCACCACTTTCTGGAGAGCTGGGGGGATGTAGAGCCGAAACGGGGGCACTACAGCCTGATCCAGCCGGCCATCGCGCCCATCTTCGCCAATGTGGGCCGCCACGGCACCCGGCAGGC